>DAOUEG010000049.1:0-39738 GCA_034430495.1 Dehalococcoidales bacterium
TTCTGCCTCTCCAAGGGGCTCAGCGCGCCGGTCGGCTCGCTGTTGTGCGGCAGCCGGGAGCTTATCCAGAGAGCCCGGCGGCTCCGCAAGATGCTCGGCGGGGGAATGCGGCAGGCGGGGATACTGGCGGCGGCGGGCATCGTGGCGCTGGAGACGATGGTGGAGCGTCTCAGGGACGACCACGCCAACGCGCGGCGGCTGGCGGAGCGGATGGTAACGATGCCGGGCATCCGGCTCGACCTGGACACGGTGGTGACGAACATCGTGCGGTTCGACCTGGCGGCGGGGCTCTCGCCGGAGGAGTTCACGGCGAAGTGCCTGGAGCGGGGCGTCAAGGTGAGCGCGCTCGGCGGGCCGCAGTTCCGGGTGGTTACCAACCGGATGGTGAGCGGCGACGATGTGGACGAGGCGGCGGAGGTCCTGGAAGCCGTGCTGAAGGGCCTTACCTAGAACTTCACCGGGGTGACCTTGCCGGATTTCTGCTTCGGCGCGCCCGGCACGCGGAACCGGTTATTGTCCGGCCGCGCCACGGCGATTTCCTGCGGCTTTTCCAGCTGGGGCACCCACGCGTAGGGGACGCGGTAGGCGCGGTAGACGAGGTTGAAATGGAGCCGGCCGGCCGGGTAGGGGCTGAGGTACTCCCAGACCGTCTCGCCCTCTGGGGTGACCTCGAAGAGGCGGCCATTGTTGCCTTCCGTAATCATGGTGTTTCCGTTGGCGAGGCGCTGGGCGCTGCTGACGAAACCGGAGTAGAGGGTACCGCGCGGGCCGGGGCCGGGGCCCATCTTGGGGTAGGACCAGGCGATTTTCATGGTCGAGGGGTCGAACTCGATGACGCGGGAGAAGTCCCGCCGCGCGTTATTGACGCCGTCCGGGGCGCCGGGGTTGGGGATGCCGTAGCCGGCGCTGCCGCCGTTATCAAAGAGCATGATATTGCCGGCGCCGGGCAGGCCGGCCGGGATGACGTGGGCGTGGTGCTGGCCGATGACCTGGCCGATTTCCTTCAATTCCGGGACGGCGTAGTCCGGCCCCATCTTCCAGACAATCTTGCCGGTCTCGCGGGAGATGATGAAAATGATATTGGTCTGGCGGCCGTCCACGATGAGGTTGTCCGGATTGAAGCGGTCGTCGCCCTGGTCCCACCACCGGTTGGGGCCGACGAGCGAGCAGGAGTTGAGGTGCATCCAGTCGCCCCAGCCGGGGCCCATGAAGGTCTGGACGTTGGGATTGCGGGCGAGGGCGTTCCTGGCGGCCTCGTCGAAGCCGAGCTCCTCGAAGTGATCGGAGCAGGTCCACTCCCAGACGATTTGACCGTGCCAGTCCACCTGGATGATGACGTCGTCCACGAGGGTATGGGCGCTGACGGCCGGCGCGACGAGGGTCTTGTGGCAGAGGATGTAGGTGTAGCCGCGGTCCACGAAAGGCTCGGCGCCGGGGACGTAGTAGCCGACCGGATTGCCCTCGCGCTGGTAGTCGTGGTGCTGGCGGGCCATCCAGCGCGGCTTGCGGCGGGGGTCCTTGACCCGCTCGAGGCGGTCGAACTTCCATTCGATGTTACCGTCCCAGTCTACCTGGACGACATCGAGCATGTCCTGGTAGCCGTACCTGTGGGGGCGGACGCCGGAGGAGCCGAGGACGCGGCCGCCGGGGAGCATCTTGTTGGGCATGCCGTCCAGCCCCTTCCAGCGGTTGACGACGTTGCCGTTCATATCAATCAGGACGGCGCCGCGGCCGTTGGGGGTATGGAGGGATGAGCCGAAGAGCGTGTAGCCACTCCAGGTCTTGGATGGGTCGTAGTGAACGGTCCCGGTAGGGTAGACGGTTGCCGGCATGGTAGCCCCCTTGATGTGCGTTTGGGAAAAGTATAGGGGAAAGGGGGTGGACGGGGCAAGGAGGCCGTGAACTACCGGCGGGTGACGGGAACCCGGTCAAGCTCGGCGGCCCCGGCGGGCAGGGACGGGATACCGGCGCCGGGCTGGGCAGCCTGGTAATCGAGAAGAGCCTGGGTGGCGGCCGGGTCGGCGAGGACGAGGACGAGCTCGAAATCGAGGCCGGCGTCATTCGGCCCGCCGATAAAGGTATAGAAGCTCCAGGTGCCGTTCCCGTCCGGGGTCACCGGCATACTCTGGGGGTAGTACCGGCCGATTGACGGGATGTAGACGAAAATCCAGAGCCCGGCATCCTCGGGCAGGTCCTGGAAGGTGCCGGTGAGGGTCTCTTCTCGGGAAACCGAACTATTGGCGAGCGGATAGGTGATGGTGCCCTTCGCCGTGGGGGTCGTCGTCGGGGCGGACTGGCGGGTGACCTTGACGCTGTCCTGCTGGGCGGCCCCGGCGGGAAGCCCGTCCAGCCCCGGCCACTCCTGATCCGCTTCGCTGGCGGTCAGGTAGTCGCGCAAGGCCTGCCCGGCATCGGTATCAACGAGGTAGAGCATGACGTGGGCGGTCAGGCCGGCGTCCTCCGGACCGCCGATGTACAGCGGTGACGACCAGTCGCCGTTCGGCTCGAGATTGACGGGGGCGCTGTGAGGGTAGTAGCGGTGGGTGGAGGGCAGGTAGACGATGAGCCAGAGCTCGGAGCCGGCGGGAATATCGCTCGAAGTCCCGAGGACGGATTCGTAGCCGCTCACCTCGGTATTGTCCCGCGGGTAGGTGATAGCGGCCTGCGGCTCCGGCGCTGGCGTTGTCCCGGTGACGGTCTGCGGGGGAGCGGTGGTGGTTACCGTGGACGATACGGTCACCGTTTCCGCGGGCGTGGGGGTCGGCGGTGGCTTGACGGTGACGATGAAAATGCAGTCATGGCGCTCCCCGCTGCTCCCGGTGCCGGTGATGTGGACGGAGTAGTCGCCCGGGGCCACTCCGTCCTTGACCGTCACGGTAATGGTGGACTGGTAGGACGGTTTTGGGCCGCCGAGGGGAATGAAGGTGACGATGATGCCGGGGGGCTGTTCGTCGCAACTGAGGAGGACCTCGTGGTCGTAGCCGTGGACGTCGGCGACGTTGACCTGGGTCTGGACGGCACCGCCGGGGTAGGTGGTGAGGCTCATCGGCTGGACGGACATGGCGAAATCGGCCAGTTTCTCGCCGAACCAGCTCGGTCCCATGACGCCCATGACGATGCCGATGACGGGGATGAGGATAGCGGGCACGTAAAAGCGCCAGTCTCGCCACAGGGGGCGCGGCGGGCGCGGCTGCGTTGCCATCTGTATCTCCCTGGGAGATTTCAGGCACGGGTATGGTACACCCGGCGGTGACATTTGTCAAGCAATGGCCTGAAAAAGGGCGGGAGGCCGAAGGGAGGAGGTGCTAGTGGCCGATGCCCTTGATGCGGAGGGAGGCGTGCCGGCAGTGCATCTTCTCCAGGGCTTCCGGGTCAAGGCGGCGGGCGCCGAGGCGGTTGAGCCAGTCCAGGAAGGCGGCGCCGGCGCGGGCGACGGCGTGGACCAGTCGGCCGAGGCGGGGGGTCTCGAAAGAGCACTCGCAGGGAGGCGTGACCGGGAGGGCGGCGACGCGGGTCCGGGGCAGGGAAAAGGGATTCTGGCGGTCCATCATATTGATTTCCATTGTGACACCTGCTATAATCCGTTTGATGGTTAGATTATACAGAGGGAGTTATAACCTGTCAATAGGTTTTTGATGGTTATACGGGAAATATTTTTGGCGGGGGTGAACCGTGGACAGTGAGTACACGACCAAAACCGGCTGGCTGTGCCTGGACTTTGCCAACACGGTTGACTGGCACGCCAGCGACCACCCGGAGGAAAGCCTGAACAGCTACGCGGACCTCGTCGGCTGGGCGGAGAAGGTCGGCATCGTGACGGCCGACGGCGCGGAGAAATTTACGCGGCGGAGCGCCAAAACCCCGGCCGAGGCCGAGGCAACGCTGGCGAAGGCGATCAAGCTCCGGGAGGCCATCTACGGCGTCCTGGCCGCCAGGGCGCACGGGCAGGAGATACCGGCGGACGACCTGGGGGCCGTCAACCGGGCGGCGGCCGATCTCCACGCCCGCTCCCGGCTGGTGGTGAAGGACGACGGCTTCGCCTGGGAGATCGATGCCGGCGAGGACGAGCTCGACAGCCTGTTATGGCCGGTGGTGCGGTCGGCGCTCGACCTGCTGACCTCGGCGGATATCGTCCGGCTCGGGCAGTGCGCCGACGCCGACGGCTGCGGCTGGCTGTTCTGGGATACGAGCCGCAACCGGAGCCGCCGCTGGTGCGACATGGGGGACTGTGGCAACCGCGCCAAGGTACGGCGGTACTACTCGCGGAAGAAACAGCAGGCCTGAGGCGCGGACTGCCGCGCGGCTACTTTTCGGGGGACTCGTCCGGGCGGACGAGCACGAGAGAGGCCGCTTCCTTGCCGATGGCCTTCATCACGCCGCCGACCTCCACCGTCAGTGTGCCGTCGTAGGCGGCCTTTTCCACCACCTTGGCCGTCGCTCCCGGCGTGAGGCCGTTTTCGGTGAGGTAGCGGAGGAAGTCCGCGTCCCGCTCCAGAATGATGCTGGTGATGACGACGGCCGTGCCCGGCTCGATGTCCGCCAGTGTCCGGCCGGGGTCGGCGGGGGCCGGCTTGAGGTCCTTGCCGGGGATGGGGCTGCCGTGGGGGCATCGGGTGGGGTTATCGAGGAAGGCGGCGAGGCGGTCCGCCACGAGGTCCGAGGTGGCGTGCTCGAGCGAGCAGGCGTGCTGGTAGACGTCCTCCCAGGGCACGCCGAGGTGGCGGTTGAGAAAGACCTCCCAGAGACGGTGGCGGCGGGTAAGGTGGAGGTAGTGTTTTCTCCCCTCGGCGGTAAGGGAGGCGCCGCCGTAGGGCTGGTGCTCGACGAAACCCTTTTCGGCGAGGCGCCGCAGCATCTCCGAAACGGATGCCAGCGAGACGCCCATGCTCTGGGCGATGGCGGAGGTGCTGACCGGTCGCTCACGCTCTTCCAGCGCGCCGATGGTCTCCAGGTACTCCTCGGTGGTCCTCTGGCTCATGCCGTCCTCTCTCCTTCCATGATAGGCCGTTATTAGGCGGGTGTCAAGAGAAAAATAAGGTAACCCTAAAAATTTCATTAGGGATACTTGACGGAGGTTCGGGGAACCCCGTATAATAAGGGAAGCCTAACTTTTCGCCAAGCGGAGGTACCGGCATGAACACGAGGCCGCTCAGCCAGCTCCACCCGGACGAAGGCGGCATCATCATCCGCGTCGGCGGGAGCGGGGAGATACGCCGCCGCCTGCTCGACATGGGCGTCGTGGCCGGCTCCCGGGTCAGCGTGGAGCGGGTGGCGCCCCTCGGCGACCCCGTCCAGATACGGGTCAAGGGGTACGACCTGGCCGTGCGCAAGTCCGAGGCGGAAAAAATCACCGTGGACGTCACCGAGGGGCCGCTGACCGGGATGGAGAAGGGGGAGACGGTGACGGTGCTGGCGGTGCGGGCCGGCTGGGGTTTGCAGCGGCGCCTCGGGGACATGGGCATCACGCCGGGAACGCCCCTCAAGATAGTGAGCGGCGGCCACACCGGGCAGACGCTCATCGAAGTACGCGGGTCGCGGCTGGCGCTCGGACGCGGCGTGGCCCAGAAAATCATCGCGAGGAAGGAACCGCCGGCCGATGCCTGAGCGGCCCGTTACCATCGCCCTGGCCGGCAACCCGAACTCCGGCAAGACGACCGTCTTCAACGCGCTGACCGGCTCCCGGCAGCACGTGGGGAACTGGCCGGGGGTGACGGTGGAGAAGAAGGAGGGCTACTGCACCTTCGAAGGCCGCCGCATTACCGTGATGGACCTGCCGGGGACCTACAGCCTGACAGCCTACTCCCTCGACGAGGTGGTGGCCCGCGACTACGTCATCAACGGGCACCCGGACGTGGTGGTGGACGTGGTGGACGCCTCCAACCTGGAGCGCAACCTATACCTGACGGTGCAGATGATGGAGATGCAGGCGAAGCTCGTCATCGCCCTCAACATGATGGACGTGGCGCGGGCGCGCGGCTACGAGATAGACGTTCCCAAGCTCGCCGAGCTGGTCGGCGCGCCGGTGGTACCGCTGGTGGCCTCCCGGGGCGAGGGGATCAAAGAGCTGCTCAGTACGGTGACGAAAGTGGCGGACGGCACGCTGGCGGCGGGGCCGCAGGCGGTGCACTACGGGCAGGACATCGAGAACGAGGTGGAGAAGCTGACTGGCGTCATCGCCGGGGACGAGCGCTACAAGGCGTGGTCGCCGCGGTGGCTGGCGGTGAAGCTGCTCGAGGACGACCGGGACATCGTCCGGCGGGTGCAGGAGGCGGAAGGTGCCTGAGTCCGTCCTCTTCAAGGCCCGTGACGAGAGCCTGGCCCACCTGAAACACATCCACGGCGACGACGCCGAGACGCTGGTGGCGGACGCCCGCTACGGGTTCATCAGCGGGCTGGTAAAAGAGGTTCTGAAAAAACCGGCCGTGGAGAAGGTCACCGCGACCGACCGCATTGACCGGGTGATGCTCAACCGCTGGCTCGGGATCCCTATCTTCCTGGCGATTTTATTCGGCGTATTCGAGCTGACCTTCGTACTCTCGGTGCCGCTGGTTGACTGGCTCGCCAGCGGTCTCGGCTGGCTGGCGGTGCACCTGGAGTTCGTACGGCCGGACTGGCTCGGCAGCCTCATCCGGGACGGCGTCATCGGCGGCGTGGGGGCGGTACTCGCCTTCGTGCCGGTCATTTTCCTGCTCTACATCTGTCTCTCCATTTTGGAGGACACCGGCTACCTGGCGCGGGCGGCCTTCGTCATGGACCGGCTGATGCACCACATCGGCCTGCACGGGCGGTCGTTCCTCAGTCTCATCATCGGCTTCGGCTGCAACGTGCCGGCGGTGATGGCGAGCCGGACGATAGAGAACCCGCGAGACCGGCTGGTGACCATCCTCGTCACGCCGCTCATGTCCTGCGGGGCGCGGCTGCCGGTGTTCGTGCTGCTGGCGGGGGCGTTCTTCACGAGGAACCAGGGGCTCGTGGTGTTCTCCATGTACGCCATCGGCGTGGTGGCGGCCATCGGGATGGCCTGGCTCTTCCGGCGCAAGCTCGTGCCGGGGGAGAGCGGGCACTTCGTGATGGAGCTGCCGCCGTACCGCGTGCCGACGGTTACCAACGTGGCGGCCCACGTCTGGGAGCGCGGCTGGGCGTTCATCTCGCGGGCGGGCACCTTCATCTTCATGGCGGTATTCGTCATCTGGGTGATGGACTATTTCAACGTTCTGGAGAGCATCGGGCGGGCCATCGCGCCGATTTTCGGCCCGACGGGCTTCGGCCAGTGGCAGGCGGCGGTGGCGCTCGTCTTCGGCGTCTTCGCCAAGGAGACGGTCGTCGGGGCCTTCGGGACGCTGTTCGGCGCGGAGAGCGGGACGACCATCGGCACGGCGCTCCACAGCCAGCTCGCCTGGACGCCGCTCGTCGCCTACGGCTTCATGCTGATGATACTGCTCTACATCCCCTGCGTGGCGACGCTCACCACCATCAAGCGGGAGACGGGGAGCTGGAAGTGGACAATTTTCACGATACTCTATACCCTGGCCCTGGGATGGGTGGCGGCGACGCTCGTGTTCCAGGTCGGGCGGCTGTTCATCCACTAGGAGGTACCGCATGCTGACGGAGATACTGAAGACGTTCCGGGAGACGGCGCAGCCGATGGATCTCAACGAGCTGAGCCGGGCGCTCGGCACGGACCGGAGCGCGCTGGAGGGGATGCTGGAGACGCTGGTGCGGCAGGGCAAGCTCAAGGAGGTCAACGTGGGCGGCGCGACGTGCGGACACTGTCACGCGCGGGGCGGCTGTGCGGCGCTGCGCTCCGGGATGATAGGGAAAGTCTACGAACTGGCCGGCGAGGCCTGAGGGGGGAAGCCCATGGGAGTAACGGACGATAATTTGAAAATAGCCTTCGCGGACGAGAGCCAGACGTACATCGAGTACCTGGCCTACACGCAGAAGGCGATTGACGAGGGGATGACGGAGATAGCCCAGATATTCCGGGAGGCGGCCGGGGCGGAGGTGGTGCACGCGCTGACCCACCTGCGAGCGATGGACGTGGTGCGGACGACGGCGGACAACCTGCGCGAGTCGGTGGAGGGGGAGAGCCTGGAAATAATGTCCATGTATCCCAAGTTCATCCGGGAGGCGGAGGAGGAGGGGCGGACGGACGCGGCGGAGTCTTTCAAGCTGGCCTACGAGCGGGAGAAGCACCACCGGGCGATGTTCCGGGAGGCGCTCAAGAAGCTGGAAGGGCCGACCGGTTGACATAAACGACAGGAAGTTTCAGTCGTCGCGGAACTCGTAGACGGTGCTCGACCAGGCGTCCCGGACGGCGGTCTCCAGCACCGGCAGGCGCGGGTCCGGGATATCCAACTGCGGCGGCAGCTGCGGCGTTTTCAGGCTGGCGATGAAGCCGCACTGTTTCCGGGCCGTCTCGATGGCGGTCGTCGAGCCGCCGTACACCAGGTAGTCCAGCTTCTTCTCGTAGGGTCCGATTTGCTCCCGCGCGTAGCTGCAGAGGCGAGTGATGAAGTACTCTATCTGCTTGTCGCGGTGGCGCTCGAAGCGGTGGGCGGAGGAGCCGCCCTGGCGGTGCCGTCCGTGGACGTTGCCGGTGCCGACCTTGCTGGTGAGGAGCGTTTCTCCCCGGGCGACGCCGACGGCGAACGCCCCGAGCCGCACCAGGATGAAACCGACGAGGTAGTCCTGGCCGAGCATGGCGCGCAGGGTGGCGACGTCAAGCTCCGGCGTGACGCAGGAATCGGTCACCGGGAAGGGGGGCTGGACGAGGAAGCCGTGCTCCTGTCCCCACATGACGAACGACCCCTGCTTCGCTTTGCCGGCGTGGTACTCGCAGTGGCCGATGGCCTCGGATCTGGCGGGGACGTGCCCGAGGTGGTTTTTAATCTCCTCAGGGGTGGCGCCGGCTTTCAGCGAGACGGTGAGGCTGGCGCCGGAGGCTTGCTCCAGACTTTCCAGCCATTCGAGCATGCGCTGGCGGGTGTAGACGTGCTTGACGGGTGCGGACATGACAGGTTCTCCCGGAATCAGAGTTTCACGACGGTGGCGCCGTCGCCGCCTTCATCGCGCTCACCAGCGCGGAAGGATCTGACGAGCGGGTAGCCGTTGAGGAAGTCCCGCACGATGGCGCGGACGGTGCCGGTACCGACGCCGTGGATGATGCGGACCTCCGGCAGGTTGGCGCGGGCGGCGTCGTTCAGATAGGAATCCAATAATGGCTCTATCTCGTCGGCGCGCTTGCCGCGGAGGTCGAGCTGGCGGGAAGGAGCGGGGGTTGCGGGCAGGATTTCGCGGGGCGGGGTTTCCGGGGTGGCTTTCGTCACCTTGGCGACGGCGTCGAGCGAGAGGCGCATCCTGGTGCGGCCGGCCTGGACCTCGACCTCGCGGTTGGCCTCGTCGAGGAAGATGACGGCGGCCGTCATGCCGACCTCGCGCAGGCGCACGGTATCGCCGACGGCGATGGTCTCGCTCTCCGGCTCCGGCGTCTCGTCCTCGCGGTGGCGGAGCTGGCCGGTCTCCAATCGCTCGCGGACGTCGGAGAGGGCGCGGCGGGCCTGCTCGACGCTCTCGCTCGACTTCGCCTTGCGGAGGTCGGCCGCGGCCTGGCGGATTTCCCTATTGAGCCCGGCGGCCTCGCGGACGATATCATCCCGCGCCTGCTGGATGGTGCGGCGCTCCTCGGAGCGGAGGCGTTCCAGCTCCTTCGTCACCTCGGCGTTCTGCTTTTCCAGGCGGCGGCGCTCCTCGTCCGCCTTTTTGCGCAAATCGGTGGCCGCCTGGCGCTCCTGCATGAGCCCGGCGAGCAAGTCTTCCAGTTCCTGGCCGCCCCCGGCGAGGTAGGAGCGGGCGGTGTCAATAATCTCCTGCGGCAGGCCGAGGCGGGCGGCGGTGGCCATGGCGTTGGAGCCGCCGGGGATGCCGATGGCGAGGTGGTAGGTGGGCCGCAGGTTGACGGGGTCGAACTCCAGCGAGGCGTTCTGCAAGCCA
This sequence comes from Dehalococcoidales bacterium, assembly GCA_034430495.1. Taxonomy (GTDB): domain Bacteria; phylum Chloroflexota; class Dehalococcoidia; order Dehalococcoidales; family RBG-16-60-22; genus DAOUEG01. Next base: position 9,994 of record DAOUEG010000049.1, read on the forward strand.
TCCGTGGCGTGGGCGAAGGCTTTCAAATCGCTGAAATGGGTGGTGATGGCGGCCAGCGTGCCGCGTTTCAGGAAGTAGAGCAGAATGGCGCGGGCGAGGGCGGCGCCCTCGGCGGGGTCCGTGGAGGTGCCAAGTTCGTCGAGGAGCACGAGCGAGCGCCCGGTGGCCTGCTGGACGATGCGGTTGACGTTGCCGATGTGCCAGGAAAAGGTGGAGAGGGTCTGTTCGATGGACTGCTCGTCGCCGATGTCCGCGAAGACGCCGTCGAAAACGGGCAGGCGGCTCTGCGGCGCGGCGGGCACCGGGATGCCGCTCTGGGCCATCAGGTTGATGAGGCCGATAGTTTTCAAGGTGACCGTCTTGCCGCCGGTGTTGGGGCCGGTGATGACGAGAACCCTGTACTCGTGGCCGAGCTCCGCCGAGAAGGGGACGGCCTTTTCCCCGAGCAGGGGGTGGCGGGCGTCCACCAGATCGAGGAAGGCCTCGTCCGCGGGGGCGTCCGGAGGGACGATGACCGGCTCCGACGCCTTAACGGCGCGGGCGAACCTGGCCTTGGCGACGATGAGGTCAAGCTCCGAAGCCAGCTCGATGTTACGGGCGATATCATCGGCGTGGGCGCCGATTTCGGCGCTCAAAATGCGGAGGACGCGCTCCACCTCGCGGCGCTCCTCGATGACGAGCTCGCGGATAGCGTTGCCGAGGCCGACGGTGGCGGTGGGCTCGACGAAAACGGTGGCCTCGGTGTTGGAGATATCGTGGACGATGCCCTTGACCTCGTGGCGATACTCCATCTTGACGAGGACGACGTAGCGGCCCTCCCGCTCGGTGATGATGTCTTCCTGAAGCATCTTGCGGCCGCGCGGGGACTGGATGAAGTGCTCGAGCCGCTCCAGAATCTGGGCGCGGGTGTCCCGGAGCTGGCGGCGGACGGAGGCGAGCGCCGGTGAGGCGGCGTCGAGGACGTCACCGGAGAGGTCAATGCAGGAAGCGATGTCCTTCTCTATCTGGCGCAGCTCGACGATGCCGGCGGCGATGTCCCAGAGCAGGGGAAAGTCCTCGGCCCGCTCTTTCAGGGCGCGGACGAGCTCGTGGAGGGCGGCCAGGCAGGAGCGCACTTCCAGCAAGGCGGCGGGTTCCAAAATGCCCTCTTTCTCCGCCAGGCGGGCCTGGTCGCGTATATCGGTGACGTCCCCGACGGAGAAGTCGCGCTCCAGGGAGAGGAGATCGCGGGCCTCGGCGGTCCGGGCCAGCAGGCGGGTGATGGCGCCGTGGTCCGTCAGCGGGCGCAGTTCGTTAGCCAGCTCGCGGCCGCCGGAAAAGGCGGCGTACCCGGCGATCAACTCCCGGATGCGGGGAAACTCCAGCATGTCAAGGCTCTTGGCGTCCATCGTCCTTCCCAAAGAGGGGCCGTCCCTCAGAACCCCGGGGCGATGATGCTCCGAGACGAGCCGGGCCCTCAGCGACCGAGGTTCTCACGCCCGCCTCCGGCGGGCCCAGAATGACACTATTTCAAAGCAAAGCCTCAAAGGGGCAACCGTTCCAGTATAGCATGTTCAAATGAAAGAGGGAGCCTGGCGGCTCCCCCGATTTTGTCGCATTTTGGGGTGATTTTTTATTTCACGGTGACGTAGATGGTCAGCGTCCAGGTGGGCGGCACGCTCTCCCAGGGGCGGGCGTAGGAGAGAGTGATGGTAGCGCTACCGGGTTCTACTGCGTCGAACACCCAGACGGACTTGCCGGGCGCGCCGACGAGGGTGGAGGTCGGTTCGATATAGCCGTAGGACGATTGACGGACCGCCGGGCCGGAGATGGTGGCGTTCCCACTCCACTCGTAACCGGTCGTGGGGTTTGCGTCCAGCGTTACCGAAAGAGTATCCGGTGCGGCAAACGATACGTTCCGGACGGGGTGGGCGTCGGCGGCGAAGTCGTCGGCGGTGAGAGCTAGCGCCATGGATACCGTGGGCGTCCCAGCGTTGCTCGGACTGACCGACGTCGTGGCGGGTGAGACCACGGCACAGCCGCTGATGAGCAGCGGCAGCAGCAGGACGATGGCAAGACCGAAGACGAGGGCGCGTTTCATAGTATGTGCCTCCTGACCTCATGGGGTCGTTCCACCGAGTATAACGCAGGTGGGGCCGCGAGGATAGGGGCGCCAAGGCAAATTTTCAGAGGTAGCCGGCCCGCCCGCCCCGAGGAGGGGCGAGGGCGGGCGGGCGGGTATGCGACTGTTATTCGGAGCGGAGCGCCTCGATGGGGTCGAGCCGGGAGGCGTTCCAGGCCGGGTAGAAGCCGAAGAAGAGGCCGATGCCGACGGCCACGCCGACGGCGAGCACGACGATATCTCCGGTGACGTAGGTAGTTATAACGTTGAAGCGGTCGATGAAGTAGGCGACGAGCCAGCCGGCGACGACGCCGATGATGCCGCCGGCCAGGCTGAGGAAGGCGGCCTCGATGAGGAACTGGCCCCAGATATCGCGCTGCTTGGCGCCGAGGGCTTTCCTGATGCCTATCTCCCGGGTGCGTTCGAGTACGGAGACGAGCATGATGTTCATGACGCCGATGCCGCCGACGACAAGGGAGATAGCGGCGATGGCGCCGAGCAGGAGGGTCAGCGTACCGACGGTGGAGGTGAGGGTGGCGGCGATTTCCTCGGTGGAGGTGATGCGGAAGTCGTTACCCGCCGTGGAGGCCAGGTGGTGGTTGGTGCGGAGGAGGTCAGTTATATAGGCGATGACGGATTGCGTGTACTTGGCGTCGGTGGTGGTGAGGGTGATGGAGGACACGGTCGGCTCGCCGGTGGTGGTGCGGGGCTGGGCGATGGTCTGCTGCATGGCGGTGAGGGGCATGACGACGGCGCTATCCGGCGAATCGAAATTAACGCCCTTGCTGTTGAGGACGCCGATGACGCGGACGATGATGGTACCCATGCGGACCTGCTGGCCGATGGGATTCCCATAGGGGAAGAGGGTGGCGGCGACGTCAGAGCCGAGGACGATGACCTTGTTAGAGCTATCGTAGTCCTGGGACGAGAAGAAGGAACCATCGGCGAGGCTCAGGTTGTTGACGTTCAGGTACTCCGGCGTGGTGCCGATGACCTGGGCGCTCGTGTTGCTGTCACCGGCGATGAGCTGGCTGCTGGAGCTATAGATGGGGGCCACGGCGGTGATATCCGGCACCTGGGCCTCGATGTCCGCGGCGTCCTGCACGGTGAGGGTCTGGGAGGAGCCGCCGCGAATGCCGCCGAAGGTGAACGAGCCGGGGCTGATGGAGATGAGGTTGGAGCCGAGGCTCTGGATGTTGGAGAGAATCTGCTGTTCGGCGCCCTTACCGACGGACATGAGCGTAATCACCGCGCCGACGCCGATGACGATGCCGAGGATGGTGAGGAACGACCGCAGCTTGTGGGTGATGACGCCGGAAAAGGCGGTGGTGAAGGGATCAAGCCACTTTTTCATACCGTTTCCTCCCGGGTGATGAGGCCGTCCCTGACGTGGACGATGCGCTGGCAGGCCTGGGCGACGTCCGGGTCATGGGTAATCATAACGAGGGTGATGCCGCGCTCGGCGTGGAGGTTGGTGAGTATCCTGATGATCTCATCGCCGGAGGCGCTGTCCAGGTTGCCGGTGGGCTCGTCGGCGAGGAGGAGGGGCGGGTTCTTGATGAGGGCGCGGGCGATGGCGACGCGCTGCTGCTCGCCGCCGGAGAGCTCAGTGGGGCGGTGGTTGACGCGCTCGCCGAGGCCGACCTGTTCCAGGGCCCGGATGGCGAGCTTGTGGTCCGTCCCGCCGACGTAGCGCATGCCGAGCTCGACGTTGGCCACGGCGGTGAGCCGGGGCAGCAGGTTAAAGGTCTGGAAGATGAAGCCTATCTTGTGCCCGCGGACCTCGGCGAGCTCGCCTCCGGAGAGCTTGCTGACCTCGCGGCCGTCGAGCTGGTACTGGCCGGAGGTGGGTTTGTCCAGGCAGCCGAGCACGTTGAGCATGGTGGACTTGCCGGAGCCGGACGGGCCCATGATGGCGAGGAGCTCGCCTTTTTCGATGTCAAGGTCAATGCCCTTGAGCACCTGGAGGCTCCGTTTTCCCATGGGGTAGGTCTTGGTGATGTTTCTCAGGCGTATCATCGCGGCACCGCTACCTTCCCAGCCCCAGGATGCCGCCGGTCCGCTGGTTGGAGGACGACGAGGTGGGCGCGGTGTTGAGCGGCACGAGGACGGTCTCGCCCTCGGTGAGGCCGGAGGTTATCTCCGTGTTCTGCCAGTCGTTGAGGCCCACCTGCACCTCCGTCTGGGTGGTCTGGCCGTTGCTGCCGATAACCTGGACGTAGCTGGTGCCGCCCGTCGTGGTGACGGCGGCGTTGGGGACGAGGAGCACGTTGGTCCGGGTGGCGATGGAGATGCTGACGGTGACGGTGAGCCCCTCGCGGAGCTGGTAGTCCGTGACGACGGACTGGGGGAGCTGGCCCTGGGTCTGGCTGGAGCCGGAGCTCGTGCTGCCGCTGAAGAAGCCGCCGCCCCCGAAGCCGCCGCCGCCGAAGCCGCCGCCGAAGCCGCCCTCGGGCGGAGTGAAGGTGGCGCTGCCGGAGCCGGAGGACCCGTTGGTGCCGGGGAGGGTGAAGTTGCCGGAGGCGATGCGCTCCTGTATCTGCTGGGCCTGCTCCTCCGTCATCTGGCCGCTATCCACGGCCTGCTGGAGCCGCTCGGAGAGGCCGGTGGCGTTGCCCGAAGACGCGGTCACGTTACCGGAGGAGCCGCTGGCGATGGGAGTGAGGGCCTGGAGTTCCACGGTGACGCCGTAGTTGACGACGCCGGACTGGATGGTGGCGGTGGGGGAAATATGGGTGACGGTGGCCGCGAAGACCCCGCCGGTGACGGCGTCCGCGGTGACGGTGGCGGTATCGCCGATCTTGACCTGGAGGATATCGAGCTCGCTGACGAGGATATTAGCCTCGAAGCGGGAGGGGTCGGCTATCTCGACGGCGACGGTGCCGCGGACGACCTTATCGCCGCCGGCGACGTTGACCTTGGTGATGACGCCGTCGAAGGGGGCGGTGATGACCGGGCTCATGGCCTGGGCGTCCTGGAGGTTCTTGACGGCGGTATCATAGCTGTCCTGGGCCGAGGCGAGGTCCTGCTGGGCGAAGGTGACGTTCTGCTGGGCGGTCGCGACGTCCTGCTTGGCGTATTCGATATTGGTCTCATCGGCGGCGATGGTCTGTTGGACCTGCTCCACGGCGGCCCGGGCGTTGCTCAGCGCGAGTTGCTTGTTCTGGAGCTGGAGCTGGGCCTGCTGGAGCTGGAACTGGGCCTGCGAGGTGGACATGGGCGTAGCGCCGCTGAGGAGGTTATGAAGCTTGGTATTGAGCTCGGCGATGACGCTGCTCTGGGTGTTGATGACGGAGGTCCAGTAGGCCACGTCAACGCCGGTGAGCTCGATGCCGTAGACGGCGTGGGCGTTGAGTATCATGGTGGCGGTCAGGACCATCTGGTTGGTTTCGTCAATCTTGTCGAGGACAGCCTTGATGTCCTGGAGGTTGTTGATGGTGGTATTGGCGCTCGTCACGTCGAGCTCCGCCTGGGTGACGGCGAGCTGCTTGGCGGCGACCTGTGCCTGGTCCGTGGCGAGGGCGTTCGTCGCGTTGGTAACGGCCTGCTGCTTGGTGGCGACGGAGCGGTTGGCGGAATCCACCGCCTGCTGGCGGGTAGCGACGAGCCGCTGGGCGGTGGTGACGGCGTCCTCGAGGGTGGTGAGGTTATCCTGCCATTCGTCGGGGTCCAGCGTGGCGAGCTCCTGGCCTTCGGTGACGGAATCCCCGACCTGGACGAGGACATCGGAGATGGTGCCCTGCTGGTAGAAGAGGTCCACGGGTATTTCTTCCATGTGGGAGAAGGCGAGGTTCCCGGCGGCGGCGATGTCCAGCGTGAGGTCGCCGCGGGTGACGGTGGCGGTCCGCGTGGTGGGCGTGTCCGGGGTGCTGTTCCCGGAACAGCCGGCGAGGACGATGATCGTTACCAGTGCCAGACCGCAGGCGATAGCAGCTTTAAAGCGTTTCATGGTGGACTCCCAGGCGGGTCGCCGCCTTCGGGCGGCGCTCCCCCGCGGTTTTCTAGTCGGTACCACTGTACCAGACGATTATAAATTTAATAGGTCTTTTTCAGGCCTGGTGAGGCGGTTCCTCCGGAAGGGTAAAGGTAAAGGTGGCGCCGGAACCGGGGACGCTGGTGGCGGTGATGCTGCCGCCGTGGGCTTCCACGAGGCGCCGGGCGATGGTGAGCCCCAGGCCGGTGCCGCCGGTGGCGCGGGTGCGGGATTTGTCCACGCGGTAGAAGCGCTCGAAGATGTGGGCGAGGTCCTCCGCGGAGATGCCCTCGCCGGTGTCCGCCACGGCCACGGCGATGAAGCTGCCGCGTTGCTCCGCGGTGACGGTGATGGTGCCGCCGTTCTCGGTGTGGAGGACGGCGTTCTCCAGCAGGTTCTGGAGCACCTGCCGGATGCGGTGGACGTCCACGGACACCGGCGGCAGGTCCGGGGCGACGGCGGCGGTGATGGTGAGACCGCGGGCGACCGCCTTGGGCCGGACGGCGGTCACCGTGCTGGTGACGATATCCGTGATGTCCGCGGTCTGGAGGTCCAGCTTGAGGGCGCCGGCATCGGCGAGGGAGAGCTCCTGGAGGTCGGCGACGAGGTGGGAGAGGGAGCCGGCTTCCTCGGCGAGGGAGCCGATGGTCTTTTCGTCCGGCTGGACGACGCCGTCGCTGATGGCCTCCAGGTAACCCCGCAGGTTGGAGAGGGGGGTGCGGAGCTCGTGGGCGATGTCCGCGACGAGGGCGCGGCGGCGCTGCTCGGTGTCGGCGAGGTTCTGGGCCATGGAGTTGAAGGAGCGGGTCAGCTCGGCAATCTCACCGCTGCCCTCGTCCGCGACGCGGCTGGAAAAGTCCCCCTTGCCGAAGCGGGTGGCGGCCCGGGTGAGGTCACGTACCGGGGCCAGAATGCGCCGGGAGAGCAGCGTGGCGAGGAGGATTGCCACGGCGATGGCGAGCAGGCCGCCCCAGAGGAAGAAGCGGCTGATGGTGTTATAGGAAATGGCCAAGGCGGCGCGGTTGATATCCGGCTCGTTCTCCGGCAGGATGTGGACGTAGGCGACGGGGTCCGTGGCGGGACGGCCGGGGCTGAGCGAGGGGCCGCTGATGGGGGTGGCGGGGTCATCCTCCAGGTAGGTCTGGCCGACGAGCTCGCCGGCGGAATCCGCGATGATGGTGTTCTGGGTATCGGTGATAATGATGCGCCGCCCGTAGAGGTTGCCCATCTGGACGACGTAGGGCTGCACGCCGTTCCAGTTGCCGGTGAACTGGAAGAAGCGGACAAGCTCGCTCTCCACGCGGTTGTTCTGGATGTCCTCCAGCTGGTTCTGTATCTGGACGAGCTGGCGGTAGGTAGTGCGGTAGGCGAAGAAGAAGGCGGCCCCCAAGATGATGAGGATGACGAGGGTAAAGGCGGCCAGGAGGCGGAAGTTAAGGCTGCGCCACATCGGTGTGCTCCAGCAGCTTATAGCCGGCCCCGTACACCGTCTTGATGTACTGTGGACGGCGGGGGTCCGGTTCCAGCTTGCGCCGCAGCTTGAGGATGTGGACGTCAATGGTGCGGTCGAAGCCGTCAAAGTCAATGCCGAGGGCGTTTTCGATAATCTGGGCGCGGCTGAACACGCGCCCCGGTTCGCGGGCCATGACGCCGAGAATTTTAAACTCGACAGGGGTCAGGTTGAGGGGCTTATCGTCGAGGAAGGCCTCGTGGCGGAGGAAATCAACGGTGAGGTTGCCGTAGGTGATGCTGTCCGGGCCGCGCTCGCCGGGCATACGGCGGAGGACGGCGCGGACGCGGGCGGCGAGCTCGCGGGGGGAGAAGGGCTTGGTGACGTAGTCATCGGCGCCGAGGTCGAGGCCGGTGAGGCGGTCGTCGTCGGTGGAGAGGGCGGTGAGCATGATGATGGGGACGTCCGATTCCGCGCGGAGGGTGCGGCAGATATCGAGGCCGTTGATGCCGGGGAGCATGAGGTCGAGCACGATGAGGTCCGGGTGGGTCTCGCGGGCGAGGCGGAGGGCGTCCGTGCCGTTGAAGGCGGTGATGACCTTGTAACCGTCGCGGTTCAGGTAGAGCTTGACGAGCTCGACGGTCTTTTCGTCGTCATCTACCACGAGAATTCTCTTGCCGGACATGACGGACGCCACCTCCCCGGGGGTAATTTCCTTCATGTTATACCACAAATGTTAAGAAATAATGAAAGTTAAGAAATAATGAAAAGGTGAAGACGAGAGCGGGAGGGGCCGTGGGACCCCTCCCGCCGGGTGGGTTTTCCGGTCAGGCGACCGGCGAGACTGTGAGTGCGACAGATGGAGGCTAGAAAGCGGGTTGCGCGAGCGGGGACTGGTGGCTCGAACTCTGGCTCTGGTCCTGGTTCCGGTGGCCGAAGCCTTCAAACAGGTGGCCGAAGCCGCGCGGGCCGAAGAGGCGCCCGAAGAAGCCGCCGTTGCCGTTGAGCTGCGGAACATCCGGCCGGGAGTTGAACCATTCGAGGTACTGGTCCGTCTGGTCCTGGGTGATGACGCCGTCCGTGACGAGCTTGTCCAGGAACGTCTTGAGGTTGTCCTGCTGAATCTGGGTCTGGGCCTGCTGGAAGGCCTGCTGGAGGGCGGTGGTATCGAGGGTCTGCCCGGTGATGGCCTGGTAGTTATCAGCGATTTTCTGCATGAGGTCAGCGGCGGGGGTGGTGCCGTTGCCGCTCGTGGAGTTATCAGCGAAAGCCGCCGTGGCGCCGAAGATGCCGGCGATGACAAGCAGACCGGCCACGACGACCAGGAGGACTTTGGTGCGACGTTTCATATCGTTCCCTCTCCTTTCTCAGGATGCTGGTTCCAGCATACCAGCCGATTGTTAAAAACCTGTGAATTCAGAAAGGGGAATTCGGGGTATTCGCCAGCGGTCGAGTTGATGGTTTATACTGGATAAGGAAGAAGCATGCCGCCGGTCCGGCGGCGAATCAGCTAAGGGGGTATAATTTTATGGCAATTGACCCGGTCTGTAAGATGACGGTTGACGAGAAGACGGCGCCCGCGACCAGCGAGTACAAGGGCACGACCTACTACTTCTGCGCGATGGGCTGCAAGAAAGCCTTTGACAAGGACCCGGAGAAGTACCTGAAATAGCCCCTGCCGGATAACCTGACCGAGCCATCTACCGCCCGTCCCGCGTCACGCGCCGGACGAGCGGGAGCACCGGTTTAAATGACACCCTCATCGGCGAGGCGGTTGATATCCGCCTCCGAGTATCCGAGCATGCCCGCAAGGATGTCCACGTTGTGCTGGCCGAGGAAGGGGGCGGGGTAGGTGATGTTGCCCGGCGTGCGGGACATCTTGAAGATGGAGCCCGGCACCTTGACCGGCCCGGAGACGTCCTGCTCTATTTCCACGATGGCGTTGCGAGAGAGGAGCTGCTCGTCGTTGCAGACCTCGCCGAAGGAGGGCACCCGGGAGCAGGGCACGTCCGCGGCCTGGAGCTGCTCCATGACCTCGGCGGTGGTGAGGCCCTGCGTCCAGGCGGAGATGGCCTCGTTGATTTCCTCGCGGTGCTGGATGCGCAGGTTCTGGTTGCCGCCGAGGGGGGAATCAATGAGGTCCTCCCGGCCCATGGCGCGGTAGAGGCGGCGCACCTGGTCCAGCACACCGGCGGCGATGAAGAGGCCGCCGTCCTTCGTTTTATAGACGTTGCAGGGAATCATGGCGGCGTGGCCGTTGCCGAGCCGGGGCGGCTCCTGGTGGGCGAGGAAGTAGTACCCGGCGAACTCCACCGAGGTGAGCGTCCAGATGGCCTCCTGCATGGAGATGTCAATGACCTGACCCTCGCCGGTCTTCATGCGGTGGATGATAGCGGCCATGATGGCGGTGGCGGCGAAGAGGCCGGAGGAGAGGTCCGCGATGGAGACGCCGCAGCGGACGGGCTCTTCCGGGAAGCCGGTGACGGCGGTCATGCCGCCCATGGCCTGGGAGACGGGGTCGAAGCCGGGGTAATCGCGGTAGGGGCCGGTCTGGCCGTAAGCGGAGATGGAGGCGTAAATCAGCTTCGGGTTGAGGTCGCACATCTCCTTGGAGCCGAGGCCCAGTTTGTCCATGGTGCCGGGGGAGAAATTCTCCACCAGCACGTCCACCTGTTTCACGAGGTCCTTGATGATGGCGCGGCCTTTTTCCGACTTGAGGTCAATGGTAAGGCTCTGCTTACCGCGATTGAGGATGATGTAGTTGCCGCCCTCGTGGCCTTCGGTATGGGGCCAGTCGTTCCGGGTGAGGTCGCCGGAGCCGGGACGTTCCACCTTGATGATTTCCGCCCCGAAGTTCCTGAGGTTGAGCGTGCAGAAGGGGCCGGAGTAGACCTGGGTGAAATCGAGGACCTTGATGCCTTCCAGAACACTGGCCATGACTGCCTCCTTGCCTATTTCGAGGATAGGGCCGGGGCGAAAGCCCGGCCGACCGGGTGTAGTATAGCACAGGCTCAGGGGAGGGACAAAGTCAGGGCGCGAGGGGCGGCAGGCCGGCGTCCAGCCGGGCATCACTGATATGGATGAGGACGGCTTCCTCGAGGGGCATGGGCTGGTAGCCGAAGTCCTCCCGGGCCCGAGCCATGCCGAGGCGGTAGGGGATGCCGCCGCGGGCGCCGTCCATCTGCTCGGGCCGGTCGCTGAACTCGATTCTGGCGTCCGGCAGGTACTTTTTCACCGCCGCGGCGACGTCCCGCAGGGTAACCGGCGGGCCGCCGAGATTGTAGGCCGGGTGCGGCGAGGACGGGGCCTTGATCAAGATGCGGATGAAGGCGGCGACGTCATCGGCGGCGGCGAGGGAGTGGGGCGATTTCCCGTCCACCTCGGCCAGGAACGGTTGGCCGACGGCGGGCAGCGAGACGATATCCGAGAACCAGCGGATGACGTTGGGCGTGCGGCCGCCGTGCCCGTAGCCGATGGGCGGGCGGATGGCCGTCATGGAGAGGCCGTAGAGGTCCGCGTACCGGGCGGCCAGCAGCTCGCTCAGCTGCTTGCCGATGGCGTAGGTGCTCGGGGGGTGCATGGCGTCATCCTCGGTGACGTCGCGGTTGCCGTACTCTGCCTGCGGCCCGTAGACGCCCTCGGAGCTGGCGTAGACGACGCGGCTGACGCCCATGAGGCGGGCGGCCTCGAAGGCGTTGGCCATGCCGAGCTGGTTGACGAGGACACTCAAACGGGGACGGGTCTCGATATCGCCGGGTAAAATGAAGGCGAGGTTGACGAGGCGGTCAATCCCACAGCGACTTATCGTATCAAGCAGGTGTTCCAGCTTGCTGACGTCCGCCCGGACGAATTCGAACTTCGAGGCGCCGTCACCGAGGGACTTTACAATCCAGTCTTTCGGCGGGACGACATCGAGGGAGATGACACGGTCCACCTCCGGGTCGCGGGCGAGGTGGAGGACGGTCTTGCCGCCGAAGAGGCCGCTGCCGCCGATGACGAGGATATTCATTCCTTGTCCTCCGGGATGAGGGGCAGACCGGCCTCGGTGCGGGCATCGTTGAGGTGGGCGAGGACGGCTTTTTCGAGGGGCAGGGTATGGAAGCCGAAATCCGCCGCGGCGCGGTGCATGTCGGCCCGCCCGGGCAGGCCGGCGCCCCCGGCGTCCGGCGGCGGCTCGGTGCCGAACTCGATGCGGGCGTCCGGGAGGTACCTTCTGATGGCGCCGGCGAGCTGCCGCATGGTCGTCGGCGCGTTGGCGATGTTGTAGACCGGGTGCGGCACGCGTTCCGCCTTCACCAGTACCGTCACCAGCCGGGCCACGTCCTCCGCCGAGGAAAGGGCGGCCGGCCCGGTGCCGTCCATGGGTACGGAGACCGGTTTCCCGACGGCGGGCAGGGACACGAAGTCCGAGAACAGCTTGATGATGGGCGGGAAGGCCCCGCCGTGCCCGTAGCCGAGGAACGGCCGGATACCAACCGAGGAGACGCCGTAGAGGTCCGCGTAGCGGGCCGCCAGTATCTCCACGAGCTGCTTGGTGACGCCGTAGGGGTCGCCGGGGTGGAGGTGGTCGTCCTCGTTGACGGGGCGGTCGTCGTACTCCCGCGGCGGGCCGTAGACGGCCACCGAGCTGGCGTAGACGACACGTTCCAGCCGGGCCAGGCGGGCCACTTCGAAGACGTTGCTGACGCCGAGGGTGTTGACGAGCACGGCGCGGCGGGGGGCCTGCTCGAAGGCGCCGGTCAGCACGAAGGCCATGTTAACGAGGCGGGTAACGCCGTTATCCCGCACGGCGGCCATGATGGTCTCCAGGTCGGCCACGTCGCCGTTGAGATAGGCGAACTTCCCGCTATCAGGGCCGAGCGACCGCATCACCCAGGCGGGCGGCGGGGCCACGTCCATGCAGACGACGCGGTCCACCTGCGGGTCGCGGGCGAGACGGATGACGATCTTGCGGCCGAAGAGGCCGCTGCCGCCGATGACGAGGATGTTCATGGCGGGCGACTACTCGTCGTCCGCGGCGCGATGGCCGCCGGGGTCGGCGTCGTCGAGGGTATCGGCGCCGAGCATGACGGTGAGCTGGAAGTGGGGCCGGGTGAACTTCTTCCAGGTGATGGGGCCGTGCTTGACGCCCCGGGGGACGAAGACGGCCGAGGTCGTGTTGATGGTGACCGGCTCGCCGTCAATGTAGAAGTCCACCTCGCCGCCGAGGTCCTCCTGGTTGTTCGGGTCCGAGCCCATGTGGATGACGATTTCGTCGTAGTCATGGACGTGCTCGTAGATATGGGTAGCCGGATCCGGCATGGCGAGCGCCCAGCCGGTCTCGATGTAGGTATGGCTGCCCGGCACGAGCTTGTTGCTCATCAGGGTCATGGCCGGGTTGCGGCCGAGGACTTCCTCGACCGGGACGACCTCGTAGACGGGCTTGTCAACGACGTATTTGCGAACATCTTTTTCCGGTGACACGGGGAACACCTCCTAGAGTTCGTGAATGGTCCTGCAGCCGGTGCCGATGGCGTCGGCGATGAGGCCGGGTTCCCGGCAATCGCCGACGGCGTAGAGCTCCGGCACTTTTCCTTCAAGCTGGTGGTACAGGTCCAGGTTGGGGGACTGAGGGAAAGCGGGGATGATAGTATCGGCGGGCAATGTGCGGCGGGTGCCCCCGGCATCGGTAAAGCTGACGCCGGCATCCGAGACGGCGAGGTCTTTCACGCCGTTGATGATAGTGACGTGTTTCTTCTCGAACCAGGCGAGCAGGTAGCCGAGCAGGACGTCCACCATATTCTCGCCGGGGCGCTCGGCGGTGTCCACGATGGTCACCCGGCGGCCGCGCCGGGTCAGGAACTCGCCGAGCTCCATGCCGTGGAGGCCGCTGCCGATGACGACGACCTGCCTGCCGACGGGCATCCAGAACCGCGTCAGGGAACGGAGCAGGTTGGGCCCAAAGATGTTGACATAACGTTTCAACTGCTGGTGGAGTCTGGCGGTGCTGACGACTTTCCTGTGGGTAATTCCCGGAAGGTTCGGGGTGAAGGGAAGACCGCCGGCAGCCACGATGACGGCATCCGGGTTTTGGCCCTCGACGAAGGCGGCGTCCACCGCCCGGCCGGTTTCCACCTTGACGCCGAGCTGGCGGACCTGGCGTTCAAGGTAGGCCGTCAGCGCCGGGATGTCTTCCAGGTCGGTGCCCTTGACCATAGCGGCGAGGGGCGTGAGGCCGCCGAGCTTGGCGGACTTCTCGTAGAGGGTGACGTCGTGGCCGCGGAGGGCCGAGACGCGGGCGGCCTCCAGGCCGGCGGGGCCGCCGCCGATAACGACGACCTTTTTCTTCCTGGCAGCCTTTTCGATGGTATTGAAATCAGCGCCCATGAAGGCGTTGACGCGGCAGCGGCGGGTACCGAGGCAGTTCTCGCAGGCGGTGCAGGGGGCGATGTCCTCGAGGCGGCCCTCACGGACCTTGTTGGGGTAGTCCGGGTCCGCCTGGAGGCGGCGGGTCATGCCGATGAAGTCGGCGGAGCCATCCGCCAGGGCCTTTTCGCCGAGGAAGCAGTCGAACTTGGCGACGACGATGACCGGAATATCCACCACCTTCCTGACGCCGGCGGCGAGCCGGACGTTGGCGGCGGCGCCGCACCGGGTGGCGTTGTACTCCGGCGGGAACTCCCGGATGGGCAGGGGTGGTTCCGGGAAGAAGAAGACGTCCGTGAGGTAGGCGCCGACGTGGTAGCCGAGCCAGTGACTGCGGACGTGGACGGAGTCCGCGCCGGCCTCCTGGAAGAGGCGGGCGTACTGGAGGGCGAGGTCCGAGGTCAGGCACTGCTCGTCCGGGATGCCGGCCAGGCGGCCGAGTTCGATGCCGTTCATGCAGATGGAGACGGGGAAATCGTTGCCGAGGCGCTTCTTGATTTCCCTGATGATATCGCAGGCGAAGCGGGCCCGGTTCTCCGGGGAGCCGCCGTAGTCATCGGTGCGGCGGTTGAAGAAGGGGGAGAGGAAGTTGTGGCCGAGGTGGCTGCTGGCCGAGTTGAACTCCACGCCGTCGAAGCCGGCCTTCTCGGCGCGGACGGCGGCGGAGGCGAACTTGTCCACGAGCTCCTCTATCTCGGCGACTTCGAGGGGCCGCGGCGGCTGGTTGTGGAAATCGTTCGGGGACGGGAAACTCACCGCCGAGGCGCCGATGGGCTCGCCCTTGTAGGGCGGGTCGGGGTCGATGAGGAGGTCGGTCTGCCAGGGGCCGTCGTGGTTCATCTGCATGAAGGTGGGGCAGCCACGGGCGTGGATAGTCTTCACCAGCTCGGCGAGGCCGGGGACGAACCTATCGTCGTCAACGCGGTAGCGCTCGCGCCAGCGGGCGCCGCGGGGCCAGTCCACGGTGGGTGATTCCACGATAAGCAGCCCGACGCCGCCGCGGGCGAGGGAATCGTAGTAGTTGAGGACGGCGGGGTTCATGGTGGTCTCGTCCTCGTGCCACATGAAGACCCCGGCGCCGGTCTTGATGATGCGGTTGCGGGTGGTGACGGAGCCTATCTTGCCGGGGCTCATCAGTCGTTCGAACCTGGTTGTCATGGGGTTTCTCCCGGTGGTGTGAATTTTCTTTTCGAGGCAGGGCTCGGACTATTAGTAGCAGATTGACCGGGGAAAAGCAACTTCAGAGGGTGTTGGACAAACCCTCTCGCCGTGCTATCATGGTGCCTGTAAGGGGCATTGTTGATGAAATTACTCGGCTTACTGGCCGTCCTCGTCGTGCTGGCCGGGGGGCTGCTGCTCTCCGGCTGCCGGGCGACGGAGGTCAAGGCCGCGCCGGGAGCGACGGCCGTCCCCGTGACGCCGGGCTACGGTTCCCTTCCGCCGGACGGCTGAGCGTTCTCCGGGTTCATGGACCCCCTGGCGGGGTCGGGCTTCACGATTAACACGGACGGCGTGCTGGTAGCGGACAACTGCACCGCGCCCTGAGACGCCGCCGGAGGGGAGGCAGGCGATGACCGAACCGCAGTACGGGAAGTACATCATCACCGAGGACCTCATGCCGCCGATGGCGCCGGAGCTGGCGAAGCTCATCGAAGACCAGGCCAAGGCGGGCAACACCCTCGACCGCACGCTGCTGCTCGGGATGCAGGACTCCGTCATCAAGGGGAGCTTCTTCGCCGGGTGCGAGATCATCTGGGAGCTCACCGGCGACGGGCCGGTGACCATCGAGGCGCCCCACGCCCATGACTTCGACGAGGTCATCGGCTTCGTCGGCACGGACCGCTCGCAGCCGCGGGCCCTCAACGGGGAAATCGAGTTCTGGCTCGGCGGGGAGCAGCACTTCATCACGCAGACGTGCCTCATCTACATCCCGCACGGCCTGACCCACTGTCCCATCTACTTCCGGCAGGTCAACACGCCCATCGTGATGTTCGAGGCGGGCAACAACACGACCTACGAAAAGGCCGACTAGCTTTCCGGGTTGTAGTGCTCGCCCATGCCGGCGGTGAAGTGGAAGACCGGCCTCTTTATGGACTTCCAGCGGATGGGGCCGTGCTCCACGCCGGCCGGGATGAAGGCCAGGAAGCTGTGGGTGATGTTGTTCTGGCGGCCGTCAATCCAGCACTCCAGCTCGCCGCCGAGGTCGTAGGGGTTTTTGGGGTCCGACCCCACGAAGGCGATGACCTCCGGGAAATCGTGCTTGTGGGCGCCGATGGTGCCGTCCGGCCCCTTTTTCTCCGCCCAGTCGCCGCCGTAGAACCAGGCTGTCTCCATGTAGAAGGCGCCCTTGATGACCTCGGAATCGAGGGAGAGGAGACGGTCGCCCTCGACGCCGGACTGGTACTGGGGCGTCCAGGGGGCCTCGCCCACGTCCCACTTCAGTTTGGTGACGATGTAGCGCTCGTCGTAGTCCGAGTATTTCGACATGGCAATCCTCCCGTTATTTATCCTGCATGGCCACCGTCTGCGACTGGACCATGAGGGGCAGCCCGCCGCCGACGTGCATCACCTGCCCGGTGACGTAGGAAGCGAGGTCCGAGGCGAGGAACAGGGTGGCCCCGGCGATGTCCTCCGGCGTGCCGACGCGGCCCATCGGCACTTCCTTCCGGCCGATTTCGGCGAAGTAGGCGTCCGGGTCCGGGATGTTGCGCAGGACGGGGTCCCAGAACGGCGTGCGTACCGGGCCGGGGCAGATGCAGTTGACGTAGATGTGGTGGGGGGCGAGCTCGAAGGCGAGGTTGGTGGTGAGCCCGATGACGCCGCCCTTGGCGGCGTGGTAGTGGACGACCGAGACGGCCGGGTCCACGGCGCCCATGGAGGAGAAGTTGACGATTTTCCCGTAGCCGTGCTGCTTCATATAGGGCACGGCGGCCTTGCAGCAGAGGAAGGCGCTCTTGAGGTTGAGGTCAATGAACTTCTGCCACTCGTCCTCGGTGACCTCTTCCAGCTTCTCGCCCTGGATGTCCGGCACGCCGCCGGCGTTATTGACGAGGATATCAATGGTGCCGTATGCCCTGACGGCGGCGTCCGCCATGGCGTTGACCTGAGCGCCGTAGGTGACGTCGCACTTCACGAAGAGCCCGCCTATCTCCTCAGCGGTGGCCTGACCGTTCTTTTCCGAGATGTCCGCCACGACGACCCTGGCGCCCTCGGCAGCGAACTTGCGGGCGATGCCCTGACCGATGCCGACGGCCCCGCCGGTCACGATGGCAACTCTGTCTTTCAGTAACACGGTGCCTCCTTCAAGTCCGGACCGGCGGGAGGCCGGGGAACCGGGTTTGGATTGGTTACGATTATCTTACGCGGAACGCGGTAAAGTTGCAATCCGGCCGGAAAATGGTGCAAGATTATTTAAATCCACCTGAGGAGCACAGGAGGTAAGGGGCATGCCCGACGGCTACATGGGAAAGGTCCTGGAAGTTGACCTTGCCAGCGGCGATACCGGTGTTTTCGAACCGGAGGAAGCGACCTACCGGCACTTCCTCGGGGGGTACGGGCTCGGGGCGCGGCTCATCTTCAGCCGGCAGCGGCCGGGCGTGGACCCGCTCGGGCCGGAGAGCTACCTGGGCTTCTTCGTGGGGCCGTTCACCGGCACCCCGGCCATCTCCGGCACCCGCTTCACCGTCTGCGGGAAATCGCCGCTGACGGGCGGCTGGGGGGACGCCAACTCCGGCGGCTACTTCGCGGCCTATATGAGGTTCGCCGGGTACGACGGCATCCTCGTCAAGGGCGTATCCGACAAGCCGGTCTACCTGCTTATAGATAACGGCAAGGCGAAGCTGCGGGACGCGTCCGGTCTCTGGGGGAAGGACACCTACGAAACGGACAACTTCCTCAAGGCGGAGCACGGCAAGGACTTGGCGGTGGCCTGCATCGGCGTGGCGGGCGAGAAGAAGTCCCTCATCGCCGGCATCGTCCACACCAAGGGGAGCGTGGCGGCGCGGTCCGGCCTCGGAGCGGTGATGGGCGCCAAGCGGCTCAAGGCGGTGGCGGTGAAGGGGTCAATGAAGGTACCGCTCCACGACGAGGAACGCATCAGGCAGATGCGCAAGGAGTACCTCGCCCGTCTCGGCGGCGAGCTCGACCTGATGCGCCAGTTCGGCACCACCTTTACCACGGTGCCGAGCATCGAATCCGGCGACGCGCCGGTCAAGAATTACAAAGGCGTCGCCCAGGAGGACTTCCCGGATCCGGCGCCGCTCGGGCAGCACCCCCTCGCCGAGCACAAGCTGAAACGGCAGGCCTGCTACCAGTGTCCGGTCGGCTGCGAATCCTTGCTGAAGGGCTCCGATAGCGGCGAGTACCGGTGGGAGGAGGGGACCTTCCGCCCCGAGTACGAGACACTGGCCATGCTCGGCAGCAACTGCCTCAACAACAACCTGGAATCCGTTATCAAGGCCAACGATATCTGCAACCGGCACGGGCTGGACACGATATCCGCCGGGGCGGTGGTGGCCTTCGCCATGGAGTGCTGGGAGAACGGCCTCATTACGGCCAAGGACACGGACGGGCTCGACCTCGCCTGGGGCAACCACCGCTCGGTGGTGGAGCTCACCGACCGCATCTGCCGGCGAGAGGGCATCGGCGACCTGCTGGCGGACGGCGTGATGCGGGCGGCGCAGAAAATCGGCCAGAGCGCGCCGGACTACGCCATGCACGTCGGCGGGCAGGAGATACCGGGCCACAATCCGATCGCCACGCCGAGCCAGGGCACGACCTACCTCTCCAACGCCACGCCGGCCCGGCACACGCAGGGCTCGGAGGCGCACCACAGCGAGGGCCTGCTGCCGGAGTTCGACCGGAACAAGCCGGAATCGCTGGCGCGGGCCTACACGCGGGGCAGCAACTTCCAGCACATCCTGGCCTGCACGGGGATGTGCCTCTTCGTCAACATGTGCCTGCCGCACGTCAACGGCCTGCGGGACTTCCTCAACGTGCTGACCGGCTGGGACACGACGCTCGAAGAGCTGGTGGAGACGGGGGAGCGCATCGCGGCCATGCGGCAGGCGTTCAACGTGCGGGAGGGGCAGAGCCTGGCGGACCGGTCCATCGCCGGGCGGATGCTCGGCAAGCCGCCGTTCCAGAGCGGCCCGCTGACCGGGGTGACCGTGGACGCGCCCCGCAACGTGCGGGAGTACCTCAAGCTGATGAAGTGGGACGAGACCACCGGCGTGCCGGACAAGGCGCGGCTGGAGCAGCTCGGGCTGGGCGACGTGGCCCGGGAGATATAGTCAAGTATACGATAGTTTCAAGGAGGACCCGATGAGCCTGGAAGGAAAAGTTGCCCTGGTGACCGGCGCCGCCAGTAAGCGCGGCATGGGGAGGGCCGTGGCCCTGCGGCTGGCCCGCGAGGGGGCCGACGTAATCGTGGCGGACAAGTTCGCCGCGCCGAAGAGCCTGTTCCCCGGTGACGAGAACTGGGGCGGCCTCGACGAGGAAGTGAAGGAAATCGAGGCCCTCGGCCGGAAGGGAATGGCGGCCGTGCTCGACGTCAACGACGCCACGAGCGTTGACGAGACCTACGACAAAATTTTCAAGACTTTCGGCAAGCTCGATATCCTCGTCCACGCGGCGGCCGTCCGCGGCCCGGTGAGCACGCCGCTCGTCGACCACACGGAGAAGGACTGGCGCACGGTGATGGACGTCAACGTCATCGGCTCCTTCCTGATGTGCAGGGGGGCCGCCAAGCACATGATAGCCCGCGGCGAGGGCGGCAAAATCGTCATTTTCTGCTCCATGGGCGGCACCCACGGCATCAACGGGAGCTCCGCCTACTGCTCCTCCAAGTGGGCCACCATCGGGCTGGTGAAGACGCTGGCGCTCGAGCTCGGCCCGCACCACATCAACGTCAACGGCATCAATCCCGGCGCCATCATCACCAACCTCCGCGACGAGACGTTCCAGAAGCGTGCCGAGGCCCAGGGCGTCAGCTGGGAGGAAGCCCAGCAGGCGGACTACAAGATGGTCGGGCAGATGATTCCGTGGGGCCGCATGGGCGACGTCAACGAGGTGGCCGACCTGGTCTACTTCCTCTGCTCGCCGGCGTCCGACTACATCACCGCGGAGACCATCGGCATCACCGGCGGGATGATCTAACAATGGACGCTATCGAGCGGTTCGTCGAGCTCTTCACGCAGGGCGATTACGCCATCCTGCCGCCGGCGGCGGTGGTGGCGGTGCGGCAGGAGGTGCTCGACAGCCTCGCCACGGCCCTCGGCGGGCGTGGGCAAAGGGGCATTCCGGCGCTGGTTGATATGGCGAAGGAGTTCGGCGGCGCCGAGCAGAGCACCGTCATCGGGCACGGTTTCAGGTGCCCGGCGCCCAACGCCGCCCAGATCAACGGGACGATGATACACGCCCTCGACTACGACGACGGCCATCCGGTGGCGCAGGTGCACATCGGCTGCGTGACGGTCTCGACGGCCTTCGCGATGGCGGAGCGGCTCGGCGGCATCAGCGGGGCGAAGTTCACCATCGCCGTCGCCCTCGGGGCGGATTTCCTGGCCCGGCTCGGGCTGGCGAGCCGTCCCCACGGCAGTCTCATCAAGTCAGGCTGGCACCCGACGCCCTCGTTCGGCTACCTGGGGTCGGCGGCGGTGGCCGGGATGCTTCAAAAATTCGACGCGGAAGCCCTCACCAACGCCCTCGGCATCGCCTACCACCAGTGTGCCGGGAACAGCCAGGCGGTCAACGACGGCGCGCTCACCAAGCGGATGGGGCCGGGGCTGGCGGCCCGCGGCGGCGTCACCGCGGCGCTCATGGCGGAGCGGGGCATCACCGGGGCGCATAACATACTGGAAGGGGAGTTCGGCTTCTTCAACGTCTACCACGGCGGCGACTACGACAGCAATATTTTAACGAGCGAGCTGGGGAAGCGGTTCGAGGTGGTAAACCTCGGCGACAAGCCGTATCCCTGCTGCGGGTTCTCGCACGGTTTCATTGACGCGGCGCTCTCACTGAGGAAGAAGCACGACATCAAGCCGGAGCGCATCAAGGCCGTCCACGCCTGGTGCGGTCTCACGTCCTACGAGATTTCCCAGCCGCCGGAGGTGAAGGCGGCCCCGCGGAACCCGGTAGACGCCCAGTTCAGCCTGCAATGGGCGGTAGCGACGGCCCTCCTCAAGGGGAAGGTGACCATCGGGGATTTCACGCCGGAAGCGATCCAGGACGGGGCCAGGCTGGCGCTGGCCCCGAAGATAACCGCCGAGCACGACCCGGGCATGGACACCCACGGGGTGGGCCCGGCCCGGCTGCGCATCACGCTCGACGACGGGAGCGAGTACGAGGAGTACGTGCCGCACTGCCTGGGGAGCGCCGAGAACCCGATGCGCTACGAGGACGTCGTGCGCAAGTTCCGCGAGTGTGCGGCAGGCTACCTGAGCGAGGCGCGGACGGACGAGGTCATCGAGCTCGTCACCCGGCTGGAGAGCCTGGCGGACGTCACTGAAGTCATCCGGCGGGTCGCCTAATCAGCTCATCGGCCGCGTGTCGACGAGGCTGATGCCGTCCCAGGCGGCGCGTTCCGCTTCGAAGGGCGCTTCCTCCACCCCGGCCTCCACGTCCCACACCATGGTCGCGCGGTTCTTGCCGTAGACCGGCCATTTTCCGGCGCTCTGGCAGGAGGGGTCGCCGGTCTTCATGAAAGCGATGGCCGAGTCCTGAATCTTCTCCGCCAGCCTGGCGGCTTCCGGGCTGTTGCCGGTGAACATGGGGTCGAGCGCGCCGAAGAGGAAGGGGTTATCGAGCCCGTGCATGGCGCCGAGCACCCCGCCCATAGCCGGCGAGCGGTAGGTGAAGAGGTAGTTGTACGCCCTGGCGCCGTTGTCCCGCTGGGCCTCGACGAGCTGCACGGTGGGGATGCGGAACATCATGTCCGTGTTGATGGCGCCGAGGATATCGAACGGCGCCACGTTCTCGCCGCGGGCCTGCTTGCTCTCCCGGTAGGCGTTGATGAGGCCGGGTACCCTGTCCGGCGGCAGCAGCTTGCCGAGCCGGGCGAGGACGCCGTCTTCGGTGATGTTCCGGACGGCCGGGTCCATGGCGTTCATTGATTTCAGCTCGTCGCGGGTGTTGCCGGCCATGAGGGTGACGTCCTTCGCCGAGCCGTTCCTGATGGCGACGAGCGGCATTTCAGGGAAGTCGCTCCCATCGATCACCGGCTGGAAGGGGGTGGCACGGTACTCGGCCTCCCGCAGGCGGTTGCTGAGCTCCTGCTGGCCATCGAGGAGCTGCTGCCCCGTCAGGCCCATGATGCCGTCGGTATCGCCGCCTTTCAGGCCGAGAAGGTCGAGGTACTGCTCGGTAATCTTCACCGCGCTCTCCAGGGAGCCGATGACGTTGGCGGCGCCGCTCCGGTTCATGGCCTTCTGAAAAGTACCGCGAGCGGCGGGCATACCGAGCAGCGAGCCGATGCTCATGCCGCCGGCGGAGAAGCCGCCGATGGTGATGTTCTGCGGGTCGCCCCCGAAGGCGACGACGTTGTCCCGCACCCATTTGATGGCGGTAACCTGGTCGAGCAGGCCCTCGTTGCCGGTGGCGGGAATCCTGCCCCCGGTGAACTCCTTGAGGTTCATGAAGCCGAGTGCCCCGAGCCGGTAGTTGATGCTGACGACGACGACATCGCCGCGCCGGGCCAGGACGCCGTCGTTGAGGAAACCTTCCGTGCCGGCGCCGATGATGAAGGCGCCGCCGTGTATCCAGACGAGGACGGGGCGTCCGGCGTCATCGAGGGCGGGCGTCCAGACGTTGAGCGACAGGCAATCCTCGCTCTGCGGTCCGTTGAACGCGGGCACGCCGGGCGAGTCCGGCGGGGCGGCCATGAGGTTCTGGAGGGAGATGGGGCCGTACTCCTTCGCCGGGCGAACACCGGACCAGGGTTCCACCGGCTGCGGCGGCCGCCAGCGGAGCCTGCCGACCGGCGGGGCCGCGTAGGGAATCCCCTTGAAGACGTGGAGCCCGTTGTGGACGAACCCCTCCAGTTGACCGCTTCCGGTGCTGACGATGGACCGATTCTCGGTCATGGGACCTCCGTGATAGCCGTTTTCCGGGCGCGGGCTACTTGTCGAGCGCCTTGTAGAAGTCGTGCTTGCCGTGGGCGGCGTCCTTGACGCCGCGGTCGCGCCGCTCCTTGAAGAAGTTGTACTCGTCGGTCTCGAAGCTCATGTTAGTGGTCATGGTGTGCATCATGTAGGAGTGGGTGAGGCCCTGGGTGACGCCGAGGATATCGTAGAGGTAGTGCCGGGAGACCTTGCCGAGGGCGATGCCGTCGCGGGGGTACCGGGCGAGCCCGGCGGCGAGCTCGGCGACCTCCTCGTCGAGCTTATCGGCGGGGACGGCGCGGTTGATCATGCCGATTTCGGCGGCCTCCCTGCCGGTAATCATCTTGCCGGTGATGCTGAGCTCGAGGGCCCTGGTGAGGCCGACCCGCAGCACGAACATCGGCTCCATGGTGAGGCCGGCCAGGCCGAGGCGCTCCTCGACGTGGCCGAGCTTGCAGTCCTCGGAGGCGACGATGAGGTCCGCGTTGAGGAAGTAGTTGAGCCCGGCGCCGAGCAGGTGGCCGTGCGCCTGGACGACGGTCAGCTTGTGGCAGAGGAGCAGGTCCTGGCACTGCTGCCAGAACGTCTTGCGGTCGAAGTGTACCCGTACCCGCTGGCTCGGTTTCTTGCCCTTCTCGCCGGGCTTGGGGGCCTGCCAGCCGTAGACGAAGCCGACCTGGTTGAGGTCCGCCCCGGCGCAGAGGGAGCGCCCGGCGCCCTTGAAAACGATGACCTTGACATCGTCGTCGGCGTTGGCCTCGGCGATGGCGAGGCTCAGCTCGTCGTTGAGGGGCGGGCACATAGCGTTGAGGGTCTTGGGGCGGTTCAGCGTTACCGTGGCGATGTAATCCTTCTTTTCGTAGATGAGTTCCTTGTAGGCCATGACGATACTCCTTCAGTGTTGCGGGTGAGAGGGGTCGTCCAATTGTACTCTCATAGCGCGGAACACGGCAACACCGGCCCTTTTGACGGCGGGCGGCCGGGGTGTGCTATGATGGAGCAGGATGCCGATGGAAGGCAAGGTCACCACCCTCCACGAGCTCATCGCCCGGTACCTGATGCCGGGTACCCTGTTGCACCTTGCCGGGGGCATCGGCGGCCCGGCCGCGGCCGTCTACGAGCTACTGCGGCAGTTCCGCGGCAGGGAGCCCGGCTTCGAGCTCGTGCAGAGCACGGTGACCGGGCCCGCCCTCAACCTCCTCCACGCCGGGCTGGTGAAGAAAGTGACCTTCGCGGCGAGCGTGGACCTCTCCACCACCGGGCGGCCCAGCCGGGTCATGCAGGAGGCGTGGGCGAAGCGGGACATCCGGCTCGAAAACTGGTCGCTCAACAGCCTCCAGCAGCGGCTCCTGGCCGGGGCGCTGGGGGTGGGGTTCCTGCCGACCCGCTCGCTGGCGGGGAGCACGTTGGCCGAGGCCGACGGCGCGGATTTCAAGCAAGCCACCGACCCCTTCACCGGGGAGCCGGCCGGTGTGGTGCGGGCGCTCAACCCGGACGTGTCCATCGTCCACGGCGTCTGCGCCGACGAGAACGGCACCACGATTCTTCAGGTACCTTGGGGCGAAGACGTCTGGGGCCCGCTGGCGGCCCGGACGGTGCTGGTGACGGTGGAGAAAATCGTCCCGGCGGACGTCATCCACGCCAACGCCGCGCTGGTGAAACTGCCGGGGCACGCCGTGACGGCGGTCGCCGAGGCGCCGTTCGGCCTCCATCCGTTCGCGCTGGCGCCGCCGGAAGGGACGGGGGTAGCGGGTTACGAGACCGATACCGCTTTCCTGGTGGATTTACATAACGCTTTCGCCGACAACGAAAAGCTCGACGGTTGGCTGGAGGAGTGGGTCTACGGCTGCGAGAACCACGAAGCCTACCTGAACAAGCTGGGGGAAGCGCGCCGCGAAGGACTGCGCTACCGACCGGGCCCCGCGCCGGAACCGGCTGCCGAAGCCCCCGCGAAGACCGGCCCGGCCACGCCGGAGGAAACGGTGCTCGTGGCGGCGGCGCGGGAGATAGAGAAGTGCGTCGTGACGGGCGGGCACCGTACGATTCTGGCCGGGGCGGGCAACCGGGCGGCGGCGGTGCTGCTCGCCTACCATAGTCTGAAAGAAAAGGGCTACCGGCTCGACATCGTCACCGGCAACGGGCAGGTGGGCTACGAGCCGCGCGGCGGGGCGCTCGGCACGCAGGGGATAGGCGGCGTCTACGAGTCCACCATGCTGACGGACACCCTGACGAGCCTCGGCGTGCTCGTCGGGGGGGCCAGCAATCATTGCCTCAGCGTGCTCGGCGCCGGGCAGATAGACAAGTACGGCAACACCAACTCGACGTTGGCGGCGGACGGGCGCTTCCTCGTGGGGTCGGGCGGCGCCAACGATGCCGCCAACGCCAGCGAGGTGCTCGTCGTCGTCAACCAGTCGAAAGACCGCTTCCCGGCGCACCTCCCGTACATCACCTGCCCGGGGAAGAACGTGACGACGGTGGTTACCGACCGGGGCGTCTTCCGCAAGAACGCCGGCACCGGGGAGCTGGAGCTGACCGCGTGCCTGCCGGACGCCGACCTGCCGGTGCTGGACGACCGCATCCAGCGCATCCGGGACAACTGCGGCTGGGCGTTCACCGCGGCGGGCGTCGTGGCGGACCTGGCGCCGCCATCGGATGAAGAGCTGGCGCGGCTGCGGGTTTTGGTGCCGGGGAAGTAAGGAGCGCGATATGAACGGACCACTCGACGGAATACGGGTCATCGAATGCGGCGGCTACCTGAGCGCGCCGTCGGCCGCCTACATGCTCGGCGACCTCGGGGCGGAGGTCATCAAGATAGAGGACCGCGTCAAGGGCGACCCGGTGCGGGGCATGTCGAGCACCTTCGGGCGGGGCATGATATTGGATGACGGCACCAACATCCTCTTCGAGACGGCCAACCGCAACAAGAAGAGCATTACCCTCGACCTGAAAAACCCGGAGGGATACGAACTGCTTGGAAAACTGCTGGCGAAATCGGACGTCTTCGTGACCAACTACTCGCTCGGCGCCATCGAGACCCTCAAGATTGATTACGAATCCCTGAAGAAGTATAACGAGAAGCTCGTCTACGGGCTGGCGACGGGGTACGGCTCGCTCGGACCGGACGCCCAGAAGCGGGCCTTCGACGCCATCGCCCAGGCGCGCTCCGGCATCATGACCTCGGTCGGGGAGCCGGACGGCCCGCCCCTCCAGATAGCCGGGGCCATCTTCGACCAGGTGACCGGCACCATCCTTGTCGAGGGCATTCTGGCGGCTCTCGTGGCCCGGCAGCTCCACGGCGTGGGGCAGCTGGTGGAGACCTCGCTGCTCGGCTCCGGTATCCACATGCAGGCCTACAACATCAACGTCACCATGCTGCGGGGCCGGCCGATGCCGAGGCCGTCCCGCAAGACGCTGAAAAACCCGATGGCCAACCACTACGAGTGCGGCGACGGCAAGTGGCTGCTGCTCTGCGAGGCGCAGAGCGACCGCTTCTGGCACCCCTTCTGCGCGGCGGTGGGGCTGGAGGGCATCGAGAAAGACCCCAAGTTCACCGACGCCAAGGCGCGGCGGGACAATTTCATCGAGCTGACGGGCATCTTCGAGGACACGTTCAAGAAAAAGCCGCGCGACGAGTGGCTGAAAATCCTGGAGGAGCGGGGCGAGGGCATGGCGTTCTCCCCGGTGATGGAGCCCGGCGAGCTCATCAACGACCCGCAGGTGACGCTCAACGGCTACATCCAGGAGGTGGACCACGTCTCGCTCGGCAAGGTGAACCTCATCGGCATGCCGCTCCAGTTCCACGGCACCCCGGCGGCGCGGCGGCAGGCGGCGCCCAACTTCGGGCAGCACACCGAGGAGGTGCTCATGGACGTGCTCGGCTACGGCTGGGACGACATCGAGCGGCTCAAGAACGCGGAAGTCATTTAGGAGAAAACATGGAACGACCCGTTGTCAACAAGCGCATTGACGAAGACGAATTCATGGCCATGCGGAAGGACGTGCTGGCCGAGTGGCCGACCGGGAAAGAGGTGGACTTCGACGAGGCGGTGGACTACCAGTGCAACCTTTCCGACGACCACAACTTCATGAAGGTGACCCTGAAGCTGAGGGAAGAGGGCCGGACCGCGGTCTGGCCCCGCGCCGGGACGCCGGTGCTCGAACAGGAGATAGCCCTCGTCAAGGCGCTGGTGGCGTCCGGTATCCGGCACGTCCCGGTAACGACCGACAGTCACACGCGGCGTTACGATTACAAGAAAGCCCAGCAGGGCCTCGACGAGTCCGTCAGGACGGGCAAGCCGCACCTCAACGGCTACCCCATCGTCATCCAGGGCGTGAAGAACACGCGCAAGGTCATCGAGAGCGTCGAGGCGGCGTTCAGCCCGCGCGGGGTCGGCAAACTGGGCATGGAAATTTCACTGGCCTCCGGCATGACGGCGGCCGGCAAGAGCAGCTTCCTGGAGTTCGGCAGCTACGAGAAGAACCGGACCCTGGAAGACTGTTTTTCTCACACGCAGTACACCAACCGGCTGGCCGGGTACTACACGGAGCGCGGCTCCACCATCACCACCGACCTCCACGGCTTCGTGCCGTCCGGGGTGTTCCCGCTCAGCGTGAACCTGGCCTGCATCATCGTGGACGCGCTGATGGCGGCGGAGCAGGGCGTGCGCAGCGTGATGCCGCACTCCCATTTCCTGGGGAACCTCGTCTACGACCTGGCCTGGCTGAAGGTGTCCCACAAGCTGATGCGGGAATACCTCGATAAGTTCGGCTACACGGACGTCGTCATTCCCGGCACGCTCGCCAACCAGACGCCGCTCTTCCCGGTGCCGCTCAAGCTGGGAGCGGCCTTCGGCTACATCACCTACTCCGCCATGACGGCCGCTCTCGGGAAGGTGGAGGCCTGCTTCGTGCGGACGATAGACGAGGGCTCCGGCATTCCGACCGAGGAGGCCCACACGCTGACCTACCAGGCCGCCAACTGGATTTTCGACGTGGTGCGGAAACAGGACATCAAGTACGAGCTGAAAGACATCGCCATCGAAGAGAAGATGATAGAGCTGGAGACGCGGGCGATTATTGACCGGATTCTGGAGCTCGGCGAGGGCGACCCCATCGTCGGGTCGCTGCGGGCCGTCGAGGCCGGCGTCATCGACTCCCCGTTCTGCCCCAACGTCCATGTCAAGGACCAGGTCCTCGGCATCAAGGACCTGGAGGGCGCCTGCCGGTACCTGGAGTTCGGCAATCTGCCGCTGCCGCCGGAGGTCAAGGACTTCCACCGGGCCAAGGTGGCCGAGCGGGAGAAAGCGGAAGGCCGCGCGATGGACTACGACGTGGTCGTCGAGGACTTCTGGGCCTTCAGCAAGGGAAAAATCATCGGCGCGTAACGTCTGCCGGAAAGAGGAACTGTCATGGCCGAACAAGCGACGATAATCACCGGGACGGTGGGCAACGACGTCCACGTCATCGGCACCAAGATACTCTCGCGGGCGTTCCGCAAGGCCGGTTTCAACGTCGTCGAGCTGGGCTGTCTGACCCCGCCGGACGAGTTCATCAAGGCCGCCCAGGAAACGGCGGCGGACGCCATCCTGATGAGCTCGCTCTACGGCATGGGGGAGATGGACCTCCAGGGCTTCAAGGACAAGGTCCGCGAGGCCGGGCTGGATGACGTGCTGCTCTACATCGGCGGGGTGCTCGGCGTGCAGCGGCACGATTTCAGCGAAGACGAAGAGAAATTCAAGAAGCTTGGCTTCGACCGGGTCTACCCGCCGGAGGCGGACCTCAACCAGGCCATCAACGACCTCAAGGCGGACCTGAAAGCGAGAGGCAAGTAACCCCACGGCCGCCATGAGCAGTGATATCCGCGTCCTCGTTGATTTCGGCAGCACCTTCACCAAGGTCGTGGCGGTGGACGCCGCCGGGGCGGAGCTGCTTGGCACGGTGCGGGTGCCCTCCACTGTCGAGGCGGACGTGACGGTCGGGCTGCGGGAGGCCCTCTCACGGCTTCCGGTACCGGTCCCCGAAAAGAGCCGGATGCTCGCCTGTTCCAGTGCCGCCGGGGGCCTGCGGATGGTGTGCATCGGCTTCGTGCCGGAGCTGACCTCGGAGGCGGGACGAAGGGCGGCGCTCGGGGCCGGGGCCAAGGTGGTGGGCGGCTACTCCTACCGGCTCAACCGAAGCGAGCTTGAAGCAATAGAAACCACCGCGCCGGACATCGTGTTGCTCTGCGGCGGCACCGACGGCGGGGACACGGCCACCATCCTCCACAACGCGAAAATGCTGGCCGGGAGCGGGCCGGCCGTCGCGACCGTCATCGTGGCGGGGAACAAGTCCGCCGAGGACGGTATCCGCGACCTCTTCGCCGGTACCGAGAAGGCAGTCGTCTTCACGGCCAACGTGATGCCGGAAATCGGGCGGCTGGAGACGGCCGCCTGCAACCGGGCCATCCGCGACCTCTTCATGCACCGCATCGTCGAGGCCAAGGGCATCGCCAAGGCGCGGGAACTCGTGGAAGACATCATCATGCCGACCCCGGCGGCGGTCATGGAAGCGGCCAAGCTGCTGGCGACCGAGCTCGGTGAGCTGCTCGTCGTGGACGTCGGCGGGGCCACCACGGACGTCCACTCCGTCGCCCGGGGGACGCCGGCGCGGGCGGACACGGTGGTGAGCGGGCTGCCGGAGCCCTACGAGAAGCGGACCGTCGAGGGCGACCTCGGCCTGA
>DAOUEG010000050.1:0-7872 GCA_034430495.1 Dehalococcoidales bacterium
GTACCAAAACGGTGACAAAACGACGTTTTTCCGGTATCATAGGGGCGTGACGAACCGTGCGGTCCGCGTTACCGCGGTCATCATCTGCCTCCTCCTCCTGCTGCCGGCGGCCCTCACCGCCTGCCGGAACCCCGGCTACCTCTACAACGACGACGGCGCCGTCGAGTGCGGCGGCGGCGGCCAGCCCATCGTCCTTACCCGCAACCCGGACGCCGTGGACCCCACCTTCGACGAGCTGGTCACCTTCCTCGAGCAGGACCGGACCGACCAGCACCCCTACGTCGAGGGCCGGTACGTCTGCGCGGACTTCGCCGCGGACGTCTTCAACCACGCCGAGAAGGCCGGCATCCGCGCCGGGTGGGTCGGCATCACCTTCGAGGACACCAGCGTCGGCCACGCCATTGACGTCTTCGAGACCACCGACCGCGGCACCGTCTACGTTGATTGCACCAACGGCGCCGCGTCCGACCCGGAAGACCGTGCCGGCAGCTGGGACATGATTGCCTACCTGGAGGTCGGCCGGACCTACGGCGTCATTCCCGTCGCCCAGGTGGTCGCCACCGGCATGGACTACTACCCGCTTACCTATGACTACTACACCGAGCGTGAGAACGCCTGGGAGAGCTACGCCGCCGAGCTCGACAGCTTCAACGCGGACGTCTCGGCCTTCAACGCCGCCACCGGCGGCCGCACCTTCATCATCGGCTCCGCCGAGTACCACCGGATGACCGACTGGAAGGAGCAGCTCCAGGCCCGGGAAAAAGACCTCAAGGCCTACCAGAGCGAGTACGGCGATGACTGGTACCAATCGGAGTATTCATCGTATACTGTTAAGGATATTGCCATCCACTGGTAACGGATGGCCGCAGGAGGGAGAACGCTGAAACTGCTCGTCGTCGGCAGCGGCGCCAGGGAGCATGCCCTCGCCTGGAAACTGGCCCGGAGCCCGAAGGTAACCGGGCTCTTCGCCGCCCCCGGTAACGCCGGGACGGCCGCCATCGCCACCAACGTTCCCATCAGGGCGGAGGACGTGGACGGCCTGCTCGCCTGGGCCGGGGAAAACGGCATTGACCTCACCGTCATCGGCCCGGAAGGCCCCCTCGCCGCCGGCATCGTGGACCGCTTCCGCGCCGCCGGGCTGCGGGTCTTCGGCCCCACCGCCGCCGCCGCGCGCATCGAGGCCTCCAAGGTCTTCGCCGGCGACCTCATGGCGCGCCACGCCATCCCCGCCGCCCGGAGCACCGCCTTTGATTCCTACCAAGCCGCCCTCGACTATGTCCATCGGCAGCCGCCGCCCATCGTCCTCAAGGCGGACGGACTCGCCGCCGGCAAGGGCGTCATCATCGCGCCCTCGGTGGCGGAGGCTGAAAAAGCCCTCTCGGAGATGATGCGGGACAAGATTTTCGGCGAGGCCGGTCGCCGGGTCATCGTCCAGGAGCACCTCCACGGCCGCGAGATGAGCTACTTCGTCATTACCGACGGCACCACCGTGCTCCCCACCGTGCCCGCCTGCGATTACAAGCGCGTCAACGACGGCGATGAGGGTCCCAACACCGGCGGCATGGGCAGCTACAGCCCGCCCCCTTTCTACACGGAAGCCCTCGGCACCCTCGTCCGCAAGACCATCATGGAGCCCGCCGTGCTCGGCCTGGCGGACGCCGGCAGCCCCTTCACCGGCACCCTCTACGGCGGCCTGATGATTGATAACTACCGCCCCAGGGTCATCGAGTTCAACTGCCGCCTCGGCGACCCGGAGACGCAGGTCGTCCTGCCGCGGCTCAAGACCGACCTCGTCGAGGTCATCGAGGCCGCGCTCGACGGCCGCCTCGACGAGGTGACCCTCGCCTGGACGGACGAGGCCTGCGTCGGCGTCGTCATGGCCTCCGGCGGCTATCCGGGGAAGTACCAGACGGGGTTGCCCGTTACCGGCCTGGATACGCTGGATGACGGCATCATCGTCTTCCACGCCGGCACCAGGCTCGGCGACGAGGGAGAAACCCTCACCGCCGGCGGGCGCGTCCTCACCGTCGTCGCCCTCGGCAAAGATTTGGAAGAGGCCCGCAACAAGGTCTATGCCAACATCTCGCGCATCAATTTCAAAGGCGCCCACTACCGCACGGACATCGCCGATTTGAAGGACAAGAGGTAGCAGTATGCCACTCGTCGGTATCGTCATCGGTTCCCGGTCGGACGCGGAGGTCATCAGGGCCACGCAGGACGCGCTCACCGAGCTCGGCATCGAGCACGAGCTGTCCGTCCTCTCCGCCCACCGCAACCCGGACAAGGTACGGGCCTACGCGGAATCCGCGCGGGACCGCGGCATCGAGGTCATCATCGCCGGGGCCGGCATGGCCGCCGCTTTGCCCGGCGTGCTCGCCTCCCAGACCACCCTGCCGGTCATCGGCGTGCCGCTCGCCGGGTCCGCTCTCAACGGCGTGGACGCCCTCTACTCCATCGTCCAGATGCCGGGCGGCGTGCCGGTCGCCTGCATGGCCATCGGCAAGGCGGGCGCCAGGAACGCCGCCTACTTCGCCGCGGCCATCCTCGCCCTCGGCCACGAAGACGTCAGCCAGGCCTACGAGGCCTTCCGGCGCGCCCAGCAAGGAGAACGGCGATGATAGACAGGTATTCCCGGCCGGAGATGAAGAAGGTCTGGTCGGAAGAGAACAAGTACGAGAAGTGGCTCGAGGTCGAAATCGCCGTCTGCGAGGCCTGGGCAGAGCTCGGCGCCGTCCCCCGCAACGCCATCCCCAAGATCAAGATGGCCAAGGTCAACCTCAAGCGCATGCAGGAGATCCTCGAACAGACCCACCACGACGTCACCGCCTTCATCGGCTCGGTGGCGGAAAGCCTGGGACCGGAATCCCGTTTCATCCACCTCGGCCTCACCTCGTCGGACGTCATTGACACCGCCGGCAGCCTGCTCCTCGTCGAGGCGGCCGACCTCCTCATCCAGGACGTCAAGAACCTCACCGCCGTGCTCGCCCAGCGGGCCATGGAGCACAAGTACACCGTCACGATCGGCCGCACCCACGGCATCCACGCCGAGCCCACCACCTTCGGCCTGAAACTCGCCATCTGGGTGGAGGAAATGCGCCGTAACCTGCACCGCCTCACCGAGGCGCGCGCCGCCGTGGCCGTCGGCAAGATTTCCGGCGCCGTCGGTACCTACGCCACCGTCAACCCGGAGGTGGAGCAGAAGGCCTGCAAGAAGCTCGAACTCATGCCCTCCCCCATTTCCAACCAGGTGCTCCAGCGCGACCGGCACGCCCAGTTCGTCACCACGCTGGCCATCGTGGCCGGCTCGCTGGAGAAGTTCGCCACCGAGGTCCGTGCCCTCCAGAAAACGGAGGTGCGCGAGGTGGAGGAACCCTTCGGGGCCGGCCAGACCGGCTCCTCGGCCATGCCCCACAAACGCAACCCGGAGCTCGCCGAGCGCGTCTGCGGCATAGCCCGGCTCATCCGCGGCTTCGCCGTCACCGCCCTGGAAGACCAGCCCCTCTGGCACGAGCGGGACATCAGCCACTCCTCGGCGGAGCGCATCATCTTGCCGGATGCCTGCCTCGCCCTGGACTACATCCTCTGTCTCTTTGCCTCGGTCATGAAGGGCCTCACCGTCTTCCCGAAGAACATGAAGAAGAACCTGGACCTGACCCGCGGCCTCGTCTTCTCGCAGCGCGTCATGCTGGCCCTCATTGATACCGGCCTCACCCGCCAGGAGGCTTACAGGATGGTGCAGCGCAACGCCATGAAGGCCTGGCAGGGCCGCCGCGGCTTCCTCGCCTTGCTCAAGGCGGACCCGGACGTGACCGCGGCGCTGCCGCCGGACAGGCTCGAGGCCCTGTTCGACTACCAGCACTACCTCACCCACGTGGACGAGATTTTCCGCCGCCTCGGCCTCACCGCCGCCCAGTGGAAAACTCCCCTCCCGGAAACGATGGACCTGGGGCCGATGGGCCTCTGAACCCTGACTACTGCAAAGGAAGGTACCCGCCGATGGATACGCATTTACCGCCCGCTCTCACCGAAACGGACCTGCCGCTGCCTGTTTTTATCAAGGGAAAGGTACGCGACGCCTACGACCTCGGCAGCCACCTTCTCTTCATCGCCACGGACCGCATGTCCGCCTTCGATGTCGTCCTCCCCACCGGCATCCCGCTCAAGGGCTCCGTCCTCAGCCGCCTCTCCTCCTTCTGGTTCCGCCGCACCAAGGACATCATCCCCAACCACATGACCGAGGCCGTTGACGACGTCCACGCCCTGGACTCCTACCTGCCGGAGGAGCAGCACTTCGCCTACCCCGCCTGGCTCCGCGGCCGCTCCATGGTGGTCAAGAAGACCAAGCGCATCCCCATCGAATGCGTCGTCCGCGGCTACCTGGCCGGCTCCGCCTGGGAGGAGTACCGGGAGAAGGGCACCGTCCACGGCGAGGTCATGCCGCCCAATCTCCAGCAGTCCCAGCAGCTGGAAAAGCCCACCTACACCCCCACCACCAAGGCCGAGACCGGCCACGACCTGCCCCTCTCCAAGGCGGAGGTCATCAAGCTCGTCGGCGTCAATATCGCCCAGGAGATAGAGGAAAAGTCCATCGCCGTCTACAACTTCGCCCAGGAGTACGCGCTGGCCCGCGGCCTCATCATCGCCGATACCAAGTTCGAGTTCGGCATTGACGCCGGCCGCCTCACCATGATCGACGAGTGTCTCACGCCGGACTCGTCCCGCTTCTGGGCCGTGGATAAATACGAGGTCGGCCGCGCCCAGGACAGCTTCGATAAGCAGCCCCTGCGCGATTGGCTCTCCAGCACCGGGTGGGACAAGACGCCCCCCGGCCCGGCCCTCCCCGACGAAATCGTCGAGGAGACCTCGGCCCGCTACGTCCAGGCCTACGAGCGCCTCACCGAGCGCAAGCTGGCGATGCTGGAATGACCGCTCTCAAAAGGGGCGCACCCTGAACGGATACGCCCTTCGGCATCCTGGTTTCACCGGCGTTCCTACGCCAGCACGCCCTTCGTCGTCGGCAGCTGCCCGCCGCGCCGCGGGTCTATCTGCGTGGCCGCGTCGAGCGCCCGCGCCAGCGCCTTGAAGGCCGCCTCCGCCTTGTGGTGGTCGTTGGTGCCCCGCACCGTCAGCACGTGGAGGTTGAGCCGCCCCTCGAGCGCGAACGACTCCAGGAAGTGCCGCACCAGGTCCCCGGCCAGCCCCCCGAGGTCGGATCCCCCGAGCGTCAGGTCCACCACCGCGTAGCCGCGCCCGCTCAGGTCGAGCGCCACCGTGACCAGCGTCTCGTCCATCGGCACCGTGGCATCCGCCGTGCGCACGATGCCCCGCCGCTCGCCGAGGGCCTCCCGGAACGCCTGCCCCAGCGCCAGCCCCGTGTCCTCCACGATGTGGTGCTGGTTATCGCCGGTGGCCTGGATGGTGACGTCGAACAGCCCGTGCCGGGCAAGCTGCGCCAGCAAATGGTCGAACATCGGCACCGTCGTGTTGATGTCGTAGGCGCCGCTGCCGTCAACGTCCAGCTTGATGGTGATATCCGTCTCCGCCGTCGTGCGGATGACCCCGGCCGTCCGCCCCGCCGCCCGGTCCGTCTCCTCGATGAGCCGCAGCGCCCCCTTGAGGAACCGCCCGCCCACCGGTACCTTGCCGGTGCGCGTCCGCTGGTAGAGCGGCCGGCTGATGTTGATGAAATCCGCCATCTGCTGGTCGGAGTAGCCGCCCTGTGCCTGGTACCAGATAACCTGCTCCCGGACCTTGTCTACCTGTGCCATTTCGTGCCTCATCATCTGCTGTTTGTTATGTAGTATAACATATCATCGTTATTTGTCAAGGACGTACTGTAAAATATTCTAACACGTGCCGGGAAAATATCGGTATGGTGACCCGTATCGGTGAAGTCCTCTGGAACGGGTTCCGGTGAGGTGTTAGACCGTAACAGCCCGCAGCGCCTTCATGAGGGCGTCGGTCTGGGCCGGCGTCCCGGCGGTGATGCGGATGGCCGTGGTGAAGTTGCGCACGAGCACGCCCTTCTTGAGAAGCGCGTCGTGGAGCGCCGTCGCGTCGCCGCCCTTGACGTCGCAGAAGACGAAGTTAGCATCGGACGGGTACGGCGTGAGGAACGGTATCGCTTTGAGTTCCTGCTGGAGCCGCTCCCGCTCGGCGATGATGGCCCGGACCTTGTCCATCAGGTAGGCCACGTCCTGGAGCGAGGCCCGTACCGCTATCTCGGCGGCGGCGCTGACGTTGTGCGGTATCTTGATGGCCATGAGGTACGCCGCGATTTTCTCCGGAAACACGCCGTACCCGACCCGAAAACCGGCCAGCCCGGCCCACTTGGAGAACGACCGCAGCACCATGAGGTTCTCGTACTCGCTCGTCCACGGCATCACCGTCTGGCCGTGGAACTCGTAGTAGGCCTCGTCAATGACGACCGGCACACCGGTCCCGGTGATTTCTCGCAGGTCTTCGAGCGGCACCGCGTTCCCGGTCGGGTTGTTCGGCGAGGCGATGAAGATAAGTTTCGTCTTGTCCGTCACCGCTCTCTTTACGGCCGCCGCGTCTACCCGGAACCGTTCGTCCCGCGGCACGTTGACGAGCGTGCCGCCGTACATCTGGGTGCTGAAGCGGTAGAGGTCGAAGGTCGGCCCGCAGTTGATGACCTCGTCGCCCGGGCCGACGAAGAGCCGCGTGAGGTAGTCAATGAGCGTGTTGCTGCCGTGCCCCGCCACGAGGCGCGCCGCCGGCACGCCGGCATACGGCGCGATGGCTGCCCGCAGGCTCGCCTGCCCGTCGTCCGGGTAGATGTGGTAGTGCGGGTTCTGCGCCAGCACCTCGAGCACCCGCGGCGAGCAGCCGTAGGGGTTCTCGTTGGCGTTCATCTTGACGATGTCCGCCTCGTTTACCTCGGTCTTCCCCGCCAGGGTTTCGGGGTTGATGCTGGCGCTGTAGGGCGCGAAATGCCGGAAAAGGGGCCTGATAAACCGCTCTATCCCGCTCATTACTTACCCCCTTTTCCGAGGCGCCGCTCGATGGCCCGGGCGTGGGCGTCGAGACCCTCCGCCCGCGCGATGGTGGCCGCCGCCCCGCCGAGTTCCCGCAGGTCGCTTTCGTCCGTGTTGACGACCGTCATTATCTTGAGAAAATCCGTTACGTTCAGGGTCGCGCCGAACCGCGCCGTCCCGCCGGTCGGCAGCACGTGGCTCGGACCGGCGACGTAGTCAACCAGCACTTCGAGGCTGTTCTCCCCGACGAAGAGGCAGCCGGCGTTCTTGACCTTTTCAACGTACTTGCCGGCGTCTTTCGTAACGAGGCACAGGTGCTCCGGCGCGTGGCCGTTGGCGAGCTCGAGCGCCTCGTCGAGGTTCCCGACCACCGCGATGAGCCCCTGCCCGTCGAGCGATTCCCGCGCGACCTCCCTCCGGTCGAGGGCCGAAATCTGTTGCTCGACCTCGCCGTTGACGGCCTCGGCCAGCTGTTTCGAGGTCGTAATAAGTATCGCCGTCGCGTCGGAGCTGTGTTCGGCCTGCCCGAGCAAATCGGCGGCCAGATTCCCCGCGTCGGCGGTGCCGTCGGCGATGATGACCACCTCGCTCGGCCCGTAGAGCCCGTCGATGCCCACGTCCCCCACCACGATTTTCTTGGCGAGCGTCACGAAGATATTGCCCGGCCCGCAGACCTTGTCCACCCGCGGCACACTCTCCGTGCCGTAGGCCAGCGCCGCGATGGCCTGCGCCCCGCCGACGGCAAAGACGCGGCTCACCCCGGCGAGCTTCGCGGCGGCGAGCGTCAGGGGCGAGGGACTGCCGGACTTGGCCGGCGGCGTCACCAGCAGGATGTTCTTCACGCCGGCCACCCGCGCCGGCACCGCCGTCATCA
>DAOUEG010000051.1:0-4016 GCA_034430495.1 Dehalococcoidales bacterium
TGATGACGTGGGTTTCCACGTCGAGGCGGAAGCCGTGCATGCCCACCGGGTTGTCCACGCCCGTCTGCCCGTCCACGGCATAGCCGCGGGGGATGACGTGGAGCAGCCGCCGGTCATTGGCCACCTTTACGCTCTGGGCTGAGGCCAGCACGCGCTTCAGGTCGTCCGGGCGCACCACGCGGTCGCCCCGGGTGATGGCCACGACCCCGTGATTGTTCATCGAGGTGACGTGCCGTCCCGTGACGCCGACGTAGGCCGATTCCACGTGGTAGTTGCTGACTTGCTCGGCCTTCTTGACCGAGTCGCGGATGGATTCCCTGGCTTCATTGATGTTCACCACCAGGCCCTTGTGGAGCCCCTTGGAAGGGGAGATACCGACGCCGACGATGCGCGGTGAGCCATCGCTGACATCGGCCAAAATCGTGCAGATTTTGGTGGTGCCCACATCAATGGAAGCTACGACATTCCGTTTTTTCATGTGCCCTCCTTTTTGGCGGAGGCGGCGAAGCCTCCTCCAGGTACCCTCCTTTTTTCTTCAACACGTGCTAGGCCGCTAAAAAGGCCATGCGTATTTTGTTCAGCAGTGCCGGGCGCCGCCAGCCCCGGGACTTGGCGATGGTCAGAAAGGCGTGGTCCTCGCTGGTGGCGTAGCTGTTCCCCTGGGTCACGATGCGCTCCGCCACGCGGAGCTTGGCGCTCCGGCTCCGCGGGTTGAGCTCGACCTCCCGGGGGCTCGGTGTAATAACCTTCTTGTTGATGAGCCGCAGCCGGGCCGTGTGCCCGCAGACGCAGGTCGGCGTCCCCGGCGGGCAGATGCAGCTGCTGGCTTCCTTCTGCATGAACTGCTTGACGATGCGGTCCTCCAGGCTGTGGTAGGTGATGACGGCCAGCCGGCCCTCGTAGCCCAGCAGCTCGACCGCCTGCCGCAGCGCCGTCTCCAGGTGCTCCAGCTCGTGGTTCACGGCGATGCGCAGCGCCTGGAAGGTCTTGGTGGCCGGGTGTATCTTGCCCCGCCGGCCCACCGTCCGCTCGATGACCGTGGCCAGCTCCCGGGTCGTCCGGAGCGGCCGGTAGCGGACGATCTCACGGGCTATCTGCCGGCTGTGGCTTTCCTCGCCGTACATCTTGATAAGGTGCGCCAGCCGCTCCTCGGACGTGGTGTTGACGATGTCCGCCGCGGTCGTCTTCTGCGT
Organism: Dehalococcoidales bacterium; assembly: GCA_034430495.1. Classification (GTDB taxonomy): domain Bacteria; phylum Chloroflexota; class Dehalococcoidia; order Dehalococcoidales; family RBG-16-60-22; genus DAOUEG01. The sequence continues at coordinate 1,194 of DAOUEG010000051.1, forward strand.
CGGGTCGAACCGCATGTCCAGCGGCGCGTCGTGCTGGAAGCTGAAACCGCGGCCGTTGCCGTTGAGCTGCATGGAGGAAAGCCCCAGGTCCATCAGAATGCCGTGGACCGGGAAGAAATCGTACTTGATGCACACCGCCTGGAGATTGACGAAATTGTCGTTCACCAGGAGGACGGAGTTCTGGTAGCGCTGGAGCCGCTCCCGGGCCAGCTCGATGGCGGAGGGGTCGGCGTCCAGGCCGAGCAGCTGGCCGCCCGGCGAGCTGTGGTCCAGGATGGCGGCGGCGTGGCCCCCCGCGCCGAGGGTGCAGTCCACGTAGCGCCCGCCCGGCTGCACCGCCAGCCCCCGGAGCGTCTCGGAAAGGAGGACGGGCGTATGGTCCTGGGAGGGCGACCAGTGCTTCATCATTATCAGTTGTTCTCCAGGGATTCGATGATCTGCCAGGCCTGCTCCAGGCTGTCCTGCTTCTCCGCCTGCCACCTGGCGGCGTCCCAGATTTCGAAGGACGAGTTCGCCCCGGCGATGACGGCGTCTTCGCCGATGCCGGCGTGGGTGCGGAGCGGAGCGGGGATGGCGATGCGGCCCTGGTTGTCAACCTTCGTGCTGAAGGCGGTGGAGAACAGGGCGCGGTTGAGGCGGCGTATCTTGGCCTTGGGGACGCCGGTGCCGGTCAGCTGCGCCGCTATCTTGTTCCATTCCTTGGGGGGATACGCGGCGATGCAGCCCTCGGGACTGGGGGCAAGAACGAGCCCGTCCTTGAGAAGCTCACGGAACTTCGGCGGGACCGGTACCCGTCCTTTGTCATCTATCTTGTAGTCGAACTCGCCGTAGAACATGGCCCCCTCATGTCTACCACTTCCTACCACAACTTCCCAAATTTCCCCATTTTAAACACCTGCCTCCCCTTTTGTCAACCCCTTTGGCGACAAATTTTATGGAAATTTCACATAAAATCACTAAATTGGGTGCCGGCACCCAGACGTACCCGCCCGGAACGGTGGTTTTTCCGGGTGGGGAAAAGGGGGGAGGTTTTTCCGCCGGGCCCCGGTGGGACAGGAGGGGGAACTCCCTTTGCCTCTTGCCTTTCGTTTTTTGACTTTTGGCTTTTCACCCCTCTCCTATTCCCCCGCGTGCCGGTTCTGTGGTACAATAGAACTTGCTTTGCTGGCACGTCAGGTATGATTTCCGTCGGTATCCTTACCATCAGTGATAAAGGTTCGCGCGGCGAGCGCGAGGACCGCAGCGGCCCGGTCATCCGCGACATCATGGAGCGGGCCGGGGCTGCCGTGGCGGAGACGGCCATCGTGCCGGACGAGCGGGAAGCCATCGCCGGGAAACTGGCGGCCTGGGCGGACGGCGGCGGGATGGATATCATCCTCACCACCGGCGGCACCGGCCTGGCCCGGCGGGACGTCACCCCGGAGGCGACGCTGGCCGTCATTGACCGCGCCGTCCCCGGCATCGCCGAGGCGATGCGCGCCGTCTCGCTGGCCAAGACGCCGATGGCCGTGCTCAGCCGGGCGGTGGCCGGCCAGCGCGGGGACTGCCTCATCGTCAACCTGCCGGGCAGCCCCAAGGCGGTGAAGGAATGCCTGGAGGCGGTGCTGCCGGCCCTGCCCCACGCCGTGGAGATTATCCGGGGCCAGGTGACCGAGCACACGGCCGGGCAGCCGTGAGCCGGGGGGGCCGATGCGGATAGACGTGCTGACGCTCTTCCCGAAGCTGTTCGAGGAGCCGTTCGGGTACGGTATCTTCAAGCGGGCGGCGGAAAACGGGCTGGTGCGGGTGAACCTGGTGGACATCCGGGACTACGCCCATGACAAGCACCGCACCGCCGACGATTACCCCTACGGCGGCGGCGCCGGCATGGTGATGAAACCGGAGCCGCTCTTCGAGGCGGTGGAGGCGGTCGCGCGGGAGGCCCCCGGCGGCCGGGTTATTTTGCTGACCCCCCAGGGCCGGCCGTTCCGCCAGGAGCTGGCGGCCGAGCTGGCCGGGGAAGACCACATGGTCTTCATCTGCGGCCACTACGAGGGGGTTGACGAGCGGGTGCGCGAGCACCTGGCGACCGATGAGATAAGCATCGGCGATTACGTCTTGACCGGCGGGGAAATTCCCGCTATGGTAGTGATGGACGCGGTGCTCCGGCTCGTGCCGGGTGTCCTCGGGTCCGACGAGTCTCCCCTCGAGGAGTCTCACGCCGGCGGGCTGCTGGAATACCCGCAGTACACCCGCCCGCCGGACTACCGCGGCTGGAAGGTGCCGGAGGTCTTGCTCTCCGGCAACCACGGCGAGATCGCCGCCTGGCGGCGGGAACAGGAACTGAAACGCACGCTGGCGCGGCGCCCGGACCTGCTGGAAAAGATCGAGCTCGGCCCGGAACACCGGAAAGCGCTGGACCGCCTGAAGAAGCGCGGCCCTGATAACGAGGATAGTAAGGATAGGGAGTAACAACAATGGACGTCTCATCTCTGGTCGAACGGAAAAAGAACCGGAAGATTCCGGATATAGCCCCCGGTGATACCGTCAAGGTGCACGCCAAGATTATCGAAGGCGACCGCGAACGCATCCAGGTGTTCCAGGGCGTCGTCATCAAGATTTCCAAGGGCGGCGCCGGCGCCAGCTTCACCGTCCGCCACGTGGCCCAGGGCATCGGCGTGGAGCGCACCTTCCCGCTCTATTCGGAAAACGTGGACCGGGTGGAAATCGTCCGCCAGGGCAAGGTCCGCCGCTCCCGCCTCTACTACCTGCGCAACCTGAGCGGCAAGGAAGCCCGCCGCAAGATCAAGCGCGTCGAGCGCAAGCTCCGCGAGACGGTCGGCG
>DAOUEG010000052.1:0-29934 GCA_034430495.1 Dehalococcoidales bacterium
GCCATCGCCAGGGACGTCGGCACGGACCGCGTGCTGGCCGAGGTCCTGCCGGAGCACAAGGCCGCCGAGGTCAAGCGGCTCCAGGAGGAAGGCAAGCAGGTGGCCATGGTGGGCGACGGCATCAACGACGCCCCGGCGCTCGCCCAGGCCAACGTGGGCATCGCCATCGGCACCGGGACGGACGTCGCCATGGAAGCCGCCGATATCACCCTCATGAGCGGCGACCTCAAGGGCGTGGTAACGGCCATCTCGCTCAGCAAGCGGACGATGCGCACCATCAAGCAGAACCTGTTCTGGGCCTTCGCCTACAACACGGTCCTCATCCCGGTCGCCGCCGGGGTGCTCTACTTCGCCTTCGGGCAGACCGGCACGCCGGCCGGTCTCAAGTTCTTCTTCGGGGACTACGGTTTCCTCAACCCGATGCTGGCCGCCCTCGCCATGGCGACGAGCTCGGTGACGGTCGTCTCCAACTCGCTGCGGCTGCGGGGGTTCAAGCCCGCCGGAGGCAGGCGGCGGACCCGGGCAGCGGCTCAGTAGCCGAGCAGGTCGAGCGCCGGGTACCCGCCCCGCTCCGTCGCCTTCTCATACAGCACCGAGGCCACGGCCACGTCCTCAATGGCCACGCCGGTGGCATCGAACACGGTGAGGCCGCCGTCGTCCTCCCGCCCCGGTTTCGCGCCGGTCACCAGCTCCGCCAGGGTGGCGTAGATGTCCTCTTGCGAGAACAGCCCCTGAGCCACGGGCACGTTGATTTCGCCGGCCGCGCTCGCCTGGGTCACGTCGTCCACCACCACCCGTGCCCCGGTGAGGACGGCCGGTTCGAGCTCCTCTTTTCCCTCCGCGTCGGCGCCCACGGCGTTGACGTGCGTCCCCGGCCGCAGCCACGCCCGTTTCAGGTACGGCTGGCGTGACGGCGTCAGCGTGCAGAGGATGTCCGCCCCGGCGGCCGCCTCGAGCGGGCTTGCCGTGACCGGCAGGCCGGGGAACGCCGCCGCGAGCTTTTTCACGCTGTCCGGTTTGAGGTCGTAGACGAGGACGGAGGTGATATCGAACAGCCGCCGGTGGGCCTCTATCTGGGAGTACGCCTGCCGTCCCGCCCCGACGATGCCGAGGGTACGCGTGTCCCGCCGGGCCAGGTACTTGGAGGCGATGGCCGCCGTGGCCCCGGTGCGGAAGGCGGTGAGGTCCGTGGCGTCGAGAATGGCGAGCGGGTAGCCGGTGGCCGGGTCGTTGTAGACCATGACGCCCATGACCGCCGGCAGTCCCCGGGCGGTGTTGCCGGGGTGCACGTTCACCCACTTCAGCCCGGCCGCCCCGGGCAGCGCCGCCGGCATGGCCCGGAAGTCCCCGTCCGGGACGGCCACGTAGGACTTGGGCGGCAGTGTGGCCCGCCCCTGCCCCAGGTCCCGGAAGGCCTGCTCCACGGCGGCGATGACCTCGCCCATGTCGAGCAGTTCCCGGACCGCCTGACGGTCAAGCACCAGAGTGGCCATCGGTCCCTCCCGTCGCCGCGCTGTTCCGCCCCACCGTTCCCATCATAGTGCAACGGCTGCCGGGGCACAACCGGCGGCCGGTTGACTTTTGTCAGCTTGAATGACCGTTCATAGTGCCTTCGTACCATTGACCTTTAGGGTATGACATAGCATAATACTACAGATGTCGTACCAACCACACCGGGGCAGGGTTGCCGCTTCTCCACGACCGTCCGGCCGGGCCCGCGAGACGACGCAGGGCGGGGCCGCATGAGCGACGCTTTCTCTGCGTTCTACCTGGGAGCGATGATAGCGTCGCTGGTCGTGTCCGTCGTCGTGCTGGTGCTGGTCGTCCACTTCCGCAGCCGGCCCGGCACCAGGATGATGGCCGTCCTCACCGTCGGCACCTTCCTCTGGACGCTGGGGTACCTCCTCGAGGCGCACAGCGCCACGCTGAGCCGACAGCTCCTCTTCACGGACATCGGCTACATCGGCATGATGACGGTGCCGGTCGCCTGGTTCGCCTTCGCCACCCAGTACGTGGGCGACTACCGCCTCTCGGACTGGCGGCTGCTCCGCTGGCTCATCATCCTCCCGCTGGCCACCATCATCCTCGTCTGGACCAACGGCGCGCACCACCTCATGTGGGGCAACGAGCACCTGGAGACGAGCGGCGCCTTCACCATCACCGTCAAGACGTACGGGCCGTTCTTCTGGGTGGCCATCGCCTACAACTACCTGCTCATCCTGGCCGGCATCATCGTGCTGGTGCGGCGGCTGTTCACCGGCCCGCCGCTCTACCGGAACCAGGCCATCGCCCTCGTCGCGGCCAGCCTGCTGCCGATACTCGGCAACGCCTTCTACCTGCTCCGCATCGGCGATATCCCGCACAAGGACCTGACGCCGGTGGCCTTCGCGCTCTCCGGTCTTGTCATCGTGCTGGGGTTCTGGCGGTTCCACCTCTTCCAGGCCGTCCCCTTCGCCCGCGAAATCGTCGTGCGGCGGCTGAAGGACGGCATCTTCATCTTCAGCCCGGACGGGCGCCTGCTCGATGCCAACGCCGCCGGCCTGGAAATCGTCGGCTCCGGGCAGGGCATCATCGGCGCTTCCTACGCGGAGCTGAAGCTCGTCTCGCCCCTGTTCGAGACGCTGTCGAGCGGCGGGCCCCGCCGCATCGAGATTTCCCTCGACCTGGCCGCCGGACGCCATACCTTCGAGCTCGATACCGTGGCGCTGCGGGACAACCGCAACCGGCTGGCGGGCTGGCTGAGCATCCTCCACGATATCACCGAGCGGAAGGAAGGCGAGCGCACGCTGGCCGCCGCCCTCGACCACGAGCGGGAGCTCCGCCTGTCGCTCGAAGAGGAAATCACCCGGCGCCTGCGGTTCTCCCAGGCCCTGGCCCACGAGGTCAAGGCGCTCGTTGACGAGCCGGAGGCGGGGCGCCGTCAGGCCCGGACGGCGCGGCGCGGCGCGGACAACCTGAACATGCGCCTCGACGAGCTACTGGATTTCACCCGGGGAGAGATGGGCCTGCTCGAGACCGCCTTCCGCGTTATCTCGCCGCTCCAGGTCATCCGCGACACGGCGGCGGAGCTGGGGTCGGCTGCGCCGCTCAGCCTGGAGCTGCCGGAAACCCTGCCCTCCATCCGGGCCGACGAGGCCCGTTTCAAGCAGCTCGTTCGCTGCCTGCTGGATAACGCCCGGGCCCGCACCGGACCGGAGGATGCCATTTGCCTCCGGGCCCGCCATGATGACGGCAACCTCGTCGTCGAGGTAGCGGATACCGGCCCGGAGCTCAGCGAGACGGAGCAGCGCGACCTGTTCAACCCCTACGATCGGGCCGCCCGCGAGCCGCTCCAGCCGGGCGGCCTCGGCCTGGGCCTGGCGCTCGGCAAGATGCTGGTGGAGCTGCACGGCGGGCGGATGTGGGCGGAAAACCGCCCGGGCGAGGGGAGTGCCTTCGCTTTCTCGGTGCCGGTCGCGGCGGCGGAGGGCTAGGCGGGGCGCTTCTCTTCCATGACGGCCACGTAGACGGGACAGGTGCGGCAGAGCTCTATCTTCCTGTCCCAGGTCGTCTGGCGGCTGCCCTGGCAGTAGGTACCGTTCAGGTACCAGCAATAGTGCTTCGCCTTGAGGTCCCAGACGATGCAGTGCTCCCGCCATTCCGGCGGGCAGCCGGTGGCTTCCCAGCAGGGCTTGCGCAGGCCGGCCGGGGATTTCCGGAGGGAGGCCAGCAGCAGCATCTCGCGTTCGATGTGGCTGGGGATGTTCCGCCAGCCCTGCTCGAAGCTCTGGATAGCCTTATGGGAGACGCACAGCAGCGAGGCAAGCTGTTCCTGCGTCTTGTTCAGCTCGTGCCGTATTGAAACGAATTCCGCTCTATCCATGCCGCCTTCCCGGACTCGTCCTAACTATACCACAATGTGGTTAAAAAGGGAACCATCAATTGTAATTTATACCACATTGTGGTACAATCAAGGTAGGAGCGAGGTAAAAATCCGCGGCTGCCGCGCAGTTAGCCCGGAATTCCCCGGGAATGAGCCCGAAGCGGGTTGCCAAGCGGCCCCGCCGGTGGTACACTCTACCCAAGTGCAGGGTGTTTTTACCCGGTAGTACCGGGTGTTTATGACATCATTATGGAGTAGTTTTCCCGTAAATCCGGGCAGTTTACCTGCTTATGGCTCAAATGACAGACGTGAGATACTTTATATTAGGCAGCATCGCACACCTGCCCGCGCTGTCTCACCTTGATAACGAGGACTGATATCAATGGACGTACAGACGCTCGACCATGCCTCCGAAACCCTCTCCCCCCAGGCAGCCCTCCGCAAGAAACTCGAAGACCTCAGCGGCGAGAAAATTTCCGCCTGCTTCCAGTGCCAGAAATGCACCAGCGGCTGCCCGGTGACCTTCGCCATGGACCTGCCGCCGCACGTCATCATCCGCCTGCTGCACCTCGGCCAGTTGCAGCGGGTGCTCGACGCCAACACCTACTGGGTCTGCGCCGCCTGCGAGACCTGCTCGACGCGCTGCCCCAACAGCATTGACATCGCCCACGTCATGGACACCCTCCGCCAGTATACCGGCGAGGGCAGCCATCCCATCCCCACCTCCGACCGCGTCTTCCACCAGGAGTTCCTCAACTCCGTCAAGCGGTACGGCCGCGTCCACGAGATGAGCATGGTCACCCTCTTCACCCTGCGCACCAAGGGCCTCGCCGGGCTCGTCAAGCAGGGCATGCTCGGCCTCACCATGATGCTGAAGGGCAAGCTCGGCCTCATCCCCGAGAAACTGCGGGGCCGGGACCAGGTGCGGGCCATTTTCCAACGCACGGCCAAGGAGCGTTCCAAATGAACATAGCCTACTATCCCGGCTGCTCCCTCCACGGGACGGCCAAGGAATACGGCGCCTCCACCGAGGACGTCGCCAGGACACTGGGCGTCGAGCTGGAAGAGCTCGCGGACTGGAACTGCTGCGGCGCCTCGTCCGCCCACATGACCAACGACGACCTCGCCTTCTCGCTCGCCGCCCGGAACCTCGGCATCATGGACAAGACCGGGCTCGACCTCGTCGTCCCCTGCTCCGCCTGCTTCCAGCGCCTCAAGCGGGCCGAAAAACGCCTGCTCGCCAAGGAAAAGCCGGAAGGCGTCAGCGTGACCTTCTCCGGCGACCACCAGATCAAGTGGGCCCCGGACTTCTTCTGGAAGGACGTGGGCGAGAAGGCCATCCGGGCCAGGATCAAGCAGACGCTCGACGGCCTCAAGACCGTCTGCTACTACGGCTGCCTGACCTCCCGCCCCCCGGAAATCACCGACGCCGAGCACCCGGAGAACCCCGTGGCCCTGGACAAGCTCATGAAGCTCCTCGGCGCGGACGTCCGGGACTGGTCCTACAAGACGGACTGCTGCGGCGGCAACCTGACGCTCACCAAGCCGGATATTTCCGCCACGATGACCGGCAAGCTGGCCGATATGGCCCGCGAGGCCGGCGCGGAGTGCATCGTCGCCGCCTGTCCGCTCTGCCAGTCCAACCTGGACATGGGCCAGCCGGAGGGCGTCGAACCCCTGCCCGTCTTCTACTTCACGGAACTGCTCGGGCTGGCCCTCGGCGAGCCCGCCGAAAAGTGGCTCGGGAGCCATATCATTGACCCCCGGCCGCTGCTGCGGGACAAGAATCTGCTCTAGAGGCTACCAATCATGACGGATACCAAGAACAACGGGAACAAGAAAAACGGCCACAAGCCGGTCGGCGCCGTGATGATCGTCGGCGGCGGCATCAGCGGGATGCAGTCCGCCATTGACCTCGTCGAGTCCGGCTACAAGGTCTACATGGTGGAGGAGTCCTCCGCCATCGGCGGGCGCATGGCCCAGCTCGACAAGACGTTCCCGACCAACGACTGCTCGATGTGCCTCATCTCCCCCAAGCTCATCGAGGTGGCCGAAGACCTCAACATTGACCTCATCACCAACTCGGAGGTCAAGGGCATCACCGGCACGGAGGGCAATTTCACCGTTGACGTCCTCAAGAAACCGCGCTACATCAGCGAGGAGAAGTGCACCGCCTGCGGCGACTGCGTCAAGGCCTGCCCGGTGGACCTCCTCGACGAGTTCAACCAGGGCCTCTCCAAGCGCCAGGCCGCCCACAAGAAGTATCCCCAGGCCGTTCCCAACATCATGGCCATCAGCAAGACGAACCGCCCGCCCTGCAAGCTCTCCTGCCCGGCGGAGTGCAACGGCCAGGGCTACGTGGCCCTCATTTCCAAGGGCAAGTACCTGGAGGCCGTCAACCACATCAAGAAGTGGCTGCCGCTCCCGGCCACGCTCGGGCGCATCTGCCACCACCCCTGCGAAATCAACTGCAACCGCAATGACATTGACGAGCCCATCGGCATCCGGCCGCTGAAGCGCTTCGTGGCGGACATCGTCCGCGAGAAGCGGGCCGCCGGGGAGCTGCCGCCGGAAGAGAAGCTGGAAATCGACCCCGGCAAGCCCAAGGTGGCCATCGTCGGCTCCGGCCCGTCCGGCCTCTCCTGCGCCCTCGACCTCGCCCGCCTCGGCTACCCGGTGACCGTCTTCGAGGCCAACGCCCACGCCGGCGGCGCCCTCTACTACTCCATCCCGGCCTACCGGCTCCCCAAGGAGCGCCTCGCCGAGGACATCCAGGAGCTCGTGGACGCCGGCATCGAGATCAGGTACAACACCCGCATCGGGAAAGATATTACGCTCGACCAGCTCAAGGAGCAGGGCTACCAGGCCGTCTTCCTCGGCATCGGCGCCGAGAAGTGCAAGACCCTCAACATCGAGGGCAACGACCTCACCGGCGCCATCAACGCGCTGGAGCTCCTCAAGGACGTGGCCGAGGGCAAGATGGACAAGCCCGGCGACCGCGCCATCGTCGTCGGCGGCGGCAACGTCGCCATGGACGTCGCCCGCACCTGCATCCGCCTCGGCGTCAAGGACCTGACCGTCGTCTACCGGCGCTCCCGCACCGAGATGCCCGCCCTCGCCGACGAGATTGACGAGGCCGAGGAGGAAGGCGTCAAGTTCACCCTCCTCACCAACCCGAGCAAGATTATCGGCCAGGACGGCAAGGTGACCGGCCTGGAAGTCACCAAAATGGAGCTCGGCGAGCCGGACGAATCCGGCCGGCGCCGCCCCGTCGCCGTCAAGGGCTCCGAGTACGTCATCCCCACCGACGCCGTCATCATGGCCGTGGGCGAGGAGACGGAGCTCGACCTGTTCACCGGTGACTACGCTCCCGTCGCCGGGAAGGGCGTCATCAGCGCCGACCCGGTGACCCTCCAGACCCCCGTCAGGGGCGTCTTCGCCGGCGGCGACGCCGTCACCGGCCCCAAGTCCGCCGTCGAGGCCATCCAGCAGGGCCACGACGCCGCCACCTCCATTGACCGCTACTTCAGGGGCGAGGACCTCGCCGCCGGGCGGCCCAGGCCGGAACAGGAACCGGCCCCGACGCCGGAAGGCGAGTGGGAGAGGGAGCCGCGCGTCGCCAAGCGCACCATCCCCATGGCGGAGCGCCAGACGACCTTCAAGGAGGTCGAGATAGGCTACACGGAAGAGGAAGCCCGGCAGGAGACCTCCCGCTGCATGGACTGCGGCCTCTGCTCCGAGTGCCTGGAGTGCGTGGCCGCCTGCAAGCCGGGCGCCGTCTGCCACGACGACCAGCCGGAGAACCTGGAAATCTCCGTCGGCTCCATTATCCTCTCCATGGGCATCGAGCCGGTCCCCGGCGAGCTCAAGGAAGAGTACGGCTACGGCCGCTACCCCAACGTCGTGACCAGCCTGGAGTTCGAGCGCATCCTCTCCGCCTCCGGCCCGACCTCCGGCGTGGTGACGCGGCCCTCGGACGGCAAGCACCCGCAAAAAATCGCCTGGATACAGTGCGTCGGCTCCCGCGACGAGAGCTGCGGGCGCGGCTACTGCTCCTCGGTCTGCTGCATGTACGCCACCAAGGAGTCCATCATCGCCAAGGAGCACGACAGGAACATCCAGCCGACCATTTTCTACAACGATATCCGCGCCTTCGGCAAGGGCTTCGAGCGCTACTACGAGTCCGCCAGAGAGAAGACCGGCGTCCGCTACGTCAAGAGCATCCCCTCCACCGTGAAGGAGCTCACGCAGAGCCACAACCTGGTGCTGGAGTTCGTCGGCGACGACGGCCAGAAGACGAAGGAAGAGTTCGACATGGTCGTCCTCTCCATCGGCATCCAGCCCTCGAAGGACAGCCGCGCCACGGCGGAGGCGCTCGGCGTTGACCTGGACGAGTACGGCTTCTGCGAGACGGACGAGTTCCATCCCAATGTAACCAACAGACCCGGCATCTACGTCTCCGGCGCCTTCGAGACGCCGATGGACATCCCGGAGTCCGTGATGAGCGGCAGCAGCGCCGCCTGCCTCGCCTCGGCCAACATCGCCGCCGCCCGCCACACCATGCTCACGGAGAAGGAGTACCCGGAGGAGCTCGTCATCGAGGGCGAGGAGCCGCGCGTCGGCGTCTTCGTCTGCCGCTGCGGCGCCAACATCGCCCGCGTGGTGGACGTGCCGGAGCTCGCGGACTACGCCATGACGCTGCCCTACGTCGTCCACGCCGAGGAAAACATGTTCACCTGCTCCACGGACACCCAGCTCAAGATCGTGGACGCCATCAAGGAGCACCAGCTCAACCGCGTCGTCGTCGCCTCCTGCTCGCCGCGCACCCACGAGGTGCTCTTCCAGGACACCATCCGGGAGGCCGGTCTGAACAAGTACCTCTTCGACATGGCCAACATCCGCGACCAGGACTCCTGGGTGCATTTCTCCCTCCACGACGCCGCCAACGACAAGGCCAAGGACCTCGTCCGCATGGCGGTGGCCCGGGCCACCACCCTCAAGCCGCTCCACCAGCAGCAGATCGGCCTCAAGCACAACGCCGTCGTCATCGGCGGCGGCCTGGCCGGCCTGACGGCGGCGCTCGCCCTGGCGGATAACGGCTACGAGAGCGCCGTCATCGAGCGCGAGAAAGAGCTCGGCGGCAACCTGCGCCGCATCCACACCACCGAGACCGGCAAGGACGTCCAGGAGTACCTGGCCGACCTGCTGGAGCGCGTGCGGAACGAGAAGCTCATCACCGTCTACACCGGAGCCGAGCTCCAGAAGATAAGCGGCTTCGAGGGCAACTACACGTCCGAGATCGCCGTCAACGGCGAGACGAAGACCATCGAGCACGGCGTGGTCATCATGGCCACCGGCGGCACCGAGTACCAGCCGACCGAGTACCTCTACGACGAATCGCCCAACGTCGTCACCCAGCTGGAGATGGAGGAACGCATCGCCCGGGGCAAGCACAGGGACGCGAAGTCCGTGGCCATGATACAGTGCGTCGGCTCCCGCGAGGGCGAGAACATGTACTGCTCCCGCGTCTGCTGCACGGAGGCCGTCAAGAACGCCATCGCCATCAAGACGGACAACCCGGACACGGACGTGGCCATCATGTACCGGGACATCCGCACCTACGGCAAGCACGAGCGGCTCTACCGCAAGGCCCGCGAGATGGGCGTCAGCTTCATCCGCTTCGACGTGGAGAACAAGCCGCAGGTCACCCAGGACGGCGACAGGGTAAAAGTGGTCGTCCATGATACCGCTTTGCACGCGGACATCGAACTCAACCCGGACCTGCTCGTCCTGAGCGCCGCCATCCGGCCCCAGCCGGACGCGCGGGCAATGGCGAGCCGCCTCAAGCTGCCGCTCACCCAGGACGGTTTCTGCCTGGAGGCCCACGTCAAGCTGCGGCCGCTCGATTTCGCCAACGAGGGCATGTACCTCTGCGGCCTGGCCCACTCGCCCAAGAACATCACGGAGTCCATCCAGCAGGCGCAGGGCGCGGTCTCCCGGGCCATGACGGTCCTCTCCCAGCCGCACCTGATGGCCGGCGGCGTGGTGGCCGCGGTGAACCAGGACCAGTGCGTCGGCTGCCTGACCTGCGTCCGGGCGTGCCCGTTCAACGTCCCGCAGATTAACGAGGACGGCGTGGCCTCCATCGAGGCGGCCGCCTGCCAGGGCTGCGGCATCTGCGCATCGGTCTGCCCGCGCAAGGCCATCCACCTCCAGCACTATGAGGACGAGCAGATACTGGCCAAGACGGCCGTGCTACAGGAATAGGAGAAGGAACCATGAGTGAGGTAGAGGTAAAGGAGCAAGAGCAAGAGAAGGCCGTGGCGGACTACGAGCCCAAGGTGGTGGCGTTCGCCTGCCACTACTGCGCCTACTCCGCCGCCGACCTGGCCGGCTCGCTGCGTCTCGAGTACTCGCCCAACGTGCGCATCATCAAGATAATGTGCACCGGCAAGGTCGAGACCATCCTCTTGCTCAAGGCCTTCGAGGAAGGCGCCGATGCCGTCTTCGTCGCCGGCTGAGTGGAGGGCAATTGTCATTTCCTGGAAGGAAATATACGAGCTAAACAGAAGGTCCTCTACGCCCGGGAGCTGCTGAAGGAAGTCGGCATCGAACCGGAGCGTCTCGGCATGTACAATATCAACGCGTCCGACGCGCAGCTGTTCGCGGACGCCTGCAACGAGATGACGGACATCGCCCGGCGTCTCGGCCCCAACCCGCTCCGCAGGAAGGGAACCAGGGAGAAGAAGGAAGAGGTGGAAGTCGCATGATTGTCGCCGACAGGAAACCGTTCGAAGAAATCGTCGAAAAGATCAAAGACTGCAAGAAGGTGCTCGTGCTCGGCTGCGGCACCTGTGTCGCCGTCTGCATGGCCGGCGGCGAGCGCGAGGTGGGGCTGCTCGCCTCCGAGCTCCGCATGAGCTCGCTGCTGGCGGAAAACGGCATCCAGTTCGACGAGCTGACCATCCAGCGCCAGTGCGACCGGGAGTTCATCGAGCCCGTCATCGCCAAGATGAAGGAGTACGACTGCGTCCTCTCCATGGCCTGCGGCGCCGGCGTGCAGTACGTGGCGGAGCTCGTCTCGCCGCTCGTCGTCAAGCCGGGCCTCAACACCCGCTTCATCGGCTACACGGTGGAGGAAGGCCAGTGGGCGGAGAACTGCCTCGCCTGCGGCGACTGCGTCCTCGGGGAGTACGGCGGCATCTGCCCCAAGACCACCTGCTCCAAGGGCCTGCTCAACGGTGCCTGCGGCGGCGGCAACAACGGCCTCTGCGAAGCGGCCGACGGACGCCCCTGCGCCTGGGAGCTCATTTTTACCCGCCTCAAGGACCAGGACCGGCTGGCGCTGCTCGACCGGGACCCGCTGCTCAAGGACATGCGCAAGAAGGACCACCCCATGAAGCAGATAAACCCGCTCTACCAGGACCGCACCGAGGAGGCCGCGGCCGCCGCCGAGCAGAGCTGACCCTCACGAGTGACGGAACCAGGGGGGGACGTGATGTCCCCCCCTTTTCTTTTGGCGGCCGCGCCGGTACCGTTCTACCCCGCCATATACCGGGTGTTTTCCACCCAATCAGCCCGTACTTCTCCCGTTGCGGCAGCTACTCACGCAGGTTATAATAAGTTTTGTAGATTTTTGTAATTTTTTGGGTTTTCCAAGTGTTTTGAGCGGAGGAAACGGTGCCCGCCAGCGAAGATACCCCCCTCTCCATCAGTGAAGCCGCCCAGGTCCTCGGCGTCAGCGAGGCGGCCCTCCGCCTCTGGACGGACGAAGGCAAGGTCAAGGCCTTCGTGACCCCCGGGGGCCACCGCCGCTACTCCCGCGCCGAGCTCAAGAAGTTCTCCTCCAAGGAGACCAAAATGCTCGGGGCGAAGGACGTCGTCACGGAGATGGAGGAGACCTTCGACCGGCACCGTGAAATCTCCAAGACCTATTTCAGCACCATCCCCCAGGAAAAGGAAGCCATCCGCAAGTACCAGCAGGCGCTGGCCGGCTCCGGCCACGAGCTTCTCCAGTACATCATGCAGTACATCTCGGAACCGGCCAACCGCAGCGCCACCCTTGAGAAAATCCGCGAAGTCAGTGCCCGGCACGGGGAAATCTCCGCCAACCTCGGGCTGTCCCTGACCGATTCCGTCCAGGCGTTTCTCCTGCACCGCGAGCCCATCATCAAATCAACCACCTCCCTTATCAAGAAACGCGAGGCCAACTCCGGCCGTATCATCAACCTCATCCCCATGATCGGCCAGGTGTTGGACGAGGCACTCTTAGCTCACGTTGCGGCCCATCAGCAGGCCCAACCGGGGGCCCGGGTGCAGGAGAAACGTACCCCCTGAATTTTTCCGGCTGCGGGTCAACCCTCCCGCCGCCTGATGCGGTCCCCCCGCGCCCGGCCCGCGCCGGCCCCGGGACCCCGGAACGCCCCCGGTAGCGGGCGATGTCTCACGGAGGTTTGGAACCATGACCCACGCCCACCAGCCCCCGGCCGGGCACCCCCAGGGCCACCCCGCCGCGGCCGGCAACATTCTCACGCCCCGTCTCCACCTCGTCGCCTGGGAAATCACCCGGAGCTGCAACCTCCGGTGCGCCCACTGCCGCGCCTCCGCCGAGGACGGCCCCTACGAGGGGGAGCTTTCCAACGCCGAGTGCAAGACCCTGATAGACCAGATCAAAGAGGTCGGCAGCCCCATCCTCATCCTCACCGGCGGCGAGCCCCTCTCCCGCCCGGACGTCTTCGATATCGCCCGCTACGGCGTCTCGCAGGGGCTCCGCGTCGTCATGGGCACCAACGGCACCCTCGTCACGCCGGAGATAGCCAGGGAAATGGCGGAGGTGCCCATCTCCCGCATCGCCATCAGCCTGGACTTCCCCACCGCCGGGCTCCAGGACAAGTTCCGCGGGGAGCAGGGCGCCTTCGAGGCCGCCCTGGCCGGCATCAAGAACGCCCAGGCCGCCGGCGTGGAGATACAGATCAACAGCACCATCACCAAGATGAACGCCCACCTCATTGACGACCTCGTCAACCTGGCCCTCGAGGTCAACGCCGCCTCCTTCCACCCCTTCCTGCTCGTGCCCACCGGGCGCGGCGCGGACCTCAGCGACGTGGAGCTGACGCCCGAGGAATACGAGCAGACCCTTAACGTCATCTATGACAAGCAGCAGGCGCTGGCCGGCCGCATGACCTTCAAACCGACCGATGTCCCCCACTACATGCGGGTCACCAGGCAGCGCCAGGCCGCGGCCAAGACCGCCGGTGCCGCCCCCGCGGGGGCGATGGAGCGCATGACGCGCGGCTGCCTGGCCGGCACCGGGTTCTGCTTCGTCTCCCACACCGGCATCGTCCAGGGATGCGGCTACCTCACCGTGCCCGCCGGCGACGTCCGCCAGCAGACCTTCGGCCAGATATGGAACGGTTCGTCCCTCTTCAACGACCTGCGCAACCTGGACAACATCAAGGGCAAGTGCGGCGTCTGCGAGTACAAGCGCATCTGCGGCGGCTGCCGGGCCCGCGCCTACGAGGAGACCGGCGACTACCTGGAGGCGGAACCCTACTGCGTCTACCAGCCCCAGGCCTGCCTCAGCGTGGACGTGGACTAACCACCCATCCGGGCAAAACGAAAGGAGCCCCTTTGACGGGGCTCCTTTTTTATTGTCTTTTGCGTGTCGGCGCTAGCGCCGTGGCGCGCCGCACTGCCGGCAGAACTTGGCGTTGGCATCGAACGGCGCGCCGCAGTTGGTGCAGAACCTGGCGCCGCTGCCGCTGCCCTTGCTCGCCGGCCTGGCGGCCCCGGCGGCCCTGGCGCCGCCCCCGCCGGCATTCCTCGAGCCGACGGGAGACCGCTTCGGCACACCGGCGCGGCGGCGACGGTCGGCGCGGCTGACCGTCCGGGAGCGCCGGGCCAGGAAGAAGACGAGGGACACCACGATGATGACGGCCACGATGATGATGAACGCCAGCCAGCCGTTGGAAATGCCACCGCCGCCGGAGGTCGCGGGGGCGGTGCCGCCGGCCGTGTTCTGCTGCACCGACGGGTTGCTGTCCGTCTTGTAGTAGGAGATGTTGAACGTCAGCGGGCTCGCCGGTTCGACGGTATCGTACGAGTAGGTCTGGATGTTAAAACCCTGCTGGTCGGTCGAGGCAGCGCCGGCCGGGTCCACCGTGAAATCGGTCGCCTTGAGCGGCTGCTGGATGGACACGTCCAGCCCGCTGATGGGCAGGTAGCTCATGAACTCGTAGTCAACGGTCTTGTCCGGCTGCCCCTGGATGATATCGTCGTAGTATTCCACCCGGAAGGTGGTCGTCGTTGCGGTGTAGGAGATCTTGTCCCAGCCGGGGATATCGGACGCCACCCGGGTCGGCGGCCCGCCGGCGTACTGGCCGCTGGCATCAATGGAGCCGGCGGAGTACAGGACCGCGGCGCTGGGCACGAGGAACTGCACCGTGGCCGGCGGCGTCGCGCCGAGGACGGTCCCCTGGATCATCACCAGCAGCGACGGGTCGTCGTACTCCGGGTCCACCCAGAGCTGCACGTTGCCGTACCCGGTTGCCGCGGGCTGGTCGTCGGCCAGCGCGGCGGTGGCCAGGGCCCCCGCCAGCAGGATAACGATGACCATGCCGGTCATCCAGAATCGCAGTAGCCTGTTCATGGTTCTCCCCGTTGTTTCTCCCGGCACCCCGGTAGATCGCTCCGCGGCACCGGCGGAATGGCTCTCTCTATTATACCCGAGAACGGCCCCCAAGTACCACTCTGTGGGATTGCGCCTGCGGAGACGCGGCCCCGGCCTTTCCCCGCGGCCGAGGGTAGCTTACGTTCAAAACGAGACCGGTGGGGCATTTTCTCCGGATTATACCCGCTGTTTTCCCGGGCATAGTCAGGGCACAGTACGGTTCAAGGCCCGCCAGCCGTACCTCTACAATAAAATGGAGCCTGAATTATGCCGGTCTGCCAGAATATCGTTGTTCCGCGCTTTTCCCGCTCGGCTTTTCTCAGGGAAGGGCACGGAATTAACCCCGTCAGGGAGCTCAATTCCTACCCGGTCCCCCGCTTCCCCGCCTTCCGGACTTCCGGCAGTTCGCCCGCCGCGTTGCCCCTGCTGCCTTTTTTTATGTAGCAACGGCCGGCGGCCGGTCCGTCCGCCGGTGTCGGTTGAGGTAAAACGATAATCAGGTTACAATAAATCCGAAGCACCGGCAGGGATTGTCCCGTCCGGCGCCGGACCGCACCAGCGGCCGGGAGCCGGGACGGTTACTGGCTACGGGAGAAAAGGATACGCGATGATAAAAAGGATTTCTCTGTGCTGCCTGCTCGCCTTCGCCGTCCTGGCCGCCGTCCTGACGGTCAACCAGGGGAAGGCGCTGGCGCTGGATGAAAACAGCTGTCTTGACTGCCACGCCAACCCGGACCTCTTCAAGACGGACGCCAACGGCAACAAGATTTCCCTCTACGTTGACCCGCAGGAACTCGACAAGTCCGCCCACCGCTTCATTGACTGCACCACCTGCCATACGGATGACCCCCACCACGTGGCTACCCCCCTCAACAAGCTCTCCCTGGCGGAAAAGTGCGGCACCTGCCACGAGTACCAGTACGCCCTCTACTCGGACAGCATCCACGGACAGGTCGTGTCCTCCGGTGACCAGCAGGCGGCCACCTGCGTGGACTGCCACAGCGATGACAGCAACCCCCACAGCGTCATCCGCGTCCTGGAGGCCAGCGCCCCCACCTACAAGAAGAACATCGCGCAGACCTGCGCCAAGTGCCACGACAACGAGCAGCTGATGGCCAGCTACGGCATCGTGGAGCAGGTCTACGAGACCTACATGAGCAGCTTCCACGGCAAGGCGCTGGAGCTCAGCAGCTACACCGTCTCCCAGCTCGATAAAGCCACCTGCACCAACTGCCACGGCGCCCACGATATCAAGGCCGTGACGGACCCGAACTCCCCGGTGGCCGACCTCCAGAACCTCGTCAAGACCTGCGACCAGGTCGGCTGCCACCCCGGCGCTGACCTCCAGTTCGCGGCCGGGTTCCTCGGCCACCGGGAGGCGTCCCCGCAGAACCAGCCCGTCGCCCACTACACGGAAGTCGTTTTTACCATTATCCTGTACAGTGTCGTCGCGTTCGGGGCCATCGTCGTTCTCCTCGCCATCATCCGCTACGCGCTCAATCGTTGGAGGAATGAGTCATGACAACCGCCGATATCCCGGTCACGCCTCCCCGCCCCGCGGTCAGCCGCTCCGTCATCACCAAGGACGGGAAAATCCGGCGTTTCGATGTCCACCAGATAATCCAGCACGCCGTCCTCATGACGAGCTTCATCCTGCTCGTCCTCACGGGGCTGCCGCTCAAGTTCTCTGACGCCGGCATCAGCCAGTGGTGGGCCGCCCTCTGGGGCGGCATTGACGTGCTGCGCACCACCCACCGCGTGGCCGCCTGGATGATGTTCACGGACTGCATCTATCACCTCGTCTACCTCCTCTACACCATCCTCATCCTCAAGCGGCCGTTCCCCATCCGCATCGTCCCGAACCGTGCCGACCTCAACCAGCTGCTCGAGGAAGTGGCCTACTTCCTCGGTATCCGCAAGACGCGTCCCAAGGTGGACCGCTTCAACTGGAAGGAGAAGTTTGACTACTGGGCCATCTTCTGGGGCATGCCGGTGATGTTCGGCTCCGGCTTCGTGATGATGTTCCCGGTGCAGGCCACCAAGATACTGCCGGGCTGGGTCGTGCCGGCCGCCCTCGTCGCCCACAGCCACGAGGCCATGCTGGCCCTCGTCTGGATAGCCGTGGTCCACATCTTCTTCGCCCACTTCACGCCCAGCACCTTCCCCATCAACACCGTCATTTTCACCGGCAAGATGAAGCGCGAGAAATACCGGGAGGAACACCCCCTGGAATACGAACGCATCATGCAGCGGGAGCTCGGCATCGTGCCCGAATCCACCGCGGACGTCGCCCCTGAGCAGACGGAGGAATCGGCATGAACCGCCTCAAGAGACTCTTCCTGGAAATCTTTGACGACTGGCTCACCCGCGCCGCCGGTATCATCTTCCTGCTCATCGTGGCGCTCACCGTCTTCAACATCGTCTCCAATCTGCCGGAGCAGCACCCGTTCTTCGGCGTTTTCAACTACTCCATGGTCCCGGTCCTCTTCGTCGCGGGCGGGATAATCTTCGTGCTGGCCATTCTGAGGAACTGATGAAACTACCGACTATCGTGATGGACAAACACCGGAAGAAACTCCTCTTCCTGCTCATTTCCGGTGCTATCGGCATTATCCTGCTCGTCATCGGGGGCTACCAGCTCCTCGAGTTCACGGACTCCACCGAGTTCTGCGGGGAGCTGTGCCACAAGGTGATGTACCCGGAGTATACCGCCCACAACGCCTCGCCCCACTCCAACGTGGCCTGCGCCCAGTGCCACGTCGGCTACGGCGGCGGCTACCTCGTCCGCTCCAAGATCAGCGGCGTCCCGCAGCTCTTCGCGGTGCTCTTCAACACCTACGAGCGCCCCATCTCCACGCCGGTGCAGAACCTGCGCCCGGCCCGCGAGACCTGTGAAGAGTGCCACCGGCCGGACCGCTTCGCCGGGGACCTCGTGGTGACCGATACCACCTACGATACCGACGAGGCCAACACCGCCCACGTTGATACCCGCATCATGCGCGTCGGCGGCGGCGAGCAGGAGGTGGCCAGCGGCATCCACTGGCACATCAACGCCAAGGTCTACTACCTCGTCGACGATGCGCAGCGCCAGGACATCATCTGGGTCGGCGTTGACCGCGGCACCGGCTACTTCACGGAATACTACGACCCGGCGAAAATCGGCGAGATAACGCCGGACCGCATCTCCAGGGAAGCCCGGCTCATGGACTGCATTGACTGCCACAACCGGGCCACGCACCAGTTCAGCTCGCCCAATGACCTCATTGATATCGCCATGGTGCAGGGCAAGATAGACCCGTCCCTGCCGTACATCAAGAAGGAAGGCCTGGCCGCCCTCGACCCCGTCAACTCCAGCCTGGACGCCGCCTACGCCAAGGTGGCCGCCATCGAGGACTTCTACAGGCAGAACTACCCGGACGTCTACGCCGCCAAGGCCGCTGCCATCGCCGATGCCATTGACGCCCTGGATAACGTGGCCAAGCTCACCACCTTCCCCTGGATGCACATCACCTGGACCACCTATATTGATAACATCGGCCACATCACCTCGCCCGGCTGCTTCCGCTGCCACGGCAAGCTGGTGGCCTACGGCGGCCCGGACGCCGGCCAAGTTATCAGCAAGAATTGCGACCTCTGCCACTACTTCACGCTGAACGAACAGCAATAGGCTTTTTAGGCCTACCGGCGGTACCCCGCCGGACCGTACCGGAACCGGGGCCGGGCTTGCGCCCGGTCCCGCTGAAAACACGCCACGGCACGGGCAGTATCCGCGGAGAAAAGGGGGAACGCGCGGCGACGGGCGCCCGTTCTTTTCATTTACGCCTACCCGTTGTATAATGGGGATTGGGCCCGCGCCGGGACGAGGAGGCACTGACATACCATGAGGAAGTACGCGTGGCTGCTGACACTGGTCCTGACGGCGGCGCTGGCCCTGGTGCTCGCCGCCTGCGCCGGCGAGGCCGTCCCATCAACACCCCGCTCCACCATCACCCCGACGTCCGTCCCGCCCATCGTCAGCCCGACGACTTCCACGCCGCCTCCGCTGATTAACGGCGTCCCCGCCATTCCCCATCCCACCGCCGGGTACGAGAACTGCCTCGTCTGCCACGAGACCGGCATCGCCGGCTCCGTCGCCGTTCCGGCGGACCACGCCGGCCGCACCAATGATACCTGCACCGCCTGCCACGAGGAAGCCGCTACCGTGACCCCGCCCGCCACCACGACCACGACCGCCACGCCGACGGCCACGGCCACGGCGACGCCGACCGCCACGCCCACCCAGACCGCCGGCGCGCCCCCCGTGATACCGCACGACCTCGCCGGCCGTGACGACTGCCTGGCGTGCCACCAGACCGGCGTCGCCGGGGCGCCGGAGGTCCCCGCGGACCATGCCGGCCGCACCAATGATACCTGCACCATGTGCCACCAGCCGGGTGCCACCGGCACGCCGACCGCTACCGCCACCGCGACGGCTACTCCCACGACGACGCCGACCGCCACGCCCACCCAGACCTCCGGCGGCATACCCCAGGTGCCCCACTTCACGGATGGCTACACCCAGTGCCTCGTCTGCCACGCCGAGGGCATCGGCGGGGCGCCGGCCGTCCCGGCGGACCACGCCGGCCGCGCCGATAGCACCTGCACCGCGTGCCACACTCCGGCCGCTACCCAGGTGGCCCTCCAGTACCCCGCCATCCCGCACGACCTCGCCGGCCGTGACAACTGCCTCGCCTGCCACCAGACCGGCATCGCCAGCGCTCCGGTCGTCCCCGCCGACCACGCCGGCCGCACCAACGATACCTGCACGGTCTGCCACAAAGCGGGCGGAGATTAGCGGAAAAACAGGCACGGCGGCGGCGGATGTGCTACTATTATAAAGACGGGGTGCTTCACCCGGCTCAAGACCACGAGGGGGTAGCGTGAATTGTTCAGGAAAAAACGATTCCTCATCGGAGGAATCATAATATTGATAGCCGTGATAGTGCTGGCTATCCAGGGATTCTCAAAATCGGCCGCCTACTACTACACGGTCAACGAGACGCTCGCCAAGGGTACCCAGGTGTACGGCCAGAACCTGCGCGTCAACGGGACCGTCACCGGTAACATAACCAATGATATCAAGACCCTGACCCTCGAGTTCTCCATCGCGGATGGGGGTGACTCGATTCCGGTCGTCTATAAAGGCACCACACCTGACAACTTCGGCCCGGATACGGATGTCGTGGTTGGAGGGACGATTGATGACTCCGGCGTACTCCACGCGGACAGCATCGTCACCAAGTGTCCTTCAAAGTACGTGGCGGCCAACTAACATCCTTTCCGGGGATTAATTATGTCTGATTTCGGCTTCGTGTTCCTGCTGCTGGGCCTGGCGGCGGCGGTCTTCTCGGCACTGGCGTACTTCATCGGCGCCAGGACGGACAGCGAGACGATGCTTACCGCCGGCCGGCGGGCGCTCTACGCCGCCGCCGTCTTCATCACGGGGGCCGTGGTCATCCTCTTCGTCGCGCTGATGACCCACGACTACTCCCTCGCCTACGTGGCGGACTACACCAGCAACCACATGAAGCTCGGCTACCTCATCAGCGCGCTGTGGGCCGGCAATGACGGCTCGTTGCTGTTCTGGGCCTGGCTCACCTCCCTGGCGGCCAGCGTCGTCGTGGCGCAGCGCCGCACCACCAACCGGGAGCTCATCCCCTACTCCGGCGTGGTCATGATGGTCACGCTGGCCTTCTTCCTCATCCTCATCATCTCGGTGGCCAGCCCGTTCGGCACGTCCGCCACCGTCCCGCTGGACGGCCAGGGCCTCAACCCCATGCTGGAGAACCCCGGCATGGTCATCCATCCCCCGCTGCTGCTGGCGGGCTACGTGTGCTTCGTGGTGCCGTTCGCCTTCGCCATCGCCGCGCTCGTCAAGCGCAAGCTCGGCAACGAGTGGCTCTCCGCCGCCCGCACCTGGGCCGTCATCGCCTGGCTGTTCCTCGGCCTCGGCAACCTCATCGGCGCCTGGTGGGCCTACGTGGAGCTCGGCTGGGGCGGCTACTGGGCCTGGGACCCGGTGGAGAACGCCGGCCTCATGCCGTGGCTCGTCGCCACCGCCTTCCTCCACTCCATCATCATGCAGCGCCGCAAGGGGATGTTCAAGGTCTGGTCCATGGTGCTCGTCGTCACCACGTTCTGTCTCGTCATCTTCGGGACCTTCCTCACCCGCAGCGGCTTCCTCTCCTCGGTGCACACCTACGGCGTCTCCTCCATGGGCCCCTACTTCGTCATTTTCCTGGCGGCCACCATCGCCGTTTCCACCTACCTGCTCATTACCCGGCGCGGGGAGCTCCGCAGCCAGGGCGAGGTGGAGCAGCTCATCTCCCGCGAGGGCACCTTCTTCCTCGCCAACGTGCTCCTGGTGGGGGCCGCCGTCATCATCTTCTTCGGCACCATGTATCCCTCCATTACGGACCTCTTCACCGGCAACAAGGTCGAGGTCGGCACGGCCTTCTTCAACGCCGTCAACGGCCCGCTGTTCCTGGCCATTGTCCTGCTCATCGGCTTCTGTACGCTGATAAGCTGGCGCTCCATGGCCGCCCGCAAGTTCTTCCTCAAGCTGCGCTGGCCCATCGTCGCCGCCGTCATCGTGACCGTTATCATGGGCTTCGTCTGGGGCTTCACCTGGTACTCCGTCGTCGGGGGCTTCATCGCCGCGCTGACGCTGGCGGCCATCGTCTCCCAGTGGCTCTTCGAGAGCCATGACATCAGCCGCGCCACGGATTTATCCCTGGCTGCCAGCCTCAAGCGGAGCGTCGCCCGCAACAAGCCGCGCTACGGCGCCTTTATCGTGCATTTCGCCATCGCCGTCATCGCCGTCGGCGTCATCGGCTCCTCGCTGTTCGATGTCCAGAAGCAGGTGTCCCTGGCGCCCGGCACCTCGACCGATTTCAACGGCTATACCTTCGCCTTCGGCCAGCTTTCGCAGAAGACGGAGCCGGACCGGCAGATCGTCATGGCGGATGTCACCGTCAGCCGCAACGGCAAGGTCGTCACCACCATGCAGCCCTCGCAGATTTTGAAGAACACCTTTAACCAGTGGGTCGTGGAGGTGGCCATCCGCAGCACGCCCGTCAAGGACATCTACGTTATCCTGGGCGGCTGGGACCAGGACGGCACCGCCGTCTTCACCTTCAGGATTATCCCGGCGGTCATCTGGATTTGGATAGGCGGCGGCATCTTCCTGGTGGGCAGCCTGGTGGCGCTCTGGCCGAGCGCCGTCCCGGCGCCGGTCCCGGTGCCCTCGCCCGCCCGGACCACCGCCCGGGAAGCGCCCGCTCCCCTGGCCGCCGGGTCGGCCGACGACCTGGATGACGAGATAGAAAAACAGGTGGCCGCGCGGCGCGCCCGCCGCGGCCGGTTCTGCCCGCAATGCGGCCAGCCGACCGCCCCGACGGACCGTTTCTGCGCCGAGTGCGGCACGGACCTGAGGAGTTCCCCGTGATACGACGCAGTCTGCTCATCATAGGTATTCTGGCGACCCTGCTGCTGGCCGCCCTTCCCGTGTCCGCCGATACCAACGGCGTCATCGAGGGCACCATCGTCAACGGGACCACCGGCGTCCTGCCGGACCAGCCCCTGACCGCTACCCTCAACGCCTACCTCAGCGGGGACCTCACCGATACGGAGAACGTCACGGCCGCCGCCGACGGCACCTTCACCTTCACCGGCCTCGATACCGGCTCCGATTACACCTACCAGATACAGGTGAGCTACAACGACGTCACCTTCACCGGCGACCCGCTCACCTTCTCCGCGAACGAGACCACCCTTACCACCACCGTCAATATCTACGAGACCACCGACGATAGCTCCGGTCTCTCCATCAGCATGGCCCACGTCGTCATCTACACCACCGGCAGCGACCTCACCGTCACGGAGGTCTACTACCTGGACAACTCCTCGGACCGGGCCTACAGCGGCCCCCTGACCTTCAGCCTCCCGCAGGACGCCACCCCCTCCAACATGGCCGCCAGCCTTACCTGGACCACCGTGGGCGGCCAGGGCGCCATCGTGGATACCGTCCCCATCGCGCCGGGCCAGCGCCAGATCAACTTCACCTACAGTCTCCCCCAGGCCGAGGGCTACACCCTGAGCCGCAACGTGCCCCTGCCCGTGCAGCAGGTGAACGTCCTGGTGCAGAGCGGCACCTTCACGGTGTCCAGCCCGGAGCTCATCCAGGGTGACGTGCTCAACATGAGCGGCACCTCGTTCGATGACTACACCGCCACCTCCCTCCAGGCCGGCGCCCCGCTGGATATCGTCCTCACCAAGGGCGGCGCCGCCGGCAACCGGCTGGGCGTCTGGCTGGGGACCATCGGCGTCATCGTTCTCGTCCTGGCCGGCATCTTCTTCTTCCGCTCGCGTTCCGGCCGCGCCGCGCCGGCCTACGCCGGGCCGGAGGCCGGCGATGCCGACCGCTGGGAGGAGCTGCTCGACGAGCTGGCCGCCCTCGACGACCGGCTGGAAGCCGGCACCATCAGCGAGGAGGAGTACCGCACCGCGCGCGACCGCGCCAAGGCCGAGCTCAAGGGCATCATGGGCCGCGAGAACGACGGGGGCGGTGAGTGAGCCGATGGCGGAAACGGCCAGCCCGGTAATTCAGGTCGAGGGGCTGAAGAAGACCTTCGGCCACCACGCCGCGCTGAAAAACGTGGCCTTCCGCGCTGACGCCGGCGAGTCCATCGTCATCTTCGGGCCGAACGGGGCCGGCAAGACCACCCTCATCAAGATAATCGCCACCATCATCCGCCCCACCGCCGGCACCGTCCGCGTTGACGGGCTCGACCCGGAGAACGATGCCGAGACCATCCGCCGCCGCATCGGCGTCATTACCCACCAGACCTTCCTCTACGGCAACCTCACCGCCTTTGAGAACCTCATCTTCTACGCCCGCCTCTACGACGTACCGGACGCCCCGGCCCGCATCCGCGAGATGGCGGGCGTGGTCGGCCTCGCCACCCGCCTCGACGACCGCGTCGCCACCTTCTCGCGGGGCATGCAGCAGCGCCTCTCCATCGCCCGGGCGCTCCTCCACCGCCCCACCATCTTGCTCCTCGACGAGCCGGAGACCGGCCTCGACCAGCAGGCCATCACCATCCTCCGCGAGGCCATGAAGCTCGAAGCCGGCGTCCGCCGCACCATCCTCATGACCACCCATAACCTGGAGCGCGGCCTGGAGATGAGCGACCGCCTCCTCATCCTCAGCCGGGGCACCATCTGCCACGACTGCGCCACCGCCGACCTGGACGTGCCCGCCCTCCGCGAGCTCTACGAGACCCACACCGGGGTGACCGCGTGAGCACGCTCGGCAAGGCGCTCGCCATCACCCGCAAGGACATCCTCTCCGAGGTGCGCACCAAGGAAATCGTGTTCTCGGCCTTCGTCTTCGCGGCGCTCGTCCTCATCATTTTCAACTTCGCCTTCGGCGCCGACCAGGCCACCATGACCCTGGTGGCGCCGGGCATCCTCTGGGTCACCTTCAGCTTCGCGGGGGAGCTCAGCCTGAACCGCTCCTTCGTGGCGGAGAAAGAGGAGAACTGCCTGGAGGGCCTCATGATAGCCCCCATGCCCCGGGAGGTCATCTACATCGGCAAGGGTCTCGGCAGCTTCCTCTTCATGGTAGCCATCGAGATTATCGTGCTGCCCTTTTTCACGCTGCTGTTCAACGTGCCGGCCCTCTCGCTGCCGGTCATCGTCATCACGCTGCTGGCCACCATCGGCTTCGCGGCGGTCGGCACGGTGTTCTCCGCCCTCGCCGCCAACACCAAGGCGCGGGACATGGTGCTGCCCATCCTGTTCTTCCCGGTGGTGGTGCCGGTCATCATCAGCGCCGTGAAGGGCACCAGCCTGGCCCTGGCCGGCAGTCCCTGGTCGGACCTCACCTCGTGGCTGGCGATTCTAGCGGCATTTGATGCCATTTTCATGGTAGTATCATTCTGGGTATTCCCCTTCATCGTCGAGGAGTAGCAACGGGAGTCAACATGGAACAGAACGTTTTCCGGAAATACTGGCTGGTCGTCGTTGACGTCATCATCATGCTCGTCGCCCTGTGGATGGTGTTCGTCTACGCCCCCACGGAGCTCACCATGGGCAACGTCCAGCGCATCTTCTATTTCCACGTCCCGGTGGATTGGGTGGCCTTCCTGTCCTTCCTGGTGGTGTTCATTGCCAGCATCGCCTACCTGCGCACCCGCAAGCAGATGTGGGACAACATCGCCCACTCTTCCGCCGAGCTCGGTATCCTCTTCACGACGCTCATGCTGCTCACCGGCATGCTCTGGGCCCGGCCGGCCTGGGGCGTCTACTGGGTCTGGGAGCCGCGCCTCACCACGGCGCTCGTCCTCTGGTTCATCTACGTCGCCTACCTCCTCATCCGCTCCTACGCCGGGGAGGAGGCGCGCGGGGCGCGCTTCGCGGCGGTGGTCGGCATCGTCGGTTTCATTGATGTCCCCATCGTCGCGCTCTCCATCGTGCTCTGGCGCGTCCAGCACCCCGCCCCGCTCGTTTTCGAGAGCGGCGGCCTGACGTCGAGCATGATGGCGACGCTGATGGTGTCCCTCACGGCCTTCACCATCCTCTACGCCATACTGCTGAGGGTCCGCTTCAAGCTGCGCAAGGCGGAGCACGCCTTGAAAACGATTGAACAGGAATGAACGACCGTTTCACTACGAAAGGGAGGTAGGTTATGGATAACGCAGGCTATATCTTCACGGCGTTCGGCCTCGTCTGGGCGGTGGTGTTCGGCTACGTCCTGTACCTGGTGAACAAATCGGCCAAAATCAGCCGCCGGCTCAAGGCTATCGAGGAGGCCCGGGCCCGCCGGGACGAGGCGTAACTCCGGCCCCCCTCCCCCCTTCCCCCTCATTTCTCGGGCCTGATACCCTCGTCCGGGGTGTCCCGGACCGGCGAGGCAGCCGCCCCCGGCCGGGACCAGGGTCGTAGCACCGATGAAGTTTCTCAACTATTTATCACTCGGGAAGAAGATTTACCTGCTGCTCGGCATCGGCCTCATCCTGAGCATCGGCATCTTCAGCTTCCTGGCGACCCGCGCCGTGCAGGAATCCACCGAGGCCATGCTGGAAGACCGCCTCACCACCACGCGCCTCGTGGCCAGCTACCTCGA
Source organism: Dehalococcoidales bacterium (assembly GCA_034430495.1). Classification (GTDB taxonomy): domain Bacteria; phylum Chloroflexota; class Dehalococcoidia; order Dehalococcoidales; family RBG-16-60-22; genus DAOUEG01. Next base: position 25,699 of record DAOUEG010000052.1, read on the forward strand.
CGAGACCCTCCGCCGGGCGGACGCGGAGCTGGATTCCGCCGTCAATTCGCTCCAGGGCGGCGGGCCGGACGAAATCTCCGGCCGGCCCATCGCCGACCTCACCAGCGGTTTCTCCCGCCTTTCCCTGTCCATCTGCGGCGCCTACCTCCTGGATACCTCCGGCGCCGTCACCCGGAACTTCTTCAACGGCGCCGTTCCCGCGGGAACCTCCATCGCCCTCCCGGCGGATATGTCCTTCACGGTGGCGGACACCCACATTTCCGGCCTCACCACGGACCCCCTCAGCGGGGACCCGGTGGTCATGTTCTTCCATCCGCTGGATACCACCCCCGGCTATCTGGTGGTGGAGGTGGACATTTCCAATTCGAGCATCGGCAGCTTCGTCCGGCCCATCCAGCTCGGCCAGACCGGCTACGTGGAGATCGTGGACCAGAACGGCATCGTCGTCGCCCGCACGGAACCCGGCCCGGCCCTCTCCCCCTTTGAAAAGAGCGACCACGCCGGCCGCTTCGCCGCCCTCATCGCCGCCGGCAAGCCCACCCGCGGCCTCTGCCACACCTGCCACCAGTCCACCCAGATCGTGGAGCGCCGGGACGTGCTGGCCTTCGTGCCGCTGACCGTGGCCCACTGGGGCGCCGTCATCCGCCAGTCGGAGGCGGAGGCGCTCGGCCCGGTCAACAACCTGCGCCGCAACCTCATCATCTTCGGCATCGCCCTCACCGCGGCCGCCATCATCGTCGTCTACGTCACCACGCGGGACGTCCTCAGCCGCCTCAAGGTGCTCGCCACCGCCACCCGGAGCATCGCCGGGGGCAACATGGACGACGCGATTTCCATCACCAAGCACGACGAGGTCGGCCTGCTGGCGGAATCCTTCGAGGACATGCGCGCCCGCCTCAAGTCCTTCTACGGGGACCTCCAGCAGCGCACCGACGAGCTCGCCTATCTGCTCTCCATCTCGGAGATTCTCAGCCAGCCCGCCGCATTGACCGATTTCAACACCGCCCTCAAGCACGTCGCCGAGCGGACGCTGGAAATCACCAAGACCAGCACCGCCGCCGTGCTCCTCTACGAGGAAGGCTCGCTCACCATCGCCGTCAACCTCGGCCTCTACCGCAACCGCAAGGCGCGGGCCGCCGTCCGGCTGGACAGCGCCATCAGCACCCTCGCCGTCCAGACCGGCAAGCCGGTGATGACGGACGACCTCCGCAAGGACGTCCGCTTCCCCGGCGGGGACCGGCGTCTCACCGCGGACGTCCGCGGCTTCCTCAGCGTTCCCATCCTCAGCGATGAGAACGTCGTCGGCGTGTTCAACGTGGCCTCCCGCCAGGCGCGGGCCTTCTCCCCGGACGACGTCCGCCTGCTGGAGGGCATCGCCCGGCAAATCGCCACCGCGCTGGAAAACACGCGGCTCCAGAAAGAGGTCCAGCAGAAGGAGCAGATACGCGGCGAGCTGCTGCGGGACATGTTCTCCATCCAGGAAGAGGAGCGTAAGCGCATCGCCCGCGAGCTCCACGACGAGACGAGCCAGGTCGTCGCCGCCCTCAACGCCTCGCTGGAGACGGCCTCCATCCTCATCCCCACGGACATGAAAAAGGCGGAATCCGTGCTGAAGAAGGCCCAGGACCTCTCCGTCAACATCCTCGACGGCATCCACCGCCTCATCTACGAGCTCCGCCCCTCCCTCCTCGACGACCTCGGCCTGGTGGCGGCCGCCCGCTGGCTCACCGAGACCAACCTCGGCGTCTCCGGCATCGAGGCCGCCGTCACCACCCGCGGCGGCCAGCGCCGGCTGCCCCAGAATATAGAGGCCACCCTCTTCCGCGTCATCCAGGAAGCCGTTACCAACATCGCCCGGCACTCCGGGGCGAAGAAGGCCAGCGTCCAGCTCGACTTCCGTGATACCCACATCAAGGTCCAGATCCGGGACGACGGCCGCGGCTTCAACGTGGACGAGGCCATCAGCTCCAAGGAGCGGCCGCGCGGCCTCGGCCTCGTCGGCATGCGGGAGCGCGTCTCTATCGTCGGCGGCACCCTGCAAATCAAGAGCAGCTCCGGCGGGAGTGGCACATTAATAAAAATTGATATACCATTAGAGAAGGAGGGGGACAGTGATGCGCAAGATTAAGGTATTGATTGTTGATGACCACGCGCTGATGAGAGACGGCATCAGCGCCCTGCTGAACGTGAACGATGATATAGAAGTCATCGGCGAAGCGTCCGAGGGCAAGGAGGCCATCAAGAAGATGACCGAGCTCAAGCCGGACGTCGTCGTCATGGATATCGCCATGCCCAACATGGACGGCATGGAGGCCACCCGCCAGATCGTCAAGGCCAACCGTGACGTCAAGGTGCTGATTCTCACCCAGCACGAGAACAAGGAGTACGTGCTCTCCGCCATCAAGGCCGGCGCCTCCGGCTTCGTGCCCAAGAAGGCGCTCGGCTCGGAGCTCGTCTCCGCCATCCGGTCCGTCTACCGGGGCGATTCCTTCCTGCACCCGTCGGTGGCCACCGCCCTCATCGAGGACTACCGCCGCCACACCGGCATGGACCCGTTCGACAAGCTCACCACCCGCGAGCGGGACATCCTGCGGCACATCGCCGAGGGCCACACCAGCCAGGAAATCGCCAACATGCTCGTCATCAGCCTCAAGACGGTGCTCGGCTACCGCACCAAGATAATGGAGAAGCTGGACATCCACAACCGCACCGAGCTCATCAAGTTCGCCATGCGGAAGGGCCTCATCAGCCTGGATATGTAAGCCCGTATCACGGCATGCTGCTGACCATGGTCAGCAGGTCGCGGACGGCGCGGCTGGTCACCACCTCGTAGTAGAACCCCCCGGACGACCAGTACGCGCCGTTCAGCGTTTGTCCGCCCGTCCCGGTCCCGGTCACCAGCTTCCCCTGGAGCGTATCCAGTTTCAGGTTTGATTCCTCGGTCACCGTCCTGATGCGCGGCCGGAGCGCCGGCAGATCCCCCTCGCCCAGCTCCACCTGGAGCACGGAGAGCACCATCGCCCCGGACGGAGAGTAGTAGACCGTCTCCACCGCCGGGTACGGGTAGTACGGCGCCGTGATGGCCCCCGGCGGCCAGGAGAGGTAGCTGGGGAAGTAGCTGGGCACGTTGATGGTGAAGCCCAGGTCCGCTTCCGCCGCGGCCACCGTCGGGTAGTCCCGCGGTCCCGCCTGCGCGGGGTGCAGGTCGTTCTGCCATGCTCCTATCAGCAGCAGCACCGCCGCCATCGTCCCCAGCAGGAACGCCGGCAGCAGCACGATTCGCGGCAGCTCCGGCAGCAGTTTTTTCACGTATCCCATCATTCCTCAGACAATGAAAAACAGCACGGCCAGCAGCATCAGGGCGGCCACGCCGAGCCGCAGGTTCGGGAACGGCACCGGCACGGTTACCTCCCGCCGCAGGCTGCGCCGCACCCGCTCCCGCACGTCGCTCAAATTGGCCTCGTGCTCGAGCCGCGCCGCCCCGGCCCAGGCCCGCCCCCGCCCGCGCCCGGCCAGCACCAGCGCCCGGTTGATTTTCAGCAGCGCGGACGGCAGCCCGAGCGGCCGCCCGGTCAGCCCCGCGGCGATGTCATCGCACCACTTTTCCAGGTCCCGGTGCACGCGGTAGTACACCGGGAACGCCAGCGGATTGTAGCACTGGAGCCAGCGCAGCGCCAGCAGCGCCCGGCCCGTCCAGCGGACCCGGGGCGAGAGGTGGGCCAGCTCGTGCCCGACGAGCGCCCGCAGCTCGTCCTCGTCGAGCAGCGCCAGCACCCCCTCGGAGACGATGAGCCGCTTCCCGCGGCTCACGTGGGCCAGCGGCGTCTTTTCCGCCGCCAGGTGCACCGCCGGCGGCCGGATGCCGAGCGCCCGGCTCTGCTCCGCCACCGCCGCTTCCAGCACCGGCGCGGACCCCTCTTTCAGGAGCGGGTGGTCCGGCGCCCGCTGCAGGTAGTGCCGCACCGCCGGTACCGCTTCCTTGACGATGAACACACCGGTCGTCACCGCCATGCCCGCCGCCACCACGTGCCAGAGCGCCACCTTCCAGAACAGCCCCTGCCCGAGCCAGGTGGCGATATCGAAGAACGCCACCTGCTCCTGGAAGGAAGTCTCGGCCCGCATCCCGGCCCAAATCAGATAGACGAGCGGCGCCGCCGCCGGCAGCAGCAGCGCCGCCAAGCGGAAGCGCAGCTGCACGCTCGTCGTCGTGATGCGCCAGCCGGCCAGCAGGGTTTC
>DAOUEG010000053.1:0-7152 GCA_034430495.1 Dehalococcoidales bacterium
GAAAGAGGCCATCAACTCGATTCAGGACGACTTCGAGAAGGTGCTCGTCATCACCCACATGGACGAGCTGAAGGACGCCTTCCCGACGCGCATCGAGGTGGTGAAATCCGGGGCGGGTTCGGCCATTACGGTGAGCTGACTACAGCCCCAGCTCGTCCGCGATTTCCTTCATGGCCTCGAGGCCGATGCCGATGAACTCGTCGAGCTCTAGGCCGAGCTCGGAGCACGTCCGGATGTTGTCCCGGTTGGCCCCGGCGGCGAAGCGCAGCTCTTTCATCCGCTTGGAGACGGACTTCACCTCGACGCTGGCCAGCTTCTTGTCCGGCCGCACGAGCGCCACCGCCGTGATGAGCCCGGTGAGCGGGTCGCAGGCGAAGAGGGCCCTGGCCATGAGGCTTTCCGGGGCGACGCCGTGGGCCTCGTTGTGGCTCAGGATGGCGTCGGCGATTTCCTGGGAGGCGCCGAGGTCCTTGACGAGGTCCGCGCCGAGGCGGCTGTGCTGGTTCATGTCCCCGCCGGTAAGCTCGACGTCAATATCGTGGAGCAGCCCGGCCAGCGCCCACTCTTCCTCGTCCCCGCCGAGGCGGCGGGCCAGCGCCCGCATGATGGCCTCGGTGGCCAGCATGTGCTTGATGAGGTTGGCGTTCTCGACGTTGGCCTGGATGGAATCGAGGGCTGCTTCGCGGTCCATGGCGTTTCTCCCTCCGCACTATACACCACGGGCCCGGTGGAATCAAGCGTGGCGCCCGGAGCCGCGGGGGACACGGTCCCGGCGTGGTCCCGGCCGGAAGCTGCGGAAGGGCGAGCGACGGGGCCAGCGGGCTAGGTCCGGGCCGACAGTGCCGGCGCAGGGGAGGGTTCCCGCTCGATGCTGCTCTCTTCGAGAAGCGGGTGCAGGTGGTCCGGCGCGATGCAGGCGCGGGGGATCTCGTACGGCCGCAGGAACGAGGGGAAGAGGTGGGTGTAGCGGACACCGCTCACGGGGAAGAGGAAGACGTACTCCGGGTTCGAGGCCGAACCGCCGATGCCGATGGCGATGAGGACGGGGGTGGTCAGGTCGATTTCCAGGTACCGCTGGAGCTGGTACTGCTGGCACCAGTCCACGCCGCCGTGGTAGAACCGGGAGCGGTACTTGGCCTCCACGTAGAACTCGCGGCGGGATTCGCGGTCGCGGAACCGGTAATCGGGGTCGGTGGAGCTCTCGACGAAGTCCTGCCGGTTCACGGAGTAGTCGTGCGTCTTGCCCACCAGGTCATAGTGCGAAGCCGGAAAGACGACGCGGCGGATAAAATCCTGGAACGTCTCCCCCTTGACGTACGTCTTCGGCTTGATGGCCTCGTTACGGGCGGCGTGCCAGACCCGGGCGATGACGTTCACGGAAAGACCCCTCCCTTTACATAATTAATAGTAGGTCACGCCTGCGAGCCGGCACAATGAGAATTTAGTACCTCCGGGGGCTGGTACCTTCGGCGGCGGGGGCCGTCAGGTCCGGCCGCCTTGACCGTCCCCGCCCGGCGCCCGTACAATAGAACTGACCATGTTCGAAGCGTTAACGGAAAAACTCAACGGCGTCTTCCGTCTCCTCGGCAACCGCGGCAAACTCACCGAGAAGGACATTGACGAGGCTATGCGGCAGGTGCGGCTCGCCCTGCTGGAAGCGGACGTCAACTTCAAGGTCGTCAAGGAGTTCATCGGGAAGGTCAAGGAGCGCTCCCTCGGCAAGGACGTCATGGAGAGCCTCAGCCCGGCCCAGCAGGTCATCAAAATCGTCAACGAGGAGCTCATCGCCATCCTCGGCGACGAGAAGGGCGCCCGGCTCGTCTCCGCCTCGCAGCCGCCGGCCGTCCTCATGATGGTCGGTCTCCAGGGCAGCGGCAAGACGACCACCTCCGCCAAGCTGGCCCTCCACCTCAAGCACAACGGCCAGAAGCCGCTCCTGGTGGCCGCGGACAACCGCCGTCCCGCCGCCATCGAGCAGCTCGTGGCGCTCGGCAAGCAGCTCGACGTGCCGGTCTACCGGGAAGACCCGAAGAACAAAGCGTGGGACATCGCCGGTCACGCCCTCAAGGAAGCCCACAAAATCGCCGCCACGCACGTCATCGTGGATACGGCCGGCCGGCTCCACATAGACCAGGAGCTCATGGACGAGCTGGAGAAGGTCAAGAAGGTCTTGAAGCCGCACGAGGTCTTGCTGGTGGTGGACGCCATGACCGGCCAGGAGGCCGTCAACGTGGCGACGGAGTTCCACGAGCGGGTGGACGTCACCGGGCTCATCATGACCAAGATGGACGGCGACGCGAGAGGCGGCGCGGCCCTCTCCATCCGCTGGGTGAGCGGCGTGCCGGTCAAGTTCATCGGCATCGGGGAGAAAGCGGACGCGCTGGAGCCCTTCTACCCGGACCGGCTCGCCTCGCGCATCCTCGGCATGGGGGACATGCTCAGCTTTATCGAGAAGGCGGAGAAGCTCGTTGACGAGAAGAAGGCCCTCGAGCTCCAGCAGAAACTGAAGAAATCGCAGTTCGATTTGGAAGACTTCCTCGACCAGCTCAAGGCCATCAAGAAGATGGGGCCCATCGGGCAGCTGGCCGAGATGCTGCCCGGCATGGGTCGGCTCGCCAGCAAGCTGCCGGACGGCGCCCAGGAAGCCCACATGAGGAAGGTGGAGGCTATCGTCCTCTCCATGACGCGGGAGGAGCGCCAGAACCCTTCCGTCATCGGCGGCAGCCGCCGCAAGCGCATCGCGGCCGGGAGCGGGACGAAGACCTCGGACGTCAACCAGCTCCTCAACCAGTTCCAGCAGATGCAGAAGCTCATGAAGATGGGGATGCGCGGCAAGCTGCCGAAGAACATCATGGGGATGTTCCGGTAGGGGAGGCCGCCGCCCCCGGCCGCTCCTCCAGTTCCATCAGCGGCTTTATGAACAGTGCCAGCGAAGCAATGACCAGCCATGCCCCGCTCGCGATGAAGTAGAGCGAGCGCACGCCGAAGGTGTCGGCCACCGGTCCGCCTATCATCAGCCCGAGCGGTATGGCCGCCCGGCACGACGTCAAGGTCCACCGTACCCCTCCCCGGTACTGAAGACGTCCCGCCGATTTTCATTTTAAATTAACAATTCGCCGTTACAATCAAAATCAGGTAGGATATAAAGAGAGCTACCGAAAACCACCGGCCTCCCGGCCGGAAAACAAGGAAAGGAAAACCATGAACATCTTCAAGCGCAAAGTTCTGCCGCTGGTACTCGTAGCCATCGTCGCCGTCGGCGCTTACCTGCTCGGCGGGGTTTTGATGAAGGCCCCGCAGCCGGAAGCGGCCCAGGCGGGCACCACCGCCCAGGTTACGCCGGTCGTCCAGCTCCAGCAGGGCAGTCTCACGGACTTCTACAACCAGGTCAGCCAGTCCGTCGTCATGATAGAGGTCACCGATTCCTCGGGCCTGTTCTTCGGCACCTCGGGCGGGCAGGGGTCCGGCTTCCTCGTTGATAACGAGGGCGATATCATCACCAACAACCACGTCGTCGCGGCCGGTTCCACCATCCGCGTCGTCCTCAACGACGGCACCACGATTGACGCCAGCGTCGTCGGCACCGACCCGATCGACGATCTCGCCATGATCAAGGTCGATCCGTCCCAGATGCAGGGCGCCGTGCCCCTCACCCTCGGCGATTCCAGCACCGTCCAGCCCGGCGATACGGCCGTCGCCATGGGCGCGCCCTTCGGCCTCAACGATTCCATTACCACCGGCATCATCAGCGGCCTCGACCGCACCGTTGACGGCCAGAGCAGCAGCCTTACCGGCATGATCCAGACGGACGCGGCCATCAGCCCCGGCAACTCCGGCGGGCCGCTCTTCAACACCGCCGGCGAGGTCATCGGCGTGAACACCGCCATCGAGGCCTCGAGCAGCGCCAACAACATCGGCTTCGCCATCCCCTCCAACGTGGTGAGCCGCGTCCTGGCCACCCTCAAGGCCGGGCAGAAGGTGGAGCGCCCGTGGCTCGGCATCAGCGGCGTGGCCCTGACGCCTGACCTCGCCACGCACCTCAGCCTCGATGTCCAGCAGGGCGTCTACGTCGTCTCCGTCGTCTCCGGTGGCCCGGCCGATTCGGCCGGTCTCATCGCCGCCGCCACGGACGCCAACGGCGACCCCACCAACGGCGGCGATGTCATCACCGCCGTGGACGGCCAGAACATCACCAGCGTGCCGCAAATCTCCTCCTACCTGCGCACCAAGCACGTGGGCGATACCGTGACGCTGACGATAGTCCGCAACGGGCAGACGCTGCCCGTCAAGGTCACCCTGGGCGCCTGGCCGGAGAGCCTTGCTACCAGCGCACCGACCACTACCCCGAGCTTCCCGTTCCCCAACGGCGGGAACGGCAACGGCGGCTCCCGGTAGTTTCGAGAGCGTCTCCTTCGTAAAGGGGGGCGGCCCGCCGCAGGCGGGCCGCCCCCCCATTTTTAGGCAGCCGCCGTTTGACAAGCGGCTAGCCGCCGGTCTATGGTGGGGCTACCACCCTGTGACGAAGGAGAAACGACCCCATGGCCAAGAAGCGGATTTTCACCGATGCGGAGCTCAAGGAGCTGAGCGTCAAGACGCTCGACGTGCTGCTGGAAACCATTGACACGGGCGATAAGGAAAAGGCCAAAGAGCTGGCCAACCGGATGTACGAGGAGTTCAAGCACCTCCACGACGGCTACTTCACCTGGGTCAGCGGATTGCAGTCGTACATCTACCGGAACTACGGCATCGAGGCGCTGGAGCGGGCCGAGCGGGAGGCCCATACCATCGAGGCGAACTTCGTGTGGAACGCGGAGGGCCCCGCGGATTTCAAGAGCCGCGTGGCGGCCATGGCCGGCGGCATGCGCGGCCACCTCCAGCCCGTCGAGGTGAAGGAGGACGACGAGAAGATCACCATCACCATGAAGCCGTGCGGCTCCGGCGAGCGCATCATCCGCATGGGCGGCTACGCGCCGGAAATCGGCCTGGCCAAGGTGAAGGAAGCCCACCCCATCACCTACGGGCAGGAGGACTTCCCGATTTACTGCGTCCATTGTCCGGTCATGGAGATGCTGGACATAGAGAACACGGGCGACTTTGTCTCCGTCCACATCATCTCGGACCCGGTGGGGGAGGAGCACTGCCAGTTCGCCTTCTACAAGGACCCGGCGGACATCCCGGAAGAAGCCTACACGCGCATCGGGAAGCGGAAGCCTCACTAACCGGACAAAGGCGAGCCGGCGCCTGCCCGCCGCCTACAGGTCATGCCGGGGGCGGCTCCTGACCGGAACGGGCTGAACGCTTGTTCACCGGCCGTCGGCGCGGTATAATCAGCCTAATGCGGCGGTCGCGGGGCGGTTCCTGGCCGGCCGGTCGGCGTACCGGGACGGCGTGCCGGAGGTGAGATGCCATGATAGACGTGATGTTCGTTACCAGGCTTTCCAACCCCGAAACGACGGAGATGGGTGATGCTTACAAGGACATGCGGCTGACCATTGACGGCCATATAGCAACGGTCGAAAAACTGCGCCGGTACGCCGCCGGCTCCTCGCCGGGAGGTACGAGCCGGCCCGGCGGCGCCGTTACCGGGAACAAGCTGGTGCCCGTCCTCACCCCCATCCACATCAACGAGTACCTGAAAAACTACGATATTTCCATGGTCGAAATACCGTGCCTGGAAGATGACATGGAAAAGGTGCGCGCCTGCCTGGAAGAAGGCGTCAGGGTCATCGCGCTCTGTACCACCTGGCTGCAGGTCATGGGCGGCGCGGTAAAGATCAGGGAAGCGGCGGAGCTGTTCAAGTCCCTGGCCCCCGCCACGCCGGTCATCGCGGGGGGGATGGGGGCCTTGAAGGGCCTGCGGGTGCGGGAGCTTCTGAAGGACAACAAGCTCACCGGCATTTTCCCCTGGTGGATAGAAAGGTTCGGCGTCACCCGCGGCCTGTCATCGGGACTGCTGAGGAGAATCCTGGCCAAGCACCTGTTTCTACTGGACGGGCACGCCGACCGCTGCCTGGATGCCATCGGGCTGAACGACGCCGGCGAGATGACGCTCCGGAGCATCGTCGAATCAATCAAGGCGGGCCGGGATTTCCGCGAGGTTCCCGGGCTGGCCGTCCCCGAGGGCAACGACTACCGGTTTACCAGTGAAGCCGAGACGGACCTCGACCTCGACAAGCAGCTCATAGACTGGGCCGGCTACGTGGACGTGCTCGACGGCGAAGAGGCGCCCATCCGCCGGGGGACCGGCTGCCCCTACAAGTGCGCCTTCTGCGACTTCCAGGGACTGCAGAAGCTGCGGATGCGCTCCGATGAGAGCCTGATCGCGGAGATCAAAACGCTGACCAGCGCCGGACGCCACAACGTCAACTTCATTGACGACAACCTGGCCTACAACAGAAAGCAGCTCGTCGAGTTCACCCGAGCCCTTATCGACAACCGGCTGGACCTATCGTGGCGGGGCTTCCTGCGGACGGATATCATTGATGAGGAAACGGCGGCGCTTCTCCAGGAGTCCGGGTGCAAGGAGATACTGCTGGGCATCGAGTCCGGCGACCCCCAGATGCTGCAGAACATGAACAAGGGGGTTGATCCGGGCGTCTCCCTGAAGGCCATCCAGAACCTGGACGCGGCCGGTATCAGGACCCAGTGCACCTTCGTGGTGGGCTTCCCCGGGGAGACCGCGGCGACGATCGAGCGCACCGCGCAGTTTATTTCCTCCCTGCCCTCCGGCGAGAGCGCGCGGGCGCTCCATCGCTACTATACCTTCAAGTTCACGGTCTCGCCCCTGAGCCCGGTCGCCGGTCCGGAGCAGCGCCGGAAGTACGGGCTGCGGGGCATCGCGGGAAACTGGTCGCACCACACCATGAATTCGAAAGAAGCCGCTGCGGCCATGCAGGAACTCTTTCTGAAAATCCAGGGGCCGTCCCACGCCTACGTGGAGACGTTTACCGACGACTGGGACAACGCGAGCCTGCGGCGGGTCATCGAGCTCCGCGACGTGGTCCAAAAGGACCGGCTGCACGGTCGCGGCGAGGACGGCCTGGAAAAGCTGGCGGCCGCGGTGCGGGCAGCCGACAAGACGTAAGATACGGTCTTCTTGCAGCAGGCGTAAAAAGGGGGGCGGGCCCGCCAGCGGCGGGACCCCCCCCGGGG
>DAOUEG010000054.1:0-5797 GCA_034430495.1 Dehalococcoidales bacterium
GGGCCGCCGCCCCCAAGGTTCACCGTCATTGCGAGGGAGTCCGCCTCGGGCGGACGACGCGGCAATCTCAATCTCCGTACTCCCTGGGCGAATAACCGTCTCCCGCACCGGACTATCGTCTCCCTTTGTAAAGGGAGACTGAGAGGGATTTCCCCCATCGCGTTCCCTCTCCCTCGATGGGAGAGGGCCAGGGTGAGGGTGCCGCCCCCCGTCACTGCGAAGGAGCGGCGCGACCGCGGCAATCTCAATCTCCGTACTCCCTGGGCGAGTGACCGCTATTGGTACCGGTCTATCGTCTCCCTTTGTAAAGGGAGACAGAGAGGGATTTTCCGCCCCATCCCTTCACCAATACCCAAGGGAAGGGGGCCTGGGGGATAGGCTCACCAAACCGTACCCCCTCTCCGTTAACGGAGAGGGGGCCAGGGGGCGCGGTAAAAAGAGGCAAAACCCGCGACACAATCCCCTTGACATTAGAACAAACGTACTGGTATAGTAGGACTGCAACGCCATAAAAACAGCATCCAAACGGGGGTGAACTGCGCCGTGAAACTCGCGATTTCCAAACCTAACCGGGCCCGCCGGATGGTGACCGGCCTAATCCTCGCCCGCTCCGAAGCTATGGACGGGGGCACCTTGTAAGATTTTCGCCGGCATTTGTAAATTCCGCGCCGGTGTCATAGTGCGCCCGGATTTATCTGCCGCCACCGGCCCGCCTTCACCCCCATTTGAAAGCCTCCTCCCACTTTGCTACACTCGTCTTATGAAAATCGTACGTTTTGAATCCCACGGCCACATCCACTACGGCGTCTACCAGGACAACGGCATCGCCCCCATCGAGGGCGACCCCTTCCAGGAAGATTTCACCGTCTCGGACATGCTCTACTCCCTCTCCTCCTGCCGGCTGCTCGCCCCCTGCGAGCCCTCCAAGATCGTCGCCTACGGCGTCAACTACAAGAGCCACAGCGACGAGATGGGCTCCCACCTCCCGGACGAGCCCATCATGTTCCTCAAGCCCACCACCTCCATCATCGGCCCGGACGACGGCATCGTCTATCCCCCCTCCTCGAAACGCGTGGACTACGAGGGCGAGCTCGGCGTCGTCATCAAGGACCTGACGAAAAACGTCGAACCGGCAACGGCCATGGACCACGTCTTCGGCTACACCTGCCTCAACGACGTCACCGCCCGCGACCTCCAGCAGAAGGACGGCCAGTGGACCCGCGGCAAGGGCTTCGATACCTTCTGCCCCTTCGGCCCCTGGATCGAGACGGACCTCTCCCCGGAGAAGCTCCACCTCCAGACCCGCCTCAACGGCGAGGTCAAGCAGGACACGGATACCTCCTACCTCATCTTCCCGGTGGATGCCCTCATCAGCTTCGCCTCGAAAGTGATGACCCTCCTCCCCGGCGATGTCATCGCCACCGGCACCACCGCCGGCGTCGGCCCCATGCAGCCCGGCGATACCGTCGAGGTGGAGATAGAGGGCATCGGCGTCCTGAGGAACCGTATCGTCAAAGCCTAGCGAAACGGAGGTAATGATGAAATCCCGCCTCTTTTTCCTCGTCGTCGCCGTGGCGCTGGCCGCGCTCCTGACGGCCTGCGGGGCCGGCGGCGTCACGTCCTCGCCGAATCCCTCGACGCCCGCGAGCGGCACGACTGATTACGCCGCCCTCGGTATGAGCGCCGCCGATATCCAGGCGTGGGAAGACCGGGGCATCGCCAACATGGACTCGGCGGAGCAGGCGTCCGTTTTGGCCGGGTTTACGGTCAGGACCCCGGGGTTCATCCCCGAAGGCCTGGCCCCCATCAGCAAGTTCATGGTCAGCGACCACCTGGCGGCCCTGGGTGACATGGTCAATCCCGATGTTCCGCCCTATGTGGACGTCACGCTTGTCTATGGCTTTCCAGGCGAGCGCCAGGTTGTTGTCACTGTCATCCAGGGGACCCGCGCCCTGAACCAGGGACAGGGAGAGCCGACCACGCTCCAGGGGGCCAGCGTGGAACGCGCGTCCTTCCCGGCGTCCGAGGGCAAACCGTATCCGTCGGTGCAATACGTGTGGGAACAAGGTGGGGTCAACTATTTTGTGGAAGGTTGCCTGGTTGACGGCGTGGACGAGGCGGCACTGGACCAGGTGGTCAGCTCGATAATCAACCGGTAAGGAGTCATCATGGAAGCAACCACCACCTACTTCGAGAAACCCGGCCGCGACAATACGGACGAGGTCATCAGGCTGGCCGCCGCCCGGGCCGCCGCCCTCGGCATCAGGCGCGTCGTCGTCGCCACCAATACCCTGGCCACCGCCTTCAAGGCGCTCGACGCCTTCCGGGGCTGCCAGGTCGTCGCCGTGACCCACGTCACCGGCTTCACCGGCCCGGACAAACAGGAGTTCACCCCGGAGGACAAAAAGCGCTTCGAGGCAAAGGGCGGCCTCGTCCAGACCGCCGCCCACGCCTTCGGCGGCTTGCAGCGCTCCTTGGCAAAAGAAGGTACCTACCCCGCCCCCGGCCTCTCCATCGGCGATGTCATCGCCCAGTCGTTAAGGACGTTCGGACAGGGCACCAAGGTCTGCCTGGAGATAGCCGCCATGGCCGCGGATGCCGGCCACCTCCGCACCGACGAGGACTGCATCGCCATCGGCGGCAGCGGCGGCGGCGCGGATACCGCCCTCGTCATCCGCCCCGGCTACACCCACCGCTTCTTCGCCAGCAAGGTCCGCGAGATAATCTGCAAGCCGCGGTTGTAGGCCCATGCACCACACGCTGAGACTCTACGCCGGGAACCGCAAGCTCGTCCTGTGGAGCTACATGTTCTTCGCTTCCTGGACGAAGATTCCGCTCGTGGGACGCCTCGTCCGGTGGGTCGCCAACACCTACGGGCGGGTGGCCCACCAGGCCTACCTGCTGACCCCCGACGAGGCCGAAGAGCTCATCGAGGTCTCCGAGGGCGTCGCCGCCGGCCCCTGCGATTGCCGCAACCTGGCCCGGAACTGCGATAACCCCCGCGATAACGAGATTCTCCTCGGCCCGACGCGCCACGTCCTGCTGGAAACCATGCCCCACGGCGCCCGGGAGATCGACAAGGACCAGGCCCGCGCCATCCTGCGGGACAGCCACCGCCACGGCCTCATCTTTACCGTCGTCCGCTGCCGCGAGGACTACTACGCCATCTGCTCCTGCTGCAACTGCTGCTGCGTGCCGTTACGGTTGAAGAAGCAGTACGGCATCGGGGAGGTGCTGGTGCGGCACCAGGACATCGTAGCTGAGTTCCGGGCCTACCAGGAACGCCAGCTCGCCACCATGCACGACTAGCACCGGGTGTCATTCTGAGGGAGTCCGCCTCCGGCGGACGACCGGAGAATCTCGTGGCGGGGTGGGTTCCCCCGCTGCGTTTCCTCGCCCCTTGCGGGAGAGGATCAAGGTGAGGGGGGTACCCTTCGCCGAAGCTCTCTCTACCCCAGAAACCCGCTGACGGCGCTGGAGAAGCCCGCCAGCGCGTCCCGGTGGACGTCGTGGCCCACCTTGCCGAAGACCTTGACCTGGGCCCGCGGCATGGCCGCCGCCGCCTCGTAGGCGTGGCGCACCGGCACGATGGGGTCCTTCTTCCCCCAGACGAGCAGCGTCGGCACGCCCACCTCGGCCAGGCGGTCCTTGAGCACCAGGCTCTGCGACCGGAAGGTGGTGATGGCGCCGCCGATGGTCACGCTGGCCGGCGACATCGGCATGACGTACTCGGCGGGGTTGAACCGCTCGAACACCCACTTGATGCCCCGCAGCGTCGCCATGACGACGACCCCGACGGATTTCAAGAGGGCCGGGAGGGACAGCAGCCGCACCCAGAAGGCTATCTCGTTGCCGAGACACAGGCTGCTGACGAGCACGAGCTTCCGGAGACGGCGGGGAAAATCGAGGGCGAACGTGAGGGCGATGCCGCCCCCCAGCGAGTGCCCGATGAGGTGGAACGTCTCCAGCCCCAGCTTGCGGGTGAAGCGGTCGAGGAAGGCCGCCAGCTCGGGGATATAGTACCGTCCGGCGAGCGGCTGGCTGCCGCCGTAGCCGGGCAGGTCCGGCGCGTAGACGGTGTACGTCCGGGCGAGCTCGCGGATGTTGTTCTCCCAGGTGCGGGCGTCGCCGCCGCCCCCGTGAATGACGACGAGCGGGTCGCCGCTGCCGGCGGTGTAGTAGCGCACGTCCCGGCCGTCCACGCTGACCGTTCTGGTCTCAATCAATGCCATTGGTACGTCCTTCGGCGCGCACGCGGGCACGCACACATAAAAACCGGGGACACGGGGAACAAACGGCGGGCGGAGAAAAACGCTCTTCCTTGGTGGTCCGCCGCCGGCCCCAGGGGACGGCAGTGGCGGCGGTTACCCCTGCTTCTCTTTCTATGGTACCACGCCGCCGCCTTGCACGGTCAAGCACCGGAACGGGTACGAACGGTCGGTTTCCGGTTGGAAAATGGTACCGGCTACTTCTTGAGCGGCCGGAGGACCGCGCGGCTGGGCCCGGCGTCGCCGTGGTACATGAGGAGCGGCAGGCAGAGCAGCTCGTACTCGCCCTGGGGCACGCCGTCCAGGGTCAGTCCTTCGAGGACGTAGATGCCGGCCCCGAGCAGCGTCGTGTGGGCGTGGCCGATGTTCTCCGGCCGGCGGTAGCTGCCGATGGTGATGTTATCGAGCCCGAAGAGGACGATTTCCTTCTCCGCGAGGTAGTCGGCCGCGTCGTCGTCGAGGTAGACGTAGTCCTCGATGAACTTCGCCGCCTGCCACCACCCCGGCGAGTTGGCCGTCTTGCAGAGGACGCGGTCGCCCTTCTTGATGTCGTGCCGCTTGAGCTCGGCGGCGCTGATTTTCTCCGGGTCCTTGATTTCGATGACCTGGCACGGCCCGATGGTAGCGTCGAGCGGCATATCGGAGATGGTGGTGCCGCCTTCGATGAAGTGGAGCGGCGAATCGATGTGGGTGCCGGTGTGGGAGATGATTTCCAGCATGGACATGGTCACCGGCCCGCCGAGGTTGCGGTCCGTCATGCGGTAGATGCGGGGCGGGACGGGGTCGGTGGGAAAGTAGGGCATGCCCTGCTTGAGGGGGACGGAAATATCGTACCAGCCTTGCGGGACCTTGACGGCCATGGGGGACCTCCTTGACGCGAGCGGATTGACCGTATCATAGCGGACGGCGGCGGGAGCGTCAAGGGGAGAGGTGAGGTTTCAAGGGTGCACTATCACACCGGAGTGGAAATTTTAAAAGCCGGCGAAAAAGTTACATTTTACATCCGTTGGTAGCTTCGGAGCGGGCGAGGATTAGGCCGGTCACCATCCGGCGGGCCCGGTTAGCTTTGGAAATCGCGAGTTTCACGGCGCACTACACCCCCGTGCGGTCTACGTTTTTAATACCGCAGCACCACTATACTAGAACGTGCGTGCTAATGTCAAGGGGATTTTGTCGCGGTTTTTACTCAACTCATGGTCCTCACTCATAATGAGAAAAGAATAAATAATAGCTAACTGCGCTCCCCATCTTCAAAGTGGTTGATGCATTGCTTATACAGGTTGCGATAAAAAGTATGAAACCTATTGTTTCCAAAAATGGTACTACTGCCACAAAATCCAATAGTACTATTTCGTACATTTCTGTCAAAAATCACTTGACAAATAGACAAGGGAATGATAATGTACATCTAGCGTCTGGGAAGAGTCGCAAAGCGTCTCTAACTTAGGGTGTAACATCCTAAAATCCCAGTCGCTTTTTTTTGGACAATGAATTGGAGGAGGAGGCTCGATGCATTTGTTCTATATAGA
>DAOUEG010000055.1:0-6282 GCA_034430495.1 Dehalococcoidales bacterium
TCGGCGTCTCGATGGCCCCGCTGCCGTAGAAGGTGAGCGGCGGCTCGACGATGGCCTGCTGTATCCAGGTCTTGGGGATGAGCTGCTTGCCCCAGGCGCGGATGGTGGTGGCCACCGGCTTGGTGATGCGCTCGCTCAGCTCGGGGTTGAAGAACCGGGTGGAGCGCAGGCCCTCGGCCCGCGGCATCCCGGTGTAGGAAATCTGCCACTGGTGGACGCCGGGCCCGCCGAGCCCCTGCATGCCGAGCAAAATGCACTCGAGGCGGCCGGGCTCGTGGGAGAACGGCCCGCGGACGTACGACCCGCCGAAGTAGTGCGCGATGGAGGTGGTCTTCTCGGCGAAGTTGCGGGCCAGCGCCCGGATGGTCCACGGCGGCACGCCGCACTTCCGGGAGGCCCACTCGGGGGTCTTGGGGATGCCGTCTTCCTCGCCCGTGACGTAGGCTTCCACCTTGTCCATGCCCACGGCGTGGGTCTTGACGTACTCCTTGTCGTAGGTCCCTTCCGTCACCCACATGTAGATGATAGCCAGCTGGAGGGCGGCGTCGGTGTTGGGCAGGACGGGTATCCACTTGTCGGCGTGGACGGCGGCGCCGTAGTTGAGGTCCGGGCAGATGTACACCTGGTCAATGCCGACCTCCGTCCAGAAGTAGCACAGGCGGGTGGCGCACTGGCCGGTGAAGCCCCAGGGGGTCGTCTCCGGGTCGCCGCCCCAGAAGAGCACCATTTCGGCGTGCTCGGTGATGTCCTTGCCCACGTTGTTGGCCGGGTCCATCATGCCCTGGATGCCCTGGCCCCAGACGTGCTTCGAGCCCCAGTACCAGCCTTCCCAGGAGTCCGGGTTGCGGACCTGCTGGGTGAAGCCGCCCATCATGTCGAAGAGCCGCCCGGAGTGCCCGTGCGGGGTGTTGATGGTCTTGCACTCGCCGTGGCCGTCGCCCTGCACGAGGATGGAGAGCGGGCCGTAGGTCTCGTGCTGGCGCTTGACCTCCCTGGCGAGGATGTCGGTCACCTCGTCCCAGGAGATGCGGCGGAACTTGCTCTTGCCGCGGTTCTGCGGGTTGCGCTCCCCGTCGGGGTCCCAATCCACGCGGATGAGCGGGTACTTGATGCGGTTGGGGGAGTAGGTGCGTTTCTTGTAGGCGAGGGAGAAGGGTGAGGGCACGGACTTAAACAGGGGGCGGTAGTCCTTGCCGTTGCGGGAGATTTTCCAGGGCCGGAAGGACTCCCGGTCGTATTTCCAGTCGTATTTGAACGGCCGGATCCGCACCACTTTCCCGTCCTTGACGTCAACGGCGCATTCGCCGCCCCCGCCGAGCAGCCCGCCCAGCGCCAGGGCCTTGATGACCGTTTTATCCGGCGTAACGTCAACCTTGGTGACTTTTCCGTCAGCCATCTCAGTTCCTCTCTTTCAAGAATTTGTCGGTTACCCGCCCTCCGGCGGGTGCGTCACGGCGTCGTGACAACAGGTTTCGATGGAGGTGGGGAAGGACGCGTTGTTACGCAATACCTTACCAATCTACACGAGCGGCTCGATTTTTGTCAAGTCGAACCAGCCTCCGGCGCCGCCGGTTGACGCAATGAGTAAAATTCCGGCGGGCCTGTTTTACGGTTTGCGTAAAGATTATGCCCCCGGCGGGCGTTCCCCTCGGGCGGAGGGGCCACCGGCTGCCGGTTTGCGCGGTTTCCGGGAGGATTTCCTGCCGTTCCGGCACTACCGTACCGGCGGCAGCAGCATCGTCCGGCCCGGCTGCCGCTGCAGGTAGGACCGGGTGTAGGTCGCCGGGAAGGAGTAGATGACCTGGACCGCCGGGTGCTCCCGGTGGAAAAGGTAGACGCCCACCACCTGCGGCTTCGTACCGAACGGCCCGATGACCATGTTGTAGTCGTCCTTCGTCTCGCCGTGGAGCGTTTCCAGCACGTCCCGCACCCCGGAGGGGTCGTCCGCCGGGATGTCCCGCACCTCGACGTCCGGCCGGGTGAGCAGCTCCTCGTTGTTCTGCCGGGCGTACTTGAGGTAGTCCGGGCTGCCCGCGCGCGGCGGGTTGGTGATGAGCGCCACCGTCCTGGCCGGGTTGTGCTGCTGCCAGATGGAGAGCGCCCGGTCCGGCTCGAAGCCGAGCAGCAGCACCAGCAGGTTCCGCTTTTCCATGGAGGGGTGGCCGTAGTAGTGCGGGATGGTGGTTATCTGCTCGATGCCCCGCGTCAGCCGCGTCGGCAGGTATTTCTGGGTGGTGTGGAGCAGCCGCGGCACCGGCCAGCCGAGCTCGGTGTCCAGGTAGTGCAGCAGCTCCAGCAGGTAGATTTTCGTGAAGCTGCTGATGTCCACCGTCACGTACGGGCCGGGCTCCGGGTTCAGCTTGCACTGCTTCAATATGGCGGCGATCTGCTGGATGCCGTCCACCGGGTTCTCCCGGGTGCAGCTCACCACGAAGATGCCCTCGGTCGTCTTGGCCCGCAGCGCCACCTGGAGGCGGAACATGTTCTTTTCCACCTGCTTCTTGTAGTCCGGCGCCTCCACGTTGAAGATGATGGCGTACTTCTGGATGAACTGGGGGCCCATCAGCGCCGCGCTCGCCAGGCTCCGTTCCTCGAAGCTGGCCGAGCAGATGAAAATATCGTCCGGGCCTTTCGCGTTGAGACGGGGTAACGTGGTGATGACCGTGGGTTCCGCTGCCGGGTTCATGGCGGCCTCCTGCGGGAGACGGTGCGGCCGGTCTGGCCTTACCCCAAACTATAATGAGGCCCCCGCCGCTTGTCAACATCGCCCGGAAGGCCTGACGTATCTGTCATTCTGAGGGAATCCGCCCCGGGCGGGCGACCGAAGAATCCCGTGGCGGGGAAGGGCCCCGCTGCCCGACCCCGAGATCCTTCGTCCGCCGCAGGCGGACTCAGGATGACATGATGAGGAGGGCGGACTCAGGATGACGTTATTCATCCTTTAAAGGCGAGGCCGTACCCGCCGGAAGGGTGCTGGCACCCACAAAATTTAATAGGCAGGGAATCTTGCGGAAACAAGTAATGTGGTATACTAAGACTGGAGACCGGGAACAGATAGAGGAATGGCATGAAATCGAGCTGGAAGCGTAACAGTTTTATTTACATAATCATACTGCTGGCGGCGGTTATCCTCGTCTACATGCTCATGCCCGGCTCCTCCAGCCCGACCGAGATACCGATCAGCCAGGTCATCTCCATGTCCCAGCAGGGACAGGTGTCCAAGATACTGGTGGACGGCAACGAGCTCACCGTGACCGGTACGGACGGCACCGAGTATACCTCGTATAAAGAGGACGGCACCAGCATCTACGATATCACCACCCTCGACCTCCACAACGTCGAGGTGGACGTCAAGGGCTCGTCCGGCATCAACTGGGGCACCATCCTCTTCAACATCTTCCCGCTGCTGCTCTTCGCCTTCCTGCTCTTCTTCCTCTTCCGGCAGGCCCGCGGCGCCAACAACCAGGCCATGAGCTTCGGGCGGAGCCGGGCCCGGCTCTTCCCGGCGGACCGGCCGAGCGTCACCTTCGCGGACGTGGCCGGCGCCGAGGAAGCCAAGCAGGACATGCAGGAGGTCGTTGACTTCCTGCGGGCCAAGGACAAGTTCCAGGCCCTCGGGGCCCGCATCCCCAAGGGCGTGCTCCTCGTCGGCCCGCCCGGCACCGGCAAGACCCTGCTCGCCCGTGCCGTCGCCGGCGAGGCCCAGGTGCCCTTCTTCAGCATCAGCGGCTCCGAGTTCGTCGAGATGTTCGTCGGCGTCGGGGCCTCCCGTGTGCGTGACCTCTTCGACCAGGCCAAGCGCAACACCCCCTGCATCGTCTTTATTGATGAAATTGACGCCGTGGGCCGCCAGCGCGGCGCCGGTCTCGGCGGCTCCCACGACGAGCGCGAGCAGACCCTCAACCAGATTCTGGTCGAGATGGACGGCTTCGATACCTCCACCAACGTCATCGTCATCGCGGCCACCAACCGCCCGGACATCCTGGACCCGGCCCTGCTCCGGCCCGGCCGCTTCGACCGCCGCGTCATCATGGACGCGCCGGACATCAACGGGCGCGTCGGCATCCTCCGCGTGCATACCAAGGGCAAGCCGCTCGCCAAGGACGTCAAGCTGGAGACCATCGCCAAGGGCACCGTCGGCTTCAGCGGTGCCGACCTGGCCAACCTCGTCAACGAGGCCGCCATCCTGGCCGCCCGCCGCTCCAAGAAGACCATCGGCATGGACGAGCTGGAAGAGTCCATTGACCGGGTCTCCATGGGCCCGGAGCGCAAGAGCCGCAAGATGAGCGACAAGGAGAAGGAGATTTCCGCCTACCACGAGGCCGGCCACGCCCTCGTCGCCAAGCTGCTGCCCAACGCGGACCCGGTCCACAAGGTCTCCATCGTCCCGCGCGGCATGGCCGGCGGCTACACCAAGCAGCTCCCCACCGAGGACCGCAACTACTACTCGCGCTCCTACATGCGGGACCGGCTCGCCTCCGCCCTGGGCGGTCGCGCTGCCGAGCAGGTGGTCTTCGGCGAGATTACCACGGGCGCCAAGTCGGACATCGAGGGCGTCACCAAGATGGCCCGCGCCATGGTCACCGACTACGGGATGAGCGACAAGCTCGGCCCGCGCACCTTCGGCCACAAGGAAGAGATGGTCTTCCTCGGCCGCGAGATTTCCGAGCAGCGGGACTACAGCGAGAAGATAGCGCTCCAGATAGACAACGAGGTCCAGGAGATTATCACCACCGCCTACCAGACGGCCATTGACCTCATCAGCGAGCACCGCGCCAAGCTCGACCAGATAGCCAAGGCCCTCCTCGAAGAAGAGACCCTCGAGGGCGATGATCTGACGCGTCTCCTCGAATCCGACCCGAACGCTCCCATCGCCCGGCCGGTCAAGGCCACCAAGACCCCCGCGCCCGTCGAGCCGGTCGCCGGCAAGTCCGAGGAGAAGACCCCCAAGAAGACCCCCGGCGTGCCGCGCCTCGTCCCCAAGCAGAACCCGGCCCCGTCGGAGTAAGCCGGCAGTCAAGAACCTGCGAAAGCGGCGGGAGCCTCCCGCCGCTTTTTTGTGGAGGAGCGCCATGATACGTGTCACGGAGGAAGTCCTCTCTCCCGAGCCGGCCGTCCGCGAGGCCGCCACGCCCGGCAGCGGCTGCGTCGTCACCTACGTCGGCCTCATCCGGGACACCTCGCGGGGCAAGGCGGTGCGCTCCGTCACCTACCGTGATGGCGACGGCACCGCCGCCGCACAGCTGCAGGGCATCGCCGATGAAGCGAGGGAAGACTACCCCGTCGAGAACGTTGCCATCCACCACCGCACCGGCGTCCTGAAGGCAGGGGACATCAACCTGGTGGTCGCGGTGGCCGCCGCCCACCGCGGCGAGGGCCTGGCCGCCGTGGCCCGCATCGTGGACCGCTTCAAGGAAAAGCTCCCCACCGCCAAGCTGGAAACGTATACCGACGGCACGACGTACGGCGGGGACTAGTCCGTCATCGAATGCCGCGCTCTCCCTCGAGGGGAGAGGGTCGCGGGTGAGGGTGAAACGCCGCCGCCTACCGTCCCTGGTTGACGATGTACTCCCCGAGCTCTTCCAGCGAGTGGCGGCAGGCCGTGTCCGGCAGGGATGACAGGTCGCGGCAGGCCCGGTCCCGGAACCCGGCCGCCGTCGCGTAGCATTCGGCGATGATATCGGAGCTCAGCACCCGGTCCACCGTCTCCCGCGTGTAGCGGTCGTCCCGCGTGTCGAAATACCGGCGCACCGGGTTGTCGCCCGGGTGGCGCTCCAGCAGGAGCATCGCCGGCAGGGTCAGCGTGCCCTGCCGCAGGTCGGAGCCCACCGGCTTGCCGAGCGCCTCCGGCGTGCTGGTGAAATCCAGTATGTCGTCAACGATCTGGAAGGCGATGCCCAGGTTGTCGCCGTAGTCCTTCATAATCTCGATGGCCGGCTCGTCGGCCCCCGCCAGCAGCGCCCCCGTCTGGGTGGACAGCGAGAACAGCGAGCCCGTCTTGCTGTAGATGCGCTGGTAGTAATCGTCCCGCGTCTGGTCGGCGTTGTAGGCGCCCCGGAACTGGGCGATTTCCCCGCTCGAGATAATCCCCAGGGTCTGCGAGAACAGCTTGATGGCCCGCGGCGATTGCGTGTCCGCCACGTACTCGCCCGCCTTGGCGAAGAGGTAGTCGCCCATCAGGATGGCGATTTCATCGCCCCAGATGCTGTTCATGGTCGGCTGGCCGCGCCGCGTGGCCGCCTTGTCAATGGCGTCGTCGTGGACGAGCGTCGCCGTGTGCAT
>DAOUEG010000056.1:0-5283 GCA_034430495.1 Dehalococcoidales bacterium
GGCCGGTCACCATCCGGCAAGCCCGGTTAGCTTTGGAAATCGCGAGTTTCACGGCGCACTACACCCCCGTGCGGTCTACGTTTTTTATACCGCAGTGATACTTTACTAGAACACGTGTGCTAATGTCAAGGGGATTTTGTCGCCTTTTTACCTCGTAGTACCTCACCCCCTGGCCCCCTCTCCGTCAACGGAGAGGGGGTATTGTTTGGTGAACCTATCCCCCTGGCCCCCTTCCCTTGGGTAGTGGTGAAGGGAAGGGGGTGCCGGTTGGTCGTTATTCTCTGGGCGGGTCGCCGTCGTAGCCGCCCCGGGGGTTGAGGAAAATCCGGCCGGGCTCGCCGGGGAGCGGCGTGAGCCAGTCCGGGCTGCTGTGCGGGAACAGGAGCCGGGCCTGCCAGTGGATGGCGAAGTCCTCCGCCTTCACGTCCGGGTAGCGGCGCGTCATGGCCTCCACCATCCCGGCCCCGGTGCGGGCGGTCCGGTAGACCTCTTCATAGTTATTCAGATAGTCAATGGACCAGTCGACGCAGTCCGTGTAGGAGAGCGAGGCGTCCTCCTGCGTTTCCATCATGCGGGCCACCTTGGGGGCATCGCAGTGGCCGGGGACGACGATGCGGGCGCCGAAGTCCCGCAGGCGGGCGATGTCCTTCCGCCAGGCGACCCGGCGGGCGACGTTGCTCTCGATGGGCCAGAGGTGGCAGTCGTGGAAGGCGACGTCCGTGGCACAGACGAGGCCCATCGAGGGCACCCAGACGACGGAGTTGTTGACGCTGTCGCCCTCCCAGCCGTCCGAGACGCGAATCTCCTGGCCCTCGAGCCGGATGACCGGCTCCACCATGGCCTCCGGGATGGTGGTACGGCGCGGGATATCGTCGGGGCCGAAGCGGTCAATGGCCCACATCTCGGTCTTGTCGTTCGAGGTGGCGATGACATCGCTCACCACGCTCGGCAGGGCAACGATTTTCGCCCGGGGAAAGGCATTGGCGAGCACCTGGAGGCCGAAGTGGTGGTCCGGGTGGAAGTGGGAGACGTAGACGTGGGTGAGGTTGCGGCGCATGGTGATGATCTCGGCGACCATGCGGTGGGTATCCGAAAGGAGCTGGGAAGCGTCAATGAGGACGGCGTCCCGCTCCCCGTAGAGGAGGGTCGAGTTGCTGTTGAAGCCGAGGTAGCTGTGGAGAAAGATGCGAAATTTGAGCGACACGGTATCGTCTCCTTTCCGGAGGAGCCGGGCGGTTGTGGTACGTATGATAGCGGAAAGACACCGGGGGAGGCAACTTGGGGCGGCGGCCGGCGGCAGGATTGCCGGGGCGGGGGCGTCTCCCGTATACTGGGGGCATCATGGGAGCCAAGCGGGGCCGGCGGAAGGTGAGTGGGCGAGCGGCGGCGAACCTGAGCATCGTGGTGCTGGCGGCGGGGGTGGTGCTGCTGTTCGTCTCGTGGGTAGCGGGGAGCTGGCCCGTGTGGCTGGCGGCGGCGGCGTGCTTCGGGGTCGGGCTCTGGCTGCTGTTCGGCAGGGTGCTCGGCACGAGAAGCCGGCGGAAGTAGCGGCGGGGAGCTGAAAAACGGCGAAGGAGCGAAAGATGTCCGAAAACAACTACGACCACCTGTTCATCTCCGGGGTAACGGCCGAGCAGATGAAGGGGCGGAAGTACGCGACGCTCGGGTTCCTCGACGGGAACACGATGCCGGGCTGCAACGAGTACCAGGTCTTCTGGATGGGCGAGGAGCCCTACGGGGTGTACGGGAACAAGCAGTGGGGCGAGATATTCCACGGCCCGCACGAGCACAAGTACCCGGAGATATTCATGCACCTGGGGACGGACAAGGACAACCCGTTCGAGCTGGGGGCGGAGGTGGAGATGCACGTGGGGCCGGAGATGGAGAAGCACGTCATCACCAAATCCACCATCATCTGTCTGCCGGCGGGCCTGCCGCACGGGCCGTGGCGGGTGCTGAAGGTGACGCGGCCGTTCATCGTGGTGACGGTGAACCAGAACGGGACGCACACGGAGAAGGCGCGGCGGGACATGGTGCCGGAGGAGATGAAGGACCGGATGCTGTTCCTGGACCAGGGGTACGAGGACGAGGGGATAGCGGCGGCGTTCGACTGGCCGAAGGCGGCGGGGGAGCGGGGGAAGTATATGTAGGTGGTGAACCTATCGCCCTGGCCCCCTTCTCGGTAATACGCGGAGGTGTGAACATGGAGAAAACCGATCCAAGGAGACTGGCCGTTATTTGTGTAGAAGCTAATAACCCAAAGAAGCTTGAGGAATCAGTGAATCGCACCATTGCACGAATCAAGTGGGATGTAATTGATATCAAGTATCAAGTTTCGGACCGATTTTGGAGTTCGACGAGCTTCAGTGCCATGATCATATGCTCCAGGAAACCAGAGAATGCTGGACTGGCGCCATTTTCTTGAGAGGGAGTAAACGCGGGCAAGTTTAAGAGAGGGGCTTTTGCCCCTCTCTTTCTTTTCTCCCCCTCTCAAACAGAGGGGCTATGAAGGCCGCGGGGCGCGAGTTTGAGAGGGGGACGGGGGGTGAGGGCAAAACCATAGCGATACGAAAACGAGGCGGAATGGGTAATTGGGTAGTACCCTCTTGACAATATACCCACGAATGCTTATAATACACCGCAGAACACCACAAATACCTATATGGTATCCATGAAAAGAAGGATTTTATGGTTATTGAAATCAAAGACCTAATTCGAGACCATAATTGGAAAAGGGCCTCCAAGGCCATTAAACCAGATTCAAGGAAACGCGTCACTCTTCCCACGACTCCAGAGTACGAAGTGGATTCATATGTGGTATTTACAAACAGCCTCGGTCAAATCATTTTGGACCCCCAAGTGATAATACCGGCATCGGAAAAATGGGTATTTGAGAATCCAGAAATTCTTGAATTGGCCAAAGAAGGGCTGAAGGCTGCCGCGGAAGGCAGAGTCTCCAAACTGGATTTAGACAACCTATAGGGCCGACTATTGTTTGAAATACACATTGCGGAACCGGCAAGGGCGTCTTTGACCATTCTCAAAAACGATGCCTCAAGCAAAAAACGATTCAAAGCGGTAAAGTCAGCCCTTAAGAAATTAGCGATTAACCCTGCCTATCCAAGTCTTCAAAGCCACGAATTTACCAGCTTGAAAGGTCCTGATAAAGAAAAGGTCTTTGAATCCTATGCAGAGAACAATACACCAAAAGCCTACAGGATATTTTGGTATTATGGTCCGAGTAAAAACCTGATCACCGTTTTCATGATCACGCCGCATCCGTAGTTATCGTATATAACAGAATAGTCATTTTTTACCTTATTGGTCTTCAGCTCAACGACCCTAATCTTGACAACCTCCTCTCCTCATGTTATCCTCGAAGCATCCTATTCCTGAAAGGCTGTGAACGGGAGGAGTAGCCTTCGAAGCGGGGCCGCAGAGAGCCGGGCAAGGTGGAAGCCGGCGCCAGCGCGGGAGGTGAATGGACCCGGGAGCCGCAAACCGAAAGTCGCCAGACCGTAGGCTTTGCCGCAGGGGGAGCGTTATCAGACCCCGGGGTATCGTCCGGGAGGACCGTACTCGCCAAGGTCCCGGTTTTCCGGGACGAAGAAGGGTGGCACCGCGTCGGAAGTCCCACGCCCCTTCAGTAAGGGCCGGGGCTTTTTGTTTTGGGGGCGATGTACCACCCGACACTGGACGAAGTGAAAACCCTCCGCGAGCGCGGCAACCTGGTGCCCGTCTACCGGGACATCCGCGCCGACATGGAGACGCCCGTCTCCGCCTACCTCAAAATAGCTTCCGGAGACTACTCCTTTCTGCTGGAATCAGTGGAGGGGGGCGAGCGGCTGGCGCGCTACAGCTTCATCGGGACGGAGCCCTCGATGGTGCTGAGCACGGGAGGCGGAACCTCCACCGATCCCCTCTCGCTCATCGAAAGGGTTTTTGAAAACTACCGGAGCGTGCCGGTGGCGGGGCTGCCCCGCTTCCACGGCGGCATGGTGGGCTACCTCAGCTACGAGGTGGCGCGCTACTTCGAGGACCTGCCCTCCCCGGAGACGGACGCCCTCGGCGTGCCGGAGGCGATGCTGATGCTCGCCGACACGCTGCTCGTCTTCGACCACATCTCTCACCAGATCAAGGTGGTCTCCCACGTCAAGCTGGACGGGAACCTCGAGGCCAGCTACCGCGAGGCGACCCGCAAGATAGACCGCCTCGTGGAGCGGCTGCGCCGACCCCTCCCGCCCGAGGAACCGGCGCCGGCCGCGGCGGTGGACACGACCATCACCGCCAACCGAACGCAACAGCAGTACGAGGCGATGGTGGCGCGGGCCAAGGAGTACATCTACGACGGCGACATCATCCAGGTGGTGCCCTCGCAGCGGCTCGCCCGGCCCACCTCGGCCTCGCCGTTCGCCATCTACCGGGCGCTGCGGTCGGTCAACCCTTCTCCCTACATGTACTTCCTCCACCTCAACGATTTCTGCATCGTCGGGGCGTCGCCGGAGCTGCTCGTCCGCGTCGAGGACGGCGTCGTCTCCAACCACCCCATCGCCGGGACGCGGCCGCGGGGCAAGGACGAGGACGAAGACAAGGCGCTCGAAGAAGAGCTGCTCGCCGACGAGAAGGAGCGGGCCGAGCACGTCATGTTGGTGGACCTGGCGCGCAACGACGTCGGGCGCATCAGCGAGCCGGGGACGGTGGATGTGAAGCAGTTCATGGAGATAGAGCGGTACTCCCACGTGATGCACCTCGTCTCCCACGTCACGGGCACGCTGCGGGCGGGCCTCAACCAGTTCGACGCGATGCGGGCCTGCTTCCCGGCGGGGACGGTGAGCGGGGCACCCAAGATACGGGCCATGGAGATCATCGCGGAGCTGGAGCCGGACCGGCGCGGCCCCTACTCCGGCGCGGTGGGGTACTTCGACTTTTCCGGCAACATGGACACGGCCATCGCCATCCGGACGGTGGTCATCAAGAACGGCGTGGCCTATCTGCAGGCGGGGGGAGGCGTGGTGGCGGACAGCGTGCCGGCCAACGAGTACGTCGAAAGCCTCAACAAGATGCAGGCGCTGCTGACGGCCATCGAGCGGGCGGAGGCGGAGGCATGATACTGCTCATCGATAACTACGACAGCTTCACCTACAACCTCTTCCAGTACCTGAGCGAGCTCGGGGCGCAGGTGGACGTCGTGCGGAACGACAGGATAACGACCGGCGAGATAGCAACAATGGCGCCGGAGAAGATCGTCATCAGTCCCGGGCCGGGGTATCCCGACGGGGCGGG
>DAOUEG010000057.1:0-13427 GCA_034430495.1 Dehalococcoidales bacterium
TCAAAATCCTGGACCAGTACGCCCTGCTGGGGCAGTACGATTTCGTGAACATCGTCGAGGCGCCGAACAACGAGGTCGTTGCCAAGCTGGCCATCCGGCTCAGCGCCAAGGGAACGACGCAGACCCTGACGCTGGCGGCGATCAGCATTGACGACCTCATCACGACGCTCAAGGAGCGGGAAGAGCCCTGGTGAGGCGGGGTCAAGGGGAAAAACCGGAGCGGGAGACGGGGTTCGAACCCGCGACAGCCTGCTTGGAAGGCAGGAACTCTACCACTGAGTTACTCCCGCTCGGGGCAATCATCATTGTAGCCGGAACGGCGGGGACTGTCAAAGACGGCGGCCCCGTGATTGACAACCTAATCGTACAATGAAGGAAATGAAAGAGCCCAAAATTTCCCGGTGGAAAAACGTGCTGCGCGGTATCGCCGCGGTGCTGGGGTGCCTGACGTGGACGTTCAAGCGTCCTTCCCTGCCATCGAGCGAGACCGAGAACTGGCGCCGGATGGACGCGGATAACGACGCTTTCCGCTTCAAGGGCCAGAACATGGGCAGGTTCTGAGCCGAGGAAGGGTTTCCCGGCATCCACCCAAGGGCGGACTCGCGGTGACAGTTGGAACACGGGGGCGGCGGCCGAAGGCCGCCGCCCCTGCGTGTAGGGCCGGGCCGGAATAGGTCGTAGAAAACGCAAGCTGGATTCCCGCTTCCGCGGGAATGACAAATCAGCGTTCACCTTGACTCCTACCCTCTCCCGTCAAGGGGGCCTTGCCTCGAAACCGGCCAGGTTGTCATCCTGAGTCCGCCTGAGGCGGGCGAAGGATCTCGGCCGGGTGAGGGCGTTAGCTACGCGGGAGCATCCCCACCCCGAGATTCTTCGGTCGCCCGCCCGGGGCGAGCTCCCTCAGAATGACATTTTGGGGCAAAGGCCGTCAAGGGAGAGGGGGATTGAAATCAGAAGTTGGCGGCCTTGTCCAGCTTGTAGAAATTGTGGCGGGAGTCTATCCAGCGGATGGTGCCGGACTTGCCCCGCATGGCGAGCGACTGGGTGGTGGCGCCGCCGGAGAAGTAGCGGACGCCCTTGAAAAGGTCGCCGCTGGAGACGCCGGTGGCGGCGAAGAACACGTCGTCGGTGGAGATAAGGTCGTCGGTACCGTAGACCTTTTCGACGTCCTCGCCCTTGGCGATGCCGGCCTGGCGCTCGCCTTCGTCGCGGGGCCAGGCCTTGCACTGTATCTCCCCGCCGAGGCACTGGATGGCGGCGGCGGAAATGACGCCCTCCGTGGTACCGCCGACGCCCATCAACACGTCCACGTCCCGCTCCGGCAGGACGGCCTCGATACTGGCGGAGATATCGCCGTCCGAAATCAGCTTGACGCGCGCGCCGGCGGAGCGGATGTCATCGAGGAGCCCGGCATGGCGGGGCCGGTCGAGTACGACGACGGTAACGTCGGAGATATGCTTCTTGAGGGCCTCGGCGATGCAGCCGAGGTTCTCCTGGACGGAGGCGTTGATATCGATGCAGCCCCTGGCCGCCGGGCCGACGCATATCTTGTCCATGTACACGAAGTACCGGGGGCAGTGCATGGTGCCGCGGCAGGAGAGCGCCACGACGGCGATGGCGCCGGGCAGCCCCTTGGCCGTCAGGGTGGTGCCGTCCACGGGGTCCACGGCGATGTCCACCAGCGGCTCGGAGCCGTCCCCGATGCGCTCCCCGATGTAGAGCATGGGGGCCTCGTCCTTTTCGCCCTCCCCGATGACGACGATGCCGTCCATGGACACGTAGCCGAGCACGTGCCGCATGGCGTTGACGGCGCTCCCGTCCACGAGGTTCTTATCGCCCTTCCCGAAGTGGCGGGCGGCGGAGAGCGCGGCCGCCTCCGTAACGCGGACGAGCTCCATGGCGATATTACGTTCGATAGGCTCCTGCTGATTCGACATCATGTTCCTCCGGCACATTCATTCTCTGGTACGGTAGCTTGGTCGGGGTGAGAGGACTTGAACCTCCGACCTCAGCGTCCCAAACGCTGCGCGCTAGCCGACTGCGCCACACCCCGCCGTGACAGTATACCCCGTATGGCCCGGCAAGAAAAGAGGGGCCGCAGCCCCTCTCCCGGTTACCGTGGTACGCCCCGCGCCGCCTAGTCCCGGCAGTCCGGGCACGTGTCGTAATCGGCGATGTCCGTGCCGGAGATCCTGGCGATATATTCGAGCTGCTTCTCCGGGGCCCAGTAGGTGCCGCAGACGGAGCATTTCTTGAGGGTGAACTCCATGGTGTTGTGCGGCCAGGAGACCGTCCTGACGCCGGCGCGGTCCGTGACGGAGATGGCGCCGGTGGGACAGGCGATGGAGCAGGACCCGCAGCCGATGCAGGCATCGGAGTAATCGAGGTTGAAGGGAGTGGTCAGCTCGCGCGCCACGCCGCGGCGGGAGAGGCTGATGGCGGCCACGCCGACGACCTCCTCGCAGGTGCGGGCGCAGTTGGCGCAGAGGATACACTTGTTGTTATCGGTCTGCTTTTTGAACCGGGGCTTTTTCACGCCGTACTCGGCGGCCATGGCCTGGATGACGTCCGAGTCCGGGCAGCGGGCCAGGAGCAGCTCGAGGAGCATGGCGCGGTGCTTGCGGACGTTCTCCGTATTGGTCTCCACCTTGAGGCCCTCGGCGACCTGGTAGATGCAGGAGGTCACCGTGCGGCGGCGGCCGCTGGCGGTAGTGATTTCCACCAGGCAGAGGCGGCAGGCGCCGTAGGGCGCCACGGCCTCGTTCTCGCAGAGGGTGGGAATGTGGATATTATGCTGCCGGGCGGCGTACAGGATGGTCTGCCCGTCTTCGGCGTCTATAGCCCGTCCGTTGATCGTTATCTGTACCATCTTCAACGTTTCCTCGCTTTACTTTTCCGCCCCGAAGGTGCAGACGCCGGCGGGACACCGCTTGTGCTTGATGTGCTCGATGTACTCATCGCGGAAGTACTTGAGCGTGCTGAGGACGGGGTTGGGGGCCTGCTGGCCGAGCGCGCAGAGCGATGCCACCGAGAGGGTGCCGCAGAGCTCTTCGAGCAGGTCGAGGTCGCTCATCTTGCCGCGTCCCCCGGTGATGCCGGTGAGGATGTTATGCAGGTTGCGGAGGCCTTCGCGGCAGGGCAGGCACTTGCCGCAGGACTCCCCTTCCAGGAAGCTGACGAAGTAGCTGGCGATGTTGACCATGCAGGTCTTATCGTCCATGACAATCATGCCGCCGGAGCCCATCATGGAGCCGACGCGGGTCAGCTCGTCGAAGTCCACCGGCAGGTCGAGCAGGCTTTCCGGAATGACGCCGCCGGAGGGGCCGCCGGTCTGGACGGCCTTGAAGGTGCGGTTCTTGGGGATGCCGCCGCCGAGCTCGAAGATTATCTGGCGCAGGGTGACGCCCATCGGCACTTCCACGAGGCCGGTGTTGGTGATGTTGCCGACGAGCGAGAATATCTTGGTACCCTTGCTGTTGGCGGTGCCGATTTTGCGGTACCAGTCCACGCCGTTGGCGATGATGAGGGGAACGTTGGCCCAGGTCTCGACGTTGTTGAGGTTGGTGGGCCTGCCCCAGAGGCCGGACTCGGAGGTATGGACGTACTTGGCGCGCGGCTCGCCGACGCGGCCTTCCAGCGAGGCCATCAGCGCGGTGGACTCGCCGCAGATGAAGGCACCGCCGCCCCGCTGCACGCGGATGGTGAAATCAAACCCGGAGCCGAGGATGTTCCTGCCGAGCAGCCCGTAGGCTTCCGCCTGCTGGAGGGCCGTCTGGACGTTGCGGACGGCGAGGGGGTACTCGTTGCGGACGTAGACGTAGCCCTGGGAGGCGCCGATGGCGTAGGCGCCGATAATCATGCCCTCGATGACGGAGTGGGGGTTGCCCTCGATGACGCTCCGGTCCATGTAGGCGCCGGGGTCGCCCTCGTCGGCGTTGCAGATGACGTACTTGACATCGCCGGGGGCCTTGCGGGTGGTCTCCCACTTGGTGCCGGTGGGGAAGCCGCCGCCGCCCCGCCCGCGCAGGCCGGCCTTCTTGATGGTGTTGATGATGTTCTCCGGCTTGTCCTGGAGGGCCTTGCCGAGGGCCGCGTAGCCGCCGACGGCGAAATAGTCTTCGATGGAGGTGGGGTCAATGAGGCCGTTGCTGCCGAGGACGAGGCGCTGCTGGCCCTTGTAGAAGGGGACGTCGTGCTCGAGCTCGATTTTCTTACCGGAGGCGCGGTCCGTGTAGAGCATGCGCTCGATGACCTGCCCCTGGCCGATGGTCTCGCTGAGGATGTCCGGCACGTCTTTCACGCGGACGCGCTGGTAGAGGATGTCCCTGGGCTTGATGACGACGAGCGGGCCTCGCTCGCAGAAGCCGTGGCAGCCGGTGGCCCGGACGTCCACCTTGTCTGCCAGGCCCTGGCTCTCGACCGCTTCGCGGAACGCTT
Organism: Dehalococcoidales bacterium; assembly: GCA_034430495.1. Classification (GTDB taxonomy): domain Bacteria; phylum Chloroflexota; class Dehalococcoidia; order Dehalococcoidales; family RBG-16-60-22; genus DAOUEG01. The sequence goes on from DAOUEG010000057.1 coordinate 4,438, forward strand.
CCGTCACGCCGACGCAGCCGTGGGCGTGGCAGCCGGTCCCGTTGCATATCGTGATAACGGCTTTCTGCGGGTCCCGCTTCTCCACGATGGAGGCGCGGAGGGACTCCAGTTCGCCGACGGATTTCAATGTAGGCACGGGCAACGTCCTCCCCTCGTTAGTTGTATTCCTTCAGCACGTTGATAACGCCTTCCGGCGTCATCTCTCCGTGATAGTCTTCTCCGACGATAACCATTGGTCCGAGCGCGCAGGCGCCGACGCAGTTGACCGTCTCCAGGGTGAACTTGAGGTCCGGAGTGGTCTGGCCCGGCTTGATACCGAGCTGGTGCTCGATGCTGGCGAGGACCTTGTCGGCGCCGCGGACGTGGCAGGCGGTGCCCATGCAGACGTTGATGAGGTTGCGGCCGCGCGGCGTGAGGCTGAACGCCTTGAAGAAGGTGGCGACGCTGAAAACGCGGCTCACCGGGACGCCGAGCCCCGCGGCGACGGCTTCGAGGGCGTCCTGGGGCAGATAGCCGATGCCGGCCTGCACGTCCTGGAGCACGTCCACCAGGAGGGCTTTATCGTTATTGTGCTTCTCGAGGACCTTACTTACGACTGCTTTTTGCTCGTCTGGTGCCATGTTTCGCCTTCTCCAGTAACTTTTTGTACTCTTTCTCGGTGCGCGCCTGTATCTCGGCGATGATGTCATCGCTGAGGTGGCGGAAGCGCCCCTGGAGCTTGAGGTAGTCCTTGACGGGGCGGAGCTGCTCCGGCACGATGGACATGCGGTACTCGCCGTCAATGACCTCGTAGAGCGGGAACACGCCGGTCTCCACGGCGAGGCGCGCCTGGCGGATGATGGTGTCCGTGGCCGAGCGCCAGCCGGTGGGACAGACGTTGAGGATGTGGATGTAGGCCGGTCCGGGCGTGTGCACCGCCCGCTTGACCTTGTCCATGAGGTCGAACGGGTAGCCGTGCGTGGCGGTGGCGACGTAGGGGATGTTGTGGGCCGCGGCGATGCCGGGCATATCCTTCTTCCAGCTGAACTGGCCGAAGCTCTGCTTGCCGGCCGGGGAGGTGGTGGTCACCGCGCCGTAAGGCGTGGCCGAGGACCGCTGGATGCCGGTGTTCATGTAGGCCTCGTTGTCCAGGCAGATGTAGGTGAAATCATGCCCGCGCTCGAGGGCGCCGGAGAGCGCCTGGAGGCCGATATCGCTGGTGGCGCCGTCGCCGCCGATGGCCACGATCTTGGTGCCGGCGGGAACATCGGCGCCCTTGCGGCGCATGGCCTTGAGGCCGGCCTCGATGCCGGAAGCCACCGCGGCGGTGTTCTCGAAGAGGGTGTGAATCCAGGGCAGGTGCCAGCTCGTGAAGGGGAGCTGGGAGGCGACAATCTCCATGCAGCCGGTGGCGTTGGCCACGATGGCGTTGTTGCCGATGGCCTTGGCAATCATGCGGAGGGCCAACGCCTCGCCGCAGCCGATGCAGGCGCGGTGGCCCGGCGCGAAGTTGTTCTGCGTGGTAACCAGGCGGGGGGCGTAGATAGCGTATTTTTCCATTATTCCCGTACCCCGTAAATCTCGTATTCGTTCGGCGAGCCCTGCTCGGCGATGGTGAGGGCCTGCTTGACGATGTCCTTGAAGCCGGTGATGGTGGTGTCCCGCCCGCCGAGGCTGACAACGAAGGGCACCACGGCGGGACGCTTCTTCTCGTCGTACAGGGCGGCTTTCACCTCCGAGGCGACCGGCCCGCCCGGCCCGCCGAAGGAAATGGCCCGGTCCAGCACGATGACCACGTCGGCGTCCTTGACGGCTTCGCGGAGCTCCTCGAAGGGGAAGGGCCGCCAGAGGCGCACCCGGAGCTGGCCGATGCTCAGGCCTTCCCTGCGCATCTCGTCCACGGCCACCGAGGCGGTCTCGCCGATACTGCCCATGGTGACGAGCAGAATCCTGGCGCCGTCCGCCTGGTGTGTTTCGATGGGCCGGTAGTGCCGCCCGAAGACCTTGCCGAACTCGTCCCAGGTCTCCAGCACGTACTTCTTGGCGTTGCGGATGGCGTTCTCCTGCGCCCACTTGGTCTCCATGAAGACGGCCGGGGCGGCGAAATCGCCCATGGCGACCGGCTTGTCCGGGTCGAGGGGCAGCGGAAAGGCGTTCTTGGGGAGGAAGGCGTCCACCTCCGCCTGGTCCGGGAAGATGATGGGCTCGATGACGTGGGTCAGGGTGAACCCGTCCAGGTGGACCATCGAGGGCAGGAGGACGCTGGGGTGCTCGGAGATACGGAAGGCGCAGATGGTGTTGTCCACGGCGGCCTGGCCGTTCTCCGAAATAATCTGAATCCAGCCGGTGTCCCGGACGGACATCATATCAGAATGGTCGCACCAGATGCTCAGCGGCGAGGACAGCGCGCGGTTGGCGACCGCCATGACGATGGGCAGCCGCATGGAAGAGGCCACGTAGACGACCTCGTTCATCAGAGCGAGGCCCTGGGAGGCGGTAGCGGTAAAGGTGCGGGCGCCGGCAGCCGCCGAGCCGAGGCAGGCGCTCATGGCGGAGTGCTCCGATTCCACCGGGATGTACTCCGCGTCCAGCTCTCCGTTGGCGACGAGCTCGGCCAGGTGCTCCACGATGTGGGTCTGCGGGGTGATGGGATACGCCGCGACGACGTCCGGGTTGCAGAGCTTGACGGCGTCCGCCACGCCGATGGATACTTCAACACCAATGCGTGTCGGCATTATTCCTTCTCCTCCTGCATGGTGATAACCCGGGGCCAGCACTCGCGGGCGCACACGCCGCAGCCCTTGCAGTAGAAGAGGTCAGCCACGAAGTGCCCCTCCTCGTCCTGGGAGATGCACCCTTCGGGGCAGTAGAGGGCGCAGAGGCCGCACCTGATGCAGCGGGAGAACTCGTAGGTGGGGCGCTGGGAGCGCCAGGTGCCGCTTTCGTACTGACGGGCACTGCCCGGTTCCGTGACGATGCTGCCGATCTCGAGGTCTTTCCAGGTCAGTTCGCTGTCTGATTTCGCCATGTGATGCTCCTCAATAAACTACCTGTTCGTACGCCGTTTCCATGGCCTGGATGTTCCGCTCGCCGAGGCGGCCGAACCGCCTGGTGAGCGGACCGTGGGCGGATTCCTTCTTGATGACGCCGGTAATCCTGATGACGGCCCCGAGCATGGTGGTATTGACGATGGGCACGCCCAGCACTTCCCGCGCTATCTTGGTGGCGTTGATGGTGGCGATGGGGTGCCCCTTGATGTTGAATTCCTTGCCGATTTCCTCGGCGGTCTTGCGGGTATTGATGATGACGTAGCCGCCTTTTTTCAGTCCGGAGGTGACGTTAACCTTGTCGAGGAGGCTGGGGTCGAGGACGACGACGACGTCCGGCTCGGTGATGTCCACGCGGAGGCGGATGGGCTCGTTCACATCCACGCGGTTGAACGCCTGGACCGGCGCGCCGCGCCGCTCCGGGCCGAAGCTGGGAAACGCCTGGGCGAACTTGCCTTCGCTGATGGCCGCCTGTGCCAGCATCTCGGTGGAGGTAACGGCGCCCTGGCCGCCACGACCGTGCCAACGGATTTCAACGAGGCTGTTTTCTTTGGCCATTATCTCGCTCCCACTGCAGAACTAAGAACGCCCCCGGAGAGACTCGAACTCTCGCTCCCGGCTCCGGAGGCCGGTGCTCTATCCACTGAGCTACAGGGGCAGATACCACTCATTGTACACTACCTCCATAAACGGGCGCAAACCAAGTGACGAGCCTCTAGGCGTAGCGGAGCAGCAGGAGCCCGTGGCTCAGGGCGACGACGAGGAGCATGGGCGGGAGGGCGTATTTCAGGTAGCGTCCCCAGCTGACGGGGTAGCCTTCCTTCTGGGCCACGGCCGTCCCGACGACGTTGGCTGACGCGCCGATGGGCGTGCCGTTGCCGCCCATGTCCGTGCCGAGGGCCAGGGTCCAGGCGAGGACGTGGCGATCGAGCCCGCCGAGCGTAGCCAGCTCGCTGATGACCGGCACCATGGTGGCGGCGAAGGGGATGTTATCCACGATGGACGAGGCGAAGGCGGATATCCACAGGATGAAGAGGATGGCGAGGCCGATATTGCCGTGAGCGACGTCGCCGATGAACCTGGCGATGACGTCCAGCACGCCGGTGGCCTCGAGGCCGCTGACGCAGACGAACAGCCCCACGAAGAACACCAGGGTCTGCCAGTTCACGCCGCGCATGACGTCCGTAAAATGGGGCAGGTCGGTCGTCACGGTCATGACGGCGGCGATGACGCCGATGAGGGCGACCGAAAGCCCGGTCTGGGCATGGGTGACGATGAGGACGATGACGACGATGAAGATGGTGACGTCCAGCCCGAAGAGCCGGCGGTCCGTGATGGCGGAAGAAGGCACCGGGCAGACCTTCATAATTTCCTCGGGTTCGGTCTCCTGCTTGAGGTGCTTGCGGAAGACGAGGTAGAAGTAGACCATGGCCAGGAGCATGCAGGCCCAGGCGATAATGCCGGTGTTGAGGAGGAAATCGAAGAAGTTGTAGCCGAGGGCGGTGCCGATGATGATGTTGGGCGGGTCGCCGGACATGGTGGCGGCGCCGCCGACGTTAGCGGCGAATATCTCGGCGATGATGACGGGGACGGGGTCGAACTTGAGCAGGCGGCCCAGCTCGATGGTGACGATGCTGAGGAAGAGCAGCACGGTGATGCTGTCAATGAACATGGAGAGGAAGCCGGAGATAAGCATGAAGGCGAGCAGCAGCGGGATGACGCGGCACTTCACGATGCGGGCCGCCATGAGGCATATCCACCGGAAGAAGCCGACGCGCTCCATGCCGGCCACCATCACCATCATCCCGCCAATGAAGATGATGGTTTGCCAGTTGATGCCGAAGGATTCCTCGGCGGTGTGGCCCGGGTACCAGAAGGTGCCGCTGACGAGGTGGTCGAGGTTGAGGACCTTCCAGAGCTCGGTCGGGCTCTGCATGACGGCCAGGAACACCAGGCCGATCATGAGGGCGGCGCCGATGAGCGCGGGATAGTGGCGGGGATACTTGTCCCAAATGATGGCCGCGAACATGAGGCCGAAGATTATAATGGCAAGTATCTGGCTTAAATCCATTAAAAAGACGCGGGAGGAACCGCAAGACGATATTCCATTGTAGCAGGTATCCCGCTCCTTGACAAGATTGACATTACCGCGGGCCCGCCGTTAAAGTATCAAGAGCATTGCCGTCCGCTGAGGTAGTCCTTGGTCTGGCTGAAGCTCATCGTTTGCGTCCTCGTCATCTTTTTCGCCGGGCAAAAAGTTGCCAAGTACGGCGATATCATCGCGGAGAAGTCCGGCGCCGGGCGCGTCTGGATGGGCGTCATCGCCATCGCCCTCATCACCTCGCTGCCGGAGCTGTTCGCCGGTATCTCGGCGGTGACCATCGTCAAGCAGCCGGACCTGACGGTGGGCAACCTCGTCGGGGCCAACGCCTTCAACCTGTTCAACCTGGCCCTGCTCGATTTCTTCTCCCGCCGCGAGTCTATTTTCACCAACGCCAGTCCCTCGCACCGGGTGACCGCCTGGTACAGCCTGCTGGTGCTGGCGGTGGTGATCGCGAGCCTGGCCCTGAGCCTGGGCGGCCATACGCTGGCGCTGGGGTGGATCGGCTGGTACACGCCGGTCATCTTCCTGCTCTACGCCTTCTCCGTGCGGCAGATTTTCCACTACGAAAAGGACCTCAACGCGGAGGAGGAGCCGCCGCTCTACGGCCACGTGACGGACTACCGGCGCGTCGTCGTCTGGTTCATCATCAACTCGCTGTTCATCGTGGCGGCGGGCATCTGGCTGGCCGTCATCGGCGACGAGATAGCGGTGGCCACCGGCTGGGGCGAGACCTTCGTGGGGAGCATGTTCCTGGCCTTCACCACCACCCTGCCGGAAATAACCGTTTCCTTCACGGCGCTGCGCATCGGGGCGGTGGACATGGCCATCGCCAACATGATCGGCAGCAATCTCTTCAATCTCTCCATCATGGGCATCACCGACCTGTTCTACACCCGCGGGCCGGTGCTGGCGGACGTTTCGCCGGGGGCGCTCGTCACGGCGGGGACGGTCGGCGCGATGTCTCTGCTGCTCATTCTCGGCCTGAGCCACAAGCCCCGGCGGAGGTTCCGGATGAGCTACCTCAACGTGGGGCTGACGGTGCTGTTCTTGATCGGGGCGTACTTCAGTTTTTCCCTGGCCTGACGGGGTGCTATAATCAAGGAGGCCGCCGGAACCGCGGGCAGCCCGGGGCCGATTTCAGCAAAGAAAAACGGGGGAGAAGGCGTGTCTGACCTGCAAGCGGTACTGCTCATCGGCGGCTTCGGGACGCGTCTCCGCCCGCTGACCGACCGGCTGCCCAAGTCCATGGTGCCGGTCATCAACCGCCCGGCCATCGAGCACACGATAGCCTACCTCAAGCAGTTCGGCATCCGCGATATCATCCTGACCCTCAACTACCTGCCGGAGATTATCCGGGACAGCCTCGGCGACGGGGAGCGCTACGGGGTCAACCTGGTCTACTGCATGGAGGAGGAGCCACTCGGCACGGCCGGCGCGGTGAAGAACACCGAGGCCCACCTCAACGGCGGTACCTTCGTGGTGCTCAACGGGGACGTGTTCTCGGTGCTCGATATCGGCGGGATGCTCGACCACCACCGGGCCCACAAGGCGGTGGCGACCATCGCCCTCCACCAGGTGGAGGACCCGAGCGCCTTCGGGGTGGTGGAGATGGACGAGAGCGAACGGGTGGGTGCCTTCATCGAGAAGCCGAAGCGGGAAGAGGCGACGTCCGACTGGATCAACGCCGGCACCTACCTGCTGGAGACGGAGGTCCTCCGCCACGCGCCGGTCGGCGAGAAGTATATGTTCGAGGACGGGCTGTTCCCTACCCTGCTCAGGACGGGCGAGCCGGTCTACGGCTACCGGGACACCGGCTACTGGCTGGACATGGGCCGCCCGGAGACGTATTATCAGTTGAACGCGGACCTGCTGACCGGCCGCTACACGAGCCCGGCGGTGCCCGCCGGAACGGGGGTGCGGAGCGCGCCGAACGTGACTATCCCGGCCACGGCCAGCCTAACCGGTGACGTGGTCATCGGCAGCGGGTGCCGCGTTGGAGAGAACGCGGTCATTACCGGTCCGGCCGTCATCGGGCCGGGGTGCCGCCTCGATGATGGAGCGCACATCAAAGGGAGTATTTTGTGGAACAACGTCGGCCTCGGGAGCGATGCCCGGGTCGAACATTCTATTATTTGCAGCGGCGTCGCCGTCGGACAGGGCGAGGCCGTCCGTGGCCTGGTGAAGACCGTTGATGCGGAGCGCCCGCTGGCGGACTGACGGCCCGGCCAGCGGTAAAGGAGCAGCATGGCAGATAAGAAAACCGAGGCAACCGAGGTGCCGCAGCGACCGGAGGTGACGTTCGTCTGCCAGGTCTGTCACAAGACCTGGGACATCAAGGACATGCGCCGGGTCTTCCGTTTCCGGCCGGTGCTCGTCGTCTGCCCGGAATGTGAAAAGGCAATCCGCTAGTCCCCTCTTCTTATTCCACCGGGACGAGCGGTGAGGAGTTGGCATGGCTGAAGAACTCGGGAAAATCGAAAAACCCCCGGCGGAGAACTTCCGGCTCGGCCGGAAGCTGCTCTTCGTCCCCCTGCTCTATGCCGGCGAGGGGTTCCCTGAAGATTATGTCAAGAAAACGGCCGCCTACTGGGAACAGGTGCTCAAGCAGGTGACGGAAATCACCTCACGGCTGGGGTCCGTCCGCCACATTTTCCACGAGCTCATCGCCGAGGCCGGCGCCGCCGGCGCCGACGCCATCAAGCAGCTGAACCCGGGCGGCCAGGCGGTCATCGAGGCGGCCCTGGCGCAGGGGGCAGCCGTGGCTTCCTTCGAGGACGCCGATAACCTCACCGAGTTCATGGACTGGGGCCGCTGTCTCTACATCGGGCTCCAGAACCCGGAGGTCCAGAAGAAGGTTCTCGAAGCCTACGCCGCGGCGACGGAGAAGCGGAAGCAGCACCTGGCCGAGGTCATTGACGCGACGCTCCGCCAGGACGAGATAGGGCTCCTCGTCATGCGGGAGAACCACCAGGTCTCCTTCCCTTCGGACATCCAGGTCTTCTACGTGGCGCCCCCGGCCCTCGACGATATCAAGCGCTGGCTGAGAGAACAAGAAAGCGCCGCCGAAAAAGACGGCGACGCTTCCTGACTGGCCGCGGTTCGAGCTATCTGAACATGACCGGCAGGGCCGCGAGCTGGTGCCGGTGCATTATCTGCTCGACGTCCACCGTGGTGCGGACCCGTTCCACCGAGACCTGGATATTCCGGGCCAGGCGCGCGTTCAAACTGACGAGCCGGCCGTTAATCCTCACATGCACGTCGTAATCGTCCGGGGCGCCGTCGGCGATGCCGGCCCGCTGGACCGGGGCATCAAGGGTGATCCCGAGGTACCGGAACGCCCCGAGCGTCCCGACGTCCCCCCGCAGCTTGGTAACGATGCCGGTCTCGTCGGATCTCAGCTCAGCCAGCGTCTTTTTCTCAGTAATCTGTTCGAATGAAGTGTTCACGTTCCGGTTCCTTTCCATCTCTTCAACTATCCGTTGTATCTCTTTATATTTTAACACACTTTATGTTAATAATTAGTTACGATTGCGTTACAAATACATAAAAAAATTAGTCCTATCCGCCCCAGGCGACCTTCATTTTGCTGTCTCCCACGTAGTAGTGGATTTCACCGTTTATTTGAACCTGATTACCAGGCATAATTGACCTCCTGTGTTAGTATAGGAGTATGGAGCTTCCTAAACACACTTGTATTAGTTGCGCATATCTTTTTCAATTTGACGATAACCGTATGTCCTTCACCATTTCTACCGACCAACGGGAAAAAGCACTTGACGATGTAAAGTGGAACTCTAGTGGTATTAATTATGAGCGACTCGTTTGCTACGAAGATAGACGAAATTATCCTGACCTTAACG
>DAOUEG010000058.1:0-1756 GCA_034430495.1 Dehalococcoidales bacterium
CGCCGGCGGCCGGATGCCGAGCGCCCGGCTCTGCTCCGCCACCGCCGCTTCCAGCACCGGCGCGGACCCCTCTTTCAGGAGCGGGTGGTCCGGCGGCCGCTGCAGGTAGTGCCGCACCGCCGGTACCGCTTCCTTGACGATGAACACGCCGGTCGTCACCGCCATGCCCGCCGCCACCACGTGCCAGAGCGCCACCTTCCAGAACAGCCCCTGCCCGAGCCACGTGGCGATATCGAAGAACGCCACCTGCTCCTGGAAGGAAGTCTCGGCCCGCATCCCGGCCCAAATCAGATAGACGAGCGGCGCCGCCGCCGGCAGCAGCAGCGCCGCCAGGCGGAAGCGCAGCTGCACGCTCGTCGTCGTGATGCGCCAGCCGGCCAGCAGGGTTTCCAGGGCAATGAGAACCAGCAGGGAGTAGCACAGCACCTGGGAAAAATACTGTCCCGCCCCTGAAGTGAAGAACGTCATGGTGCGGCCGCCGCGTTAGATGGTATCGGGTTCCTGCGGCATCTCCGGGCCCGCGCCGTGCTCGGCGGCCAGCTCCTCCGCGGCGATGTCCGGGTACTCCAGCGGGTGCTCCTCGGCGATGCGCTTGCGGGAGATGTGCCCGGTGAAGATGGTGGTATCCGCCGGGAAGACGCCCGGCCGGAAGATGACGTCATAGAGGTGCCAGATGATGATGGTCAGCACCGCCAGCGTCGCCTCGAAGCCGTGGAACTCCACCGCCGCCGCCACGAACTGCCCCGGCAGCACCTTGGTGAACGCCACCGGGAACATGAGGATGAACCCGGTCGCGATGAGCACCGTGCTGCCGAACATCAGGCCCCAGTATTCGAACTTCTGCCGGTAGTCGTACCGGTCGAACCGCGGCGGCCGGTCCTTGAAACCGAAGGTATACCGCATCTCGTCAACGGCGTCCTTGAAGTCCTTGAGCGTCGGCACCATCGTCAGCTTCTGGTGCTTGCCGAAGTACTGTACCGAGACGAAGACGATGTGGTAGACGAACTGGGCCACGAATATCATGGCCAGGACGCGGTGGATGAGGCGGAGGAACTCGATGCCGCCCACGTTGATGATGATCCACTCCCCCCAGCCGGAGCCGGAGTACCGCTGGGCGAGGCCGGTCACCGACAGCCCCACGAACAGGATGATGAGGAGGATGTGCTCGAGGCGCTGCCGCAGCACGAAGCGGACGATGTCGTCCTTGGCCTTCTTGATGGGTTTGGCTACTTCGGCGGTTGTCATGAGCGCCCCCTTACCGGTTCGTTATCCTTCGCCAGAGGTCCAGCAGGACGTGGAGGGAAAGCCCCACCAGGACGAAGGGAATCATTATTTTGTAGAACCACTGCACCAGGAATATCATCGGGAACTTGTGCAGGCTCGGCTCGTAGTGCCCGAGCCAGGCGCCGGAGAACTGGGTGCTGATGCCCGGATGGCACTTGGCGCAGGTGGCCTCCAGGTTCGCCTTGATGACCGGCGAATCCGGGCTGTCCACCGCGATGATATCATGGATGCCGTGGCAGTCCGTGCAGACCGCCTCCTGCACCCAGATGTCCTTGTTCTCCTTGGTGATGAGCGCCACGGTGCGCCCGTGGAAGTCCTCCAGGTAGGACGTCACCACGTAGGGGGAGAGGCCGTACTTCTTCATCAGCTCGGCGTTGCTGTGGCAGTTGGCGCAGAGCTGGACGGACTCCAGCCGGAAGGACGCCGTCGTCGGGTTCTGGATGGTATGGGCGGTGTGGCAGTCCGTGCAGAC
>DAOUEG010000059.1:0-44207 GCA_034430495.1 Dehalococcoidales bacterium
TCATAGGCCGTTCACTCCTTCGCGGTTTTCCCTATTCTACCTTCGCGGGTTGACGGCGTCAATACGTTGCCGGTACTAGACCTCACTGGTACTGCCGAGGTACCAGCCGTAGCCGATGAGCGGCAGGAGGATAAAGTAGCGGTGCCAACCGTCGAGGAGCCACTCCCAGAAGTTCCGGTAGGGCCGGCCGCTGGTGGTGTCAACTCTCATGTTCAGTCGCCGAGCTCGACGGAGCGCTCGTAGGCGGCCCGCACGGCGTCCGCCACGAGGGCGGAGAACCCGCCGAGGTCGAGCACCTGGAGGGCCTTTTCCGTCGTGCCGCCTTTGGAGGTCACGGCGTGGCGCAGCTCGGCGGCGGTCATATCGGACGCTTCCAGCAGGTGGCCCGCGCCGAGGAGGGTACGGATAACGAGCTCGCGGGCGTCGTCCGGGGCCAGGCCGAGCTTCTCCGCCCCGGCGATGAGGGCCTCGGCGAAGAGGAAGACGTAGGCCGGGCCGCTGCCGCTGACGGCGGTGACCATGTCGAGCGAGCCTTCGTCCGGGAAGAAGAGCTCCTCGCCCATGGAGCCGAGCACGATTCTGGCCCGCTCCTTCTGGGAATCGGAGACGTCCGGCGTGGCCGTCCAGCCGGTGACGCCCATCCCGATCCGGGCGGGCATGTTGGGCATGGCCCGCACGATGACGCCGTAGCCGAGGGCTTCGGTAATTTTGTCCGTGCGGACGCCGGCCATGATGGAGATGACGAGCTGGTTGTTGCCGAGCTGCCCCTTGATGCTCGCGGCGACCTCCGCGAACTGCTGCGGCTTGACCGAGAGGATGACGACATCCCTGCCGGCCACCGCTTCCAGGTTTTCGTCCGTGGTCAGGACACCGTACTGCTTACCCAGGTAGTCCCGCCGCTCGGGACTGACGTCGCTCACGGTGATTGCGGTCGGGATGGCGCGCTTCTTCTGCAGCAGCGCGGCCACGATAGCCTCCCCCATGTTGCCCCCGCCGATGAACGCCAGTTTCATAGCCTCACCTCACCACGATGTTCACGAGCTTGCCGGGCACGTAGATGACCTTGACGACCTGCTTGCCCTCTACGTACGGTTTGACCTTCTCCTGTTCCCTGGCCAGGACCACCGCCTCGTCCTCGGTGACGGAGACGGGCGCGGCGACCTTCTCCCGTATTTTACCATTGACCTGCACGACTAACGTAAACTCGTCGCGGGTGACGTAGGCCTCGTCCCACTGCGGCCAGGGCTGGTTGTGGACGCTGTAGGGCCCGCCGCGGCGCTCCCAGACCTCCTCGGCCAGATGGGGCACGGAGGGGGCGAGCAGCAGGCAGAGCGTCCTGACGGCCTCGTTCCAGGCGGCGTCGCCGGCGCTGCCGGCCTCGCGGACGCGGCCGAGGTAGTTGGTGTACTCCATCAGGGCGGCGATCATGGTATTGAAGTGGTAGCGGTCCAGGTCCTCGGTGACCTTTCTAATGGTCTGGTGCATGGTGCGGCGGAGGTCGTCGTCGCCGGAGGAACCCTTCGACTCGTAGCCGTCCACGCCCAGGCTCCAGACGCGGTTGAGCCAGCGGGAGATGCCGCCGATGCCGCTGTCGTCCCACTCGCCGCCCTGGTCCCACGGCCCGATGAACATGAGGTAGGTACGGACGGTGTCCGCCCCGAGGGACTTCACGTAGTCGTCCGGGTTGACGACGTTGCCGCGGCTCTTGCTCATCTTCATGTGCTCGCGGACGATGGTGCCCTGGTTGAACAGCTTCAGGAAGGGCTCGCCGAAGTCAATGAGGCCGAGGTCCCGGATGGCCTTGGTGAAGAAGCGGACGTACAAGAGATGCATGACGGCGTGCTCGGCGCCGCCGGTGTAGAAGTCCACCGGGCACCACTTTTTCACCAGCTTGTCGTCGAAGGCGGCCGTGTCTATCCTGGCATTCGGGTAGCGGAGGTAGTACCACGAGGAGCACATGAAGGTGTCCATGGTGTCCGTCTCGCGCCGGGCCGGGCCGCCGCACTCCGGGCACGCCGTGTTGACGAAGCCCTGGCTGTACTTGAGCGGCGATTCCCCGGTGGGCTTGAACTCCACGTGCTCCGGGAGCAGGACGGGCAAATCCCGCTCCGGCACCGCCACGGTGCCGCACTTCTCGCAGTAGACGATGGGGATGGGCGCGCCCCAGTAGCGCTGGCGGGAGATGAGCCAGTCCCGCAGGCGGTAGCTGATGGTCTTGCCGCCCCGCCCCTGCTCGGCGAGGTAGGCGGAGACGTCCTCGATGCCCTGCCGGCTCGGGGTGCCGTCGAACTTGCCGGAGTTGATCATCCTGCCCGGCTCGATGTAGGCCTCTTTCAGGGGCCGGCCGTCCCAGTCCGGCGGCGCGATGACCACTTTTATGTCAATCCCGTACTTCGTCGCGAAGGCGAAGTCACGCTCGTCGTGGGCGGGCACCGCCATGACGGCGCCGGTGCCGTAGGAGTAGAGGACGTAGTCCGCGATCCAGATGGGCACCTTCTCCCCGTTGAGCGGGTTGGTGCAGCAGGCGCCGGTGAAGACGCCGTCCTTCTCCTTCTCGGTGGAGAGGCGCTCTATCTCGTTGAGGCGGCGGGTCTTGCCGATGTAGGCCTCGACGGCCTCTTTCTGCTCCGGCGTGGTGAGCTTTTCGACGAGCGGGTGCTCCGGCGCCAGCACCATGAAGGTGACGCCGAAGACGGTATCCGGCCGGGTGGTGAAGACGCGTATCTCCTTCTCCGCCACGCCGGGGTCGTCCAGCCCGAAGGCAATCTCCGTGCCGTAGCTCTTGCCGATCCAGTTGCGCTGCATTATCTTGATGCGCTCCGGCCAGTCGATGCCGTCGAACTCCAGCAGCTCGTCGGCGTACCTGGTGATGCGGAAGAACCACTGCTCGAGCTCGCGCTTGATGACCGGGGTATCGCACCGCTCGCAGACGCCCTCCCCGACCACCTGCTCGTTGGCGAGCACGGTCTGGCACTTCGGGCACCAGTTGACCGGGGCCTCGGCGCGGTAGGCGAGGCCGGCCTCGTAGAGCTTGAGGAAGAACCACTGGGTCCACCGGTAGTAGTCCGGGTGGGAGGTGATGACCTCGCGGTCCCAGTCGTAGACGGCGCCGATGCTCTTGAGCTGGCGGCGCATGTTGGCGATGTTCTTCTCCGTCCACTCCGCCGGGGGGATGCCGCGGCGGATGGCGGCGTTCTCGGCGGGGAGGCCGAAGGCATCGAAGCCCATGGGGTGGAGGACGTTGAAGCCGCTCATGCGCTTGAAGCGGGCGTGGACGTCCGAGGGCGCCATGGGGTACCAGTGGCCGATGTGGAGGTCGCCGGAGGTATAGGGGAACATGGTGAGGGCGTACCACTTGGGGCGGGGGTCGTCGTCCGGGGTGCGGTAGAGGTTATCGGCGGCCCAGCGCTGCTGCCATTTCTGCTCGATGGCGCTGGGCTCGTATTTGTCTGCCATGGTGTTCCTCCTCAGGAGATTAATCTTGGGTGCGGTCCGGTAGTCCCCTCTCTACTGCATCAGAGAGGGGCCGGTAAGGATGAGACTAATCTGGCCCTTGGCGAAACACGTGACGTTCATGGCCCCATTATAGGGAGATTATGTCCAATTGTCCAGACCCCGGGGCGCCGGAGGGAAGCCTTGCGCCGGGGGGCATCTTCCCGTAGAATGAGAGGGCCGCGCCGGAGTGGTGGAATGGCAGACACAGCGGTCTCAAACACCGCTGGGGGGCGACCCCCGTGTCGGTTCGAATCCGACCTCCGGTACCATATCCCCCTACCCCTTTTCCCCGACATACGCTACAATGGGGGCAACGTATGCATATCTTCAACGTCGTCCTCCAGTCCGTGCTGGTGCTGCTCGGCATCGGGTTCATCGGCCTGTGGATAACCAGGCGGCGCATCCTGCCGGAGAACGTCATCTCCGTGCTCTCCACGCTCGTCATTGACATCGCCCTGCCGGCCACCGTCTTCGCCAGCATCGTCATCAACTTCAACCCCAAGGAGTTCCCGACCTGGTGGCAGCTGCCGCTCTGGTGGGGCGCCTTCACCATCGTCGCCTTCCTGCTGACGCTGCTCTCCCGCTTCATCGCGGGCAGGCAGGTACGGCCGGAGTGGAGCGTGACGATGTTCTTCCAGAACGGCCTCTTCTTCCCGCTCATCATCTTGACCGGGCTGTTCGGGGAGAGCACGCCGTTCATCGCCATGCTGTTCATCCTGATGATGTTCCACCCCACCCTGTTCTTCAGCACCTACCAGTTCTTCTTCAAGCAGAACAAGGAGGTCAAGTTCAACTGGCCGCGGCTGCTCAACCCGGTGCTGCTGGTGACGGTGCTGGCGGTGCTGCTGCGGCTGACGAGCATCAACGACCACCTGCCGGACTTCATCGTGGACATCTTCAACATCCTCGGCCAGATGGCGCTGCCGCTCATCATGCTTATCCTGGGGGCGAGCCTCTACCTGGACTTCCAGCAGCGGGGCAAGTTCTGGTGGGGGGAGATAGGCAAGTTCATCATCGTCAAGAACCTCGTCTTCCCGGCGGTGTTCATCGGGCTGCTGCTGCTCATCAAGCCGAACGATACCATCGCCCTGCTCCTCTTCCTCCAGGCGGTGGTGCCGCCGGTGACGGCGGCGCCCATCCTGGTGGAGCGGGGCGGCGGCCACAAGAACGTGGCGACGCAGTTCGTCTTCGCCAGCTTCATCGCCTCGATGGTCACCATCCCGACGATGTTCCTGCTCTTCAACCACTACTTCCCGGGGGCCCTGAAGCTGTTCACCGGCTGACGCCGTTGACCGGGCCGGCGTCCGGAATGGTATAATGGTGGGCAATACGGGCCGACCACCGGTTCCCGGAGAGAGAAAAGGAGAAGACCCGTCATGCCGATGATGTCACTCATCTGTCCGGAGTGCGGCGCCGAGACGAAGCTCTCGCTCGTGATGGACGAGTACGAGGGGCCGCGCCGCTGCTGGAAATGCCACGAGTATTTTACGATTAAGATCAAGGACAACGAGCTCGTCTCCTGCGAACCCCTGTCCGAAGAAGACTACCAGAAGCAGAAAGAGATAGAAGACCTCAAGAACAAGTTCCGGAGATAGGTCCCGGTCCTCACTTCCGCTCTTTTTTAGCCGCTTTCTTTTTCGCCTGTTCTCTGGCTTCCTGCTGCGCCTTGAGCTCCAGCAGCCGGAAGACCGTCTTGGCCTTGCCCGCGAGGACGAAGTTCTCCATGGCCGTTCACTCCGTGGTCGGTGCCGCCCCGCCTTCCGGCGGGAACAGTACTATCGTACCAGCCGAACGTAAACGTCCGCGTAAAGACCGTTAAGAGGGAATAAACAAACCCTTAAGGATTCGTAAAGATTCGGCGGGCTAGGCGTGGAGCGGCCTGCCGCGGTGGCGCAGCATGTGCTCGTAGGCCTGCTGGATGAAGGCGTCGAAGCGGATGTCCTGCCCGGTGCTCTTGGTGCCCTCCACGGCGACGTTGAGGACGGGCAGCCCCCAGTCCTGCCGGAACTGGTGGAGCAGCAGGCTCACCACCGTGCCCGGCATGCAGCCGAAGGGGATGACGTTGACGATGCCGTCGAAGCCCTGCTCGGCGTACTCCACGACGCGGCCCATGCTGAGGATGGCCTCGCCCTCGACGGCGGGGCTGAGGTAGGCCTTGCCCTTCTGGATGATGTCCCCGGTGGACGCCTCGCGGGTGAAGAGCCCGATGCCGGTATCGAACTCCCGGCGGAGCGGCTCGACGGTGCGCTCCATGACGATTTCCGTCAGCTTCTGCTTGAGCCAGTCGCGCCAGCCGCCTTCGAGGCGATGCCGGTAGCGGTAGCTCCGCTGGTGGTCGATGTAGTCGAACCACTCCTCGACCGGCGGGATGCCGACCTGGGCGCCGCGGGCCTCCAGCGTGCGGACGAGCTCGTCGTTGGCGAAGTGGTTGGAGCGGACGAATATCTCCCCGACGATGCCGATGCGCGGCTTGGGCTGGCTCGTGTCAATCTTGATAGCCTCGAACTCCCGCCGCGCCTGCCGCGAGAACTCGCGGAGGGTGGCCGGGTCCTGGCCGACGTTCCTGACGAGCTTATCGAGCCAGACCCGGTAGAGGGCGTCCGTCTCGCCTGTGTTGACCTCGTAGGGGCGGCGCTCCATGGTCATCTTGACGACGGAGTCCCAGATGATGAAGGACCGCCAGGCGTTGAGGCGGAAGCCGTTGCCCATGTTGGAGAGGTCGTTGTGGTAGCCGCCGGTCTGGTCGAAGACGAGGATGGGCACCTCCTGGAGGCCGAGCTCGTCGAGGATGAGGCGGTGGAGGCGGTTGTACTGCCCGAAGCGGCACGGCCCGCAGGCGGCCGGCATGAAGAAGGCGGACTTCTCCGGGCTGAAATCCGGCTGCTCCGTCCGCTTGACGATGTCCCCGGTGGTGATGATGGAGGGGTAGCACTCCTTGCCGGTGGTGTACTTGCGGCCGAGCTCCAGCGTCTCGTTGTCGGACTCCGGCAGGGTCTCCGCCCTGACGCCGCCGACCCGCATGGCCGCCGAGAGCAGGTAGGCGTGGTCCATCATGTAGGGGATGTAGACGGTGCGGCCGTTGGAGTGTCCGCCGGAGATGCTGAGGTGCGGGATGAGCCGGCTCGTGCCGCGGGTGTTGGCGTTGCGGATGGTATCAATGAACGCCTCGCAGCGGGTGACGATGCCGGCATCCGCGGAGTGCTCGTCAATCTCGATGGTGAGGAAGGGCTTGCCCTCCGTCTCCTTGCCGAAGAACTTGAGCATGTAGGAATCCGGGCCGCAGGCGAAATTGGTGATGTAGAGGGCGAAGAGCCGCGGGTCGTGGGCGACGATGTGGCCGCCGCAGAGTATCTTCTGGCCGGACTTCCAGTACATGTTCTGGTGGGTGCGGTTGACCTCCTCCGCGACCGAAGCGAGGGGGAGGAAATCGAGCGGGATGGCCAGCACGTTGAGGTCGCGGAGCTTCTCCGGCAGGTTGAGGGTCATGGCTTCATCATACGTGTTGTAGGCGCGGCCGATGACGACGATGGCGCGGTCCTCCGGCTTGAGGGAATCCAGCACCTCTTTACCGCGGCGGAGCTGCCAGGCGTTGAACTCATCGAAGGCGGCGAAGCCGGCGTCAATGGCCTTTTCCAGGCGGGCGGCGTCCTTGACGCCCGCCTTCCCGGCCAGGTACTTGAGGCGCTTGCGGAGCCAGGGGCGACCGCGGTCCGGGTGCATCACCGGGCGGAGCACGGTGACCTCGGTGCCGTCCGGGCGCTTCATGGCCTCCTTGATGCGGTTGGAGCTCATGATGATGAACGGCAGCGACTGCGTCAGCGGGCAGTTCCAGGACTTGTTGAAGGCCGGCGAGAGCTTCTCCATGGTGCTCTGCACCGGCATGAAGATGAAGTCCGGGTTCTTCTCCAGCAGGTTGAGCAGGTGGCCGTGGGCCAGCTTGATGGGCAGGCACGGCTCCTCGACGATGTTCTCCACGCCCTGCCGCATGATGTAGCGGTTGGTGGGGTCCGAGACGACCACCTTGAAGCCGAGCTCGGTGAAAAAGGCTTTCCAGAGCGGGTAGAGCTCGTGGAAGAAGAGGACGCGCGGGATGCCGACGGTCTTGCCGTTGGGCCGGTCCGGCTCGTCCCCGGGGTAGGCGTTCATGAGGTGCTCTTCGCGCTCCTCGAAGAGCCGCGGGATGGTGGATGATTCGCGGGCCTGCTTCTTCTCGGTGCTGTCCCAGAGGCCGCAGCGGGAGCCGTAGAAGAGGGGCTTCTCGTCCCCGAAGATGACCTTGTGGATCTCGCAGCGGTTGGAGCAGCTGGTGCACTCGAAGGTGGAGAGGTCGTAGGTGCGGCCGGAGAGGTCGAAGCCGCGGAAGCGGGTGGCCTTGCTGGAGCGCTGCATCTCGTCCCTGGCCATGATGGCCACGCCGATGGCGCCGAGGATATCGTGGTGGGGCGGGACGAAGACGGGCTTGCCGAGGACGCTCTCGAAGGCGGCCTTGACGGCCCGGTTGAAGGCGGTGCCGCCCTGGAACAGGATGTGGTTCCCTATCGTGCGGTCCTCCACCACCTTGGTCAGGTAGTTGCGGACGACGGAGTAGGCGAGCCCGGCCACGAGGTCCTTGCGGGAGGCGCCGCGCTGCTTGTAGTAGTTCTGCTGGGACTCCATGAAGACGGTGCAGCGCTCGCCGAGGTCGAGCGGCTCTTTGGCGGCCATGCCCTGCTCGCCGAACTCCCCCTTGATGCTGATGCCGAGCTTCTCCGCCTGCTCCTCGAGGAAGGAGCCCGTCCCGGCGGCGCAGACCTTGTTCATGGTGAAGTCCACGATGGTGCCGTTCTGGAGGCTGATGTACTTGGCGTCCTGCCCGCCGATTTCGAAAATCGTGTCCACCTTCGGGTCCATGAAGGAGGCGGCCGTGGCGTGGGCGGTAATCTCGTTGGCGACGATGTCCGCTCCGAAGAACTCGCCGGTCATGTAGCGGCCGGAGCCGGTAGAGCCGGTGCCCCTGATGACGACCCTGTCGCCGATTTCCTCGCCGACCTCTTTCAGGCCGCGGCGGACGGCCTCGATGGGCCGGCTGGCGGTCATCAGGTAGCGGCGCGCCAGCACGCGGTTCTCGTCGTCAATGATGACGACGTTGGTGCTGATGGAGCCGATATCGATGCCGATGTAGGCCTCCACCTTCTCATCGCCGGCCAGCTTGACCGGCTCGACGTTGATATCGTACTCGTCCCCGGCGAGGGGTTCGAGCGTCATGAACTTGTGGACGCGGGTGGCCAGGTGCTCGCTGATGCGGGCCGGGATGTCCTCGGGGAGGGTGACCGGCTTGCCGGAGAGGGCCGCCCCGATGGCGCCCATGACGTTGAAATATTCGGGGACTATCAGGTCTTTCTCGTCGAGCTCCAGGACCTCCAGTACCGCCCGGCGGATGCCCCGGTTGGCGGCCACGCCGCCCTGGAAGGCGATGGGTTTCAGGAGCTCGCGGCCGCGGATGACCTGCCCCTTGAAGTTGCGAATCATGGCGAAGCAGAGCCCGGCGACGATATCGTGGACCGGGGTACCCACCTGCTGGAGGTGGATCATATCGCTCTTGGCGAAGACGCTGCACCGCCCGGCGACGCGCGGCGGGTGCTCGGACTTGAGGGCGACGTCGCCGAAGTCCTCGATGGGGATGCCCATGCGGGAGGCCTGCTGGTCGAGGAAGGAGCCCGTCCCGGCGGCGCAGGCGCCGTTGAGGGAGAAGTCCCCGACCTTCGGCTCGCTCTCCGGCGTCTCCCGCTCCAGCACGATGAGCTTGGAGTCCTCGCCGCCGATTTCCAGGATGGTCTGGACGTCCGGGTAGAAGCGGGCGGTGGCGGCGGCCTGGGCGGTAATCTCGTTGACGAAAGGGATGCCGATGAGGTCCGCCACGAGCTGGCCGCCGGTGCCGGTGGCCCCGGCCACGGTGAACGAAGAAGCCGGGTAGGCCGCCAGGATTTCCTCCAGGACGGCCAACACGGTCTCCACCGGCTGTCCCTTGGTGCGGACGTACCGGCTGGCGACTATAGCATCGGCTTCATCCATGACCACCACCTTGGCGGACACGGAGCCGATATCAATCCCTAGTTTCATACGAAATGCGGGCCGGTGACCGGTGGAAGGCGCCGGAGCGGACCGGCGGGGACGTCAGCGGCTTACTTCACATTGTAGAACAGTTGCGCCCGCGTGTAAACCACCTGGACCCATGAAAACCACGATTGCCGGGCGCACGTCCATATGGCCTGCCCGCAAAGAAGTGAATCCTGTCATCCTGAGTCCGCTCGAGGCGGGCGAAGGATCTCGGAGCCGGGGGGCCGCCCCCACCCCCGGATTCTTCGGTCGTTCGCCGGAGGCGGACTCCCTCAGAATGACAGGTGAGGCGAAGCTCGTCCGGCGCAAGGGATTTTTAGTGGAAGGAGAAGTAGAGGTCGAGGAGGATGTTGATGGTCCGCATGGTGTTGACGAGCGGGGCGGTATCCTGCCCGGCTTTCAGCGCGCCGAGCTGGCGCTCCAGGTCGTCGGCCATGGTGGAGATGAGCTTGCGGAGGTCCTCGGTGTTTTCCTTGGTGCGCAGCGCGTCCACGCGACGGATGGTCTCCGGGGCGGCGACGCTGGTGAGCTGGGAAACGGCCATGGACACGTTGAGGTCTTTGAGGCCCTGGAGCACGCCCTTGACCTTCTTGCCCTGGGCCTCGCGCTGGCGTTCGGCGCGGTTGTTATCTTCCTGCTGCCTGGTAAACTGGCGGGAGAGCCGCATCAGTTCGTCGAGGCCGCTTTCTTCTTCCGTCATGGGCATCCACCTCGGGGTACCCGGGACTTGTTGACCCGTACGTTAGTAGTATACACCCGAATCGACACCTGTCAACATTATGAAAAATAACGAATCCGTAACGTTTCGGAGCCGCCGCCGCTTGACAGACGGGAGCCGGTGCCCAACAATACAGTACGCGGACGCGAGGAGGCACATCATGCACTTACTGGCACAGATGCTGGAACTTACCCGGAAGGAGTTCGACCGCAATCTGGTCGGCCTCACGGACGAAGACGCCCGCACGTGCGTTGAGCCCATGAACTGCATCTCCTGGATAATCGCCCACGTGGCCAACCAGCACCGCTCGTTCTTCGTGGACTGGCCCGCCGGGCGGGAGACGGACGCCCGCTACGCCTCGTACGGTTTCGGGGCTCCCGCTTCGCAGCCGCCGCTGGAAGAGGCCCTGGGGCTGTGGCGGGACGCCGGCAGCGAATCGGAGCCCTGGCTCCGTGCCGCCGACGAGGAAACCCTCCGGGACGTCCCCCTCGTCTACCGGGGCCTCAACGAGAACATGGGCGCGCTGCTGGTGCGCTGCATCTGCCACACGTGGTGCCACATCGGGGAGATCAGCTCCATCCGGCAGGTGCTGGGCCACCGGCCGCCGCAGTTCGTGGATATGCAGGGGTGGCAGTATCCGGGTGCGGAAACGCCTTGAAAAGGCTGGCTGGCGAGCCAGGATTCGAACCTGGGCTAAGGGATCCAAAGTCCCCTGTGCTACCACTACACAACTCGCCAGCGCCGGAGAAATTATACCACCCGTCCCGGCGCCCGGCAACGAGCGGGCGGCCCGCAGACAAAAGCGAACCCCGCGGCCAGCGCCGGACGGCGCTGACCGCGGAGCACGAAACCCTTCCGGAACCGGGGGCTACTTTTTCTTGCCGGAGGAACCGGCGCTGCCGCGGCTGGCCTCGACGTCCTTCTTCCACTTGGGGGCGCGGTCGGCCATGAAGCGGCGCGTCGGCTGCTGCTCGGTGCTGATGAGCGCCGAGCTCACGTTCTTCCAGGGCACGAACAGGCTCTCCGAGTAGCCGCCGACCATGTCCAGCTTGTCGTCCCAGTGGGCGAGGTTGATGAGGAGGCCGATGTCGTCCGTCGCCTCGACGATGCCGATGTAGCAGCATTCCGCCGCCGCATCGGGCACCAGATAGACGGCGATACAGTAACCGGGCTGGATTGCTTGCGTCTTGGCCATAGAATCCTCCGCGCGGGGGTGACTGCGTTCGCCCCCTATTTAAGTACTTTCTTTTCCGGCTGTCAACCGGGGGCCGCCGGGCTTGCGCGGGGACGGTATTTGGACTAGGATGGGAGAGAAGGAACCCGCGGAGAAGCCGCCGCAAGATGACAAGCAAGGTATTTTCGCCCCGCTCCTGGTCCCCGAGGGCCCGCGTCATGGTGCCGGTGCTCTTCGTGCTGTTCGTGCTCGTCATCGTCATCGGGCTGAACAGCGTGACCGGGCTGGCGCTCGGCCTCGTCTGGGTCACCATCATTTTGCTGAACATCACGCACCGCTGGCGGCGCATCCGCAACTTCCTCTACCTGGCCGCGGGGACCTTCCTCGGCGCCATCATCCTCTCCGGCATCTACATGGAAATCGCCCTGCCGCTGGCGGTCCGCATTGGCGGGCAGGCGGCCCTCGAGAGCACGCCGTGGAAAATTTTCCAGGGCGTCGTCTCGGACGGCATTTTGCTCATCGGGGCGGGGGCCATGATTATCGGCGTCGTCGGGGCCATCATCCTGGCGGTCAACCGCGCCTGGACGGAGCTACGCCGTCCCTCCGCCTCTTGATTTTTCCGCCGGTTTCGCCTATCGTATACCCAGAATCACGAGGTATACCTCGGAAAGGCCGGTAAGGCGTGGGTGTGCTGGCGTTCCCGCTGATCGTCCTCGGCGCCTTCTTCCTGGGCGCGGTGCCGTTCTCCGTCATCGTCGGGCAGGTGTTGCTGGGCGTGGACGTGCGCTGCTACGGGGACGGCAACCCCGGCGCCGCCAACGTGTTCCGGGCGGGCGGCCGCCTCACCGGCTACCTGGCGGTGTTCCTCGACGTGGCCAAGGGCTTCCCCTTCGTCTACTTCGCGCACGCGGCCTTCGGCCTGCCCGTCACCGAGGTCGTCCTGGCGGGCCTGGCGGCCATCCTCGGCCACGCCTTCTCACCGTTCCTCCGCGGGCACGGGGGCAAGGCCATCGCCGTCACCTTCGGGGTGGTCCTGGCGATGCCGGATATCAACGTCCCGCTGGCCTTCGCCGCCTGCATCGTCGCCGGGGCGCTGCTCATCGAGCCGGACGCCTGGGCCATCTCCCTCGGCACGGCCGGGGCGCTCGCCTACCAGTTCCTCAACCACGGCCGCTCCTGGGAGACCCTCCTGATGACCGGCATCCTGCTTATTTTCCTGGTGAAACACGCTCACGACCTGCGCCACCGGCGGCCGGGGCTCCACGGGCGGCTCTACCGCTGGGTCCAGGGCGCGGCCCGCAACACCTGAACCGTCCTGTCACGGAGAAAGGGGCGCCATGCTGCTCTACCAGGTTATCATCGCGGTCGGGCTGACGGCCTGTTTCGTCAACCTCGTGCTCAACCTGCTCACCTTCAAGACCCCGCGGCGTAACGCCCGGGTGCCGTCCCCGGCGCCGAAAATCTCCATCATGGTGCCCGCCCGCAACGAGGCGGCCAACATCCGCGCCTGCCTGGAATCCCTCCGGCGGCAGGACTACCCGGACTTTGAAATCCTCGTGCTGGACGATAACTCCACCGACGATACCGCCGCCATCGTCGCCGGGATGGCCGCCGCCGACCCGCGCATCCGCTTCTTTAACGGCCTGCCCCTCCCGGACGACTGGGCCGGCAAGCCCCACGCCTGCCACCAGCTCTCCGGGCACGCTGCCGGCGAGTGGTACCTCTTCGTGGACGCGGACACCACCCACGAGCCCCACATGCTGCGCAGCGTGCTGGAGCTCGCCATGGAGAACAACACGGCGCTCCTCTCCGGCTTCCCCCGCCAGCTCGCCGATGGCGCGGCGCAGAAGATAGCCCTGCCGATGATGTACTACGTCCTGCTGAGCTGGGTGCCGCTCTGGTGGCTCCACGCCGCCCGGACGCCGCAGCCGTCGCTGGCCATCGGGCAGTTCCTGCTCTTCCGCCGGGACGACTACCTGAAAATAGGCGGGCACCAGGCGGTCAGGACGCGCATCCTGGAGGACGTGTGGCTCGGCATCGAAATCACCCGCGCCGGCGGCCGCCACCTGGCCGTCAACCTGGCCCCGGTGGTGTCCTGCCTCATGTACCGGGACCTCGGGGCCATGTGGGAGGGCTTCCTCAAGTGGTGCTACTCCGTGGCGGCGCTCTCGCCGGCGGGGCTCGGCGCCGTCATCGCCACCGGGGTGCTGATGTTCCTCGGCCCCTTCTTCTGGCTCCGCGAGGTGCTCGTCACCCTGCCGGTGCTGGCCGCCTGGCAGTGGTACGTGGTGGCGCAGGTGGGCCTCATCTACCTGACGCGGCTGCTCATTGACCTCCGCTTCCGCGAGCCGCTCGCGCCGGTCATCCTCCAGCCGGTCGGCATGGCCTACCTGGTAGCGGCGGCGGTCACCGCCAGCCTGCGCTGGCTGACCGGGGCCGGGGTGCGCTGGAAGAACCGGGCCTACGGCCGCCAGTCCGCCATCCGCTAGCCCGCCGCCGGCGCGGTGCTGGCGGGCCCGCTCCCCTTTGGAGTATAATTGGGGGCAAGGAGCGGTAAGCGGCACCCATGAAACCTTTCGTCCGGGAACTTCTCATCACCATCGGCATCGCCGTCATCATCTTCATCGGCGCCCGGCAGACCATCCAGACCTACGAGGTCTTCCAGACGAGCATGGAGCCGAGCTTCCACCCCGGCCAGCGCGTCGTCGTCAGCAAGGTCGCCTACGTTTTCGGGGAGCCGAAGCGGGGCGACGTCATCGTCTTCGAGTCGCCGGTGGAGCCGGAGGACTTCATCAAGCGCATCATCGGCCTCCCGGGCGATACCGTCGAGATCAGGAACGGCTTCGTCTACGTGGACGGCGTGGCCCTCAGCGAGCCCTACCTCGCCCAGGCGCCGGACTACACCATGGCGGCGGTGACGATACCGGACGGCGAGTACTTCGTGCTGGGGGACAACCGCAACTTCAGCAACGATTCCCACACCGGCTGGCTGGTGCCGGCCGCCAACATCCGCGGCAAGGCCTGGCTCTCCACCTGGCCGCCGAACGACTGGGGCGTGATACCGCACTACGCCCTCGGCGACCAGCTGGCCGCGGCGCCGGCGGCAAACTGAACGGGAGGACGTAGCGTGGCTGACAGCGTCGTCGAGATGTTCCGCAAGTCGGGCGCCCTGCTCACCGGCCACTTCCTGCTGACCTCCGGCCTCCACTCCCCCGAGTACTGGGAGAAGGCCCGGGTGCTCCAGTACCCCGCTTACACGGAGGCCCTCTGCCGGATGATTGCCGGCCGCTTCCGCGACGCGAACGTGAGCGTCGTGGCCGGGCCGACGACGCCGGGCATCATCCTCGCCTACGAGACGGCCCGGCAGCTCGGCACCCGCGGCATCTTCGCCGAGAAGGACGAGAGCGGGGGCCGCGTCTTCCGGCGCGGCTTCGAGATCGCCCCCGGCGAGCGCGTCCTCGTCGTGGACGACGTCATGACGACCGGCGGCTCGGTGCGGGACGTCATCGCCGCCGTGAAAAAGGCCGGGGGCGAGGTCGCCGGCGTCGGGGTGCTCGTCTACCGGCCGTCGGCCGGGGCGGCCCCGGACTTCGGGGCGCCGTTCTACGCCTGCCACACCGCCGACGTCGTCACCTACCCGCCCGAATCCTGTCCTTTATGTAAAGCCGGCGTGCCCCTCGTCAAGCCCGGCAGCAGCAAGCAACCGACCGCGTAGCGGGGCGCCGCGCCCCGGGGAAGGAGGCCGGCCATGCCCACCGCCGCCGTCATCACCGTCGCCGTGGCCGCCGTGCTCGTCATCGCTTTTTTCAGCTACCTGGCGCTGCGGCTGCGCTTCGAGAAGAGGTTCCGCGACTGGCAGGCGCGCGAGGTCGCCCGCTGGCAGACCGAGCTCGCCGAGGGCCGGCGGGACGCCGTGGTCCGCAGCCGGGCCGTGCTCGGCGGGCGCTTCACCGAGCAGATGGTGCCCTACTTCCCGGACTTCCGGTACGACCCCACCGAGGTGCGCTTCATCGGCACGCCCATTGACCTCGTCGTCTTCCCCGGCCTGGCGCGGGGCGACCCGCAGGAGGTCGTCATCCTGGAAATCAAGACCGGCAAGAACCCGCAGCTCACGCCGGCGCAGCGCAAGATACGGCAGCTCGTCGAGGACGGCATGGTGCGCTGGGAAGAGGTCTACCGCAGCGTGGCGGACGAGGAATAGGCCCCCGGCTTACGACCTTTGACCTTCGAGTTACCTTCCGAAGTGCCGCTCCAGGTAGTCCCGCCCCACTTTCACGATGGTCGGCCGCCCGTGGGGGCAGGTGTGGGGAGTGGCCGTCTCTTCCAGCTGGCGGACGAGCGCCTGCATCTCTTCCATGGAGAGCGCCTGCCCGCTGCGGATGGCGTTGTGGCAGGCGATGGAGGCGACCGTCTTTTCCTCCCAGCGGGACTTCTCCTCGCCGCTCAATTCTTCCAGCAATTCCTTCACCGCCGCGTCCCAGCCCTTCGCCAGGTGGGCCGGCACCGCCCGGACGAGGTAGCTCCGCTCCCCGAAGGGCTCGATGGCGAAGCCGAGCTCCGCCAGCACCGGCCGCACCCCGCCGAGCACCGCCGCCTGCCGCGGCGTGAGCTCCAGCGTGCCCGGCTCCAGCAGGCCCTGTACCGCCGGTTTCCTGGCGGCCCTTTGCGCGCTGAGGGCGTCGAAGCGCACCCGCTCGTGGGCGGCGTGCTGGTCAATGACGTAGAGACCGTCCGGCCCCTCGGCGACGATGTAGGCCTGCATCACCTGCCCGACGACGCGGAGCACCGGCAGCGCGGCCAGGAAGGAGGGAGCCTGCGGTTTTCCTGCCGGGGCGGCGGCGGCTTCGCCGACCGGCGGGAACGGCCGGTGCGTCTCCGGGGCCGACGGCACCGCGAAGGGCGCGGCAGGCTCCGCGACGGACGCCACCGGCAGCCCGGCGGTGAGGGCGCCGCGGACGGCCCGCTGCACCGCCCGGAAGACATCGGGTTCATGGCGGAACTTGACCTCGCTCTTGGCGGGGTGGATGTTGACGTCCACCGCCGCCGGCGGCACGGCGATGCTGAGCACCGCCACCGGGTGCCGGCCCGTCATCAGCAGGCCGTGGTAGGCCTCCTCGACGGCGTAGGCGAGCGTCCGGCTCGTCACCCAGCGCCCGTTGACGAAGAAAGACACGGCGCCGCGGCTCGTTTTCGCCACGTCCGGCATCCCGACCATCCCGGTCACCGCCACCGACCGGTCGCCCTCGGCGGCCGTCCAGACCTGCTCCCCGCCGGTCACCGGCAGCATCCGGGCCGCCACCCGGGCGCCGTAGACGTCCGTGATGCTGTCGATGAGGGCGCCGCGGCCGGCGGTCCGCAGGGTTTGCCGCCCCTCGACGAGCAGCGAAAAACTCACCCCGGGACGGGCCAGGGCGTACTGGCTGACCACGTCGCTGATACGGCCGTTCTCGGTGGCCGGGGTCTTCAGGAACTTGCGCCGGGCCGGCACCCGCCGGAAGAGGTCCCGCACCGTGACCGTCGTGCCGCGGGGACGGGCCCGGGCCTCCCGCTTCGTCACCGCGCCGTTCTCCAGGAAAATATAGGCGCCGCCCGCCTCCCCGTCCGCCTGGGTGAGCACCTCCACGTCCGCCACCGCGGCGATGCTCGGCAGCGCCTCGCCGCGGAAGCCGAGGCTGGCGATGCTGAAGAGGTCCCCGGCGCCGGTTATCTTGCTGGTGGCGTGGCGCTCGAAGGCCGTGGCGAGCTCGGCGGCGGGGATGCCGCGGCCGTCATCGGTCACCCGGATGACGCCGGTGCCGCCCCCCTTCACTTCCACGCTGACGCGCCCTGCCCCGGCGTCGAGGGCGTTCTCCACGAGCTCCTTGACCACCGAGGCCGGCCGCTCGATGACCTCCCCGGCGGCGATCTGCGCGATGGTCTCCGGGTCGAGGACCCGTATCCGCTGCTGCTCAGCCATGCCCCATTTTACACGCTACCGTGTAGCCTGTCAAGCGTTTTCCCCAGTGTAGCCGTTTCCGCCGGGCCCGTCAAAACGGCCCCCGGGGGCCAGCCGGCCCTTTGACCTCCGTCCCTTCGCCCGTGCTATACTTGAACCTATGACAGACATCCTCGCCAACCTCAATCCCGCCCAACGCGAAGCCGTGGAGGCCATCAGCGGCCCGGTCCTCATCCTGGCCGGGCCGGGCTCCGGCAAGACCCGGGTCATCACCCACCGCATCGCCTACCTCATCCGCACCGTCGGCATCAACCCCCGCCGCATCCTGGCGGTCACCTTCACCAACAAGGCGGCCCGGGAGATGAAGGAGCGGCTGACCGCCCTCGTCAGCAGCTCGGTGGACGCCATCACCATGGGCACCTTCCACGCCATCTGCGCCCGCATCCTGCGCGAGAACGGCGCCGCCATCGGCCTCGATAAGAACTTCACCATCTACGACGACGACGACCAGATTTCGCTGCTCAAGCGGAGCCTCACCGAGCTCAACCTCGACGCCAAGAGCTACCCGCCCCGCTCCATCCAGGCGGCCATCAGCCACGCCAAGAGCCAGATGCTCGGCCCGGCCGCCTACCGCCAGCACGGCACCTCCTACTTCGAGGAAATCGTCCACCGCGTCTACGAGCGCTACGAGCAGCTCCTCGCCGCCAGCTCCGCCCTCGATTTCGACGACCTCCTCCTCAAGACGGTCCAGCTCTTCCGCGACCACCCGGACGTCCTGGAACGCTACCGGAACCGCTACCAGCACATCCAGGTGGACGAGTTCCAGGACACCAACCTCGTCCAGTACGAGCTCGTCAAGCAGCTCGCCGGCACGTGGCGCAACATCTGCGTCGTCGGGGACCCGGACCAGAGCATCTACTCCTGGCGCTCGGCGGACATCCGCAACATCCTCAACTTCGAGAAAGACTTCCCGGACGCCAAGGTGGTGCTGCTGGAGCAGAACTACCGCTCCACCCAGGCTATCCTCGACGCCGCCTCCTCGGTCATCGGCGCCGCCCCGAGCCGCAAGGCCAAGGGCCTCTGGACGGAGAACGAGCAGGGCCAGCTCCCCCGCGTCATCGAGACCTACACCGAGCAGGAGGAGGCCCAGTTCGTCGTCAACGAGATCGATACCCTCGTCCGGGCCGGGACGGCCAGCTACGGCGACTGCGCCGTGCTCTACCGCACCAACGCCCAAAGCCGCGTGCTGGAAGAGGCCTTCATCCGCTACGGGATGCCCTACCGCCTCGTGGCCGGCACCCGCTTCTACGAGCGCCGCGAGGTCAAGGACCTCATCGCCTACCTGCGGCTCATCCAGAACCCGAACGACTCGGTGTCTTTGCTCCGCGTCATCAACGTGCCGCAGCGCGGCATCGGGCAGAAGAGCGTGGACGAGCTCGTCTCGGCGGCCCGCGCCGCCGGCACCTCGGAGTACGAAATCCTCCGGTCGCTGGCGGACGACGGCACCGTCACCCCCCGCACCGCCAAGGTGCTGGCCGGTTTCGCCGCCATGCTCCAAAATTTCCTCGCGAAGAAGGCCGAGCTGACCATCGTCGAGCTGTTCGACCTCGTCGTGGAGAGCTCCGGCTACCAGCGCTACATCACCGGCCTCGAGGACGGCGAGGACCGCTGGGACAACATCATGGAGCTCCGCGGCAAGGCCCAGCAGTACGCCGACCTGCTCCCCGCCGAGGCCCTCCCCTCGTTCCTCGAAGAGGTGGCCCTCGTCGCCGACGTGGACTCGCTGGAAGGCGAGGCGGACGCCGTCACCCTCATCACCCTCCACCAGGCCAAGGGGCTCGAGTTCCCGGTCGTCTTCATCGTCGGCATGGAGGAGGGCATCTTGCCCCACTTCCGCTCCATTGACGACCCGGAGCAGCTCGAGGAGGAGCGCCGCCTCTGCTACGTCGGCATCACCCGGGCGCAGCGCACCTGCTACCTGGTGCGGGCCTTCCGCCGCCGCCTGATGGGGGCGAGCAACGTCAACGGCCCGTCCCGCTTCCTCAACGATATCCCGCGGGACCAGGTCAGCAGCGGCAGCGTCTGGGACGACGAGGAGCTGCCGTCGGCCAGCGGCACCGCTGCACCGGCCCCGGCCCGCCCGGCCCCGGCCGCCGCCGCCCCGGTGACCGAGTTCAAGGCCGGCGACCACGTCCGCCACGAGAAGTTCGGCAGCGGCATCGTCGTCGGCTACCGCCGGGTCAAGGAGGACGCCGAGGTGACCGTCGCCTTCGACGGCGCCGGCCTGAAACGCCTCCTCCTCAGCTTCGCCAGGATAGAGAAGGAGTAGTCTTTGGGAATTATGTCATCCTGAACGTAGCGAAGGACCCCCGGAGCCGGGGGTGGGGTCCTCCCCGCCGCGGGATGCTTCGGTCGTCCGCCTGAAGCGGACCCCCTCGGAATGACAGCCGGAATAGAGCCACGGGAGAGCAACCATGCCTGACATCAGCAACAAGCCGTCTATCACCGACCACGAGAAGGTGAACGTCAACCGGAGCGCCATCGAGCACCGGGCCACCTGGATGGGCCTCGGCTACGAGGCCGCCAGGGAAGCCGGCGCCGACGCGGAGACCATTTTCCGCAAGGCCGTCAGCACGACCGGCGGCCTCCACGGGGCTGCCTTGAAAAACAGAATCAACGGGCCGGTCAATCTGGAAAACTTCGCGGACGCCTTCCTCACCGAGCTCGGGCTGGGGACCTTCGAGATGGAGGTCACGGAACGGACCCCGGACAGCCTCGCCATCCGCTTCCACTACTGCCCCCTCGTGGCCGGGTGGCAGAAGGCCGGCATCCCCGACGCGGACATCCCCACCCTCTGCGACATCGCCATGGACGGCGACCGGATGATAGCGGAGACGGTCGGGCTGGGCTTCGAGCTCGGCCGTACCATCGCCGACGGCTCGCCGGTCTGCGAGCTGAGGTTCTTCAGGAAGGACTAGCTACGGCAGACTCTGCGCCGTCCCCGTCACCGTGACCCTGGCGGATTTTTCCAGCGCCTTTTCGTTGAGCTCGATGCCCAGGCCCGGGGCGTCCGGTATCTTGAACTTCCCGTTCACCGGCTGGTAGTCCGGCGTGCACAGCTCCCGGTTGGCCGGCTTGAGGGCGATGACGTGCTGCTCGTGGATCTGGAAGTTGGGGATGACCGCCTCCAGCTGGAGCGAGGCCGCCGTCGTAACCGGCCCGCCGCAGACGTGCGCCTGCACGGTGATATCGTACGTGTGGGCGTAGTCGCAGACCTTCTTCCCCTCGGTGATGCCGCCGACGAGGCAGAGGTCCGGCTGTATCATGGCGAGGGACTGGTCCTCGAAGTACGGCCGGTAGCCCCAGCGCGTATAGAGCCGCTCCCCGGCGGCCATGGGAATGTTGACGCTGTGGGCCAGCCGCTCCTGGAGGGCCGAGTTGAGGTAGTGGACGCCCTCCTCGAAGATCATGCAGTCGTAGGGCTCGAGCGCCTGCCCTATCTGGACGGCGGCGTTGGCGCCGGGCGAGGCGTGCAGCTCGATGAGGATGTCCACGTTCTCCCCGACGGCGTCGCGGATGGCCGCCACGCGGGAGGTGATGAGGTCGAGCGTGCGGCGCGGGATGATTTTGGTGAGGCCGGTGACCCGCCCGCCGTGCTCGTCGAAGGTGGCCGGGTCAACCTTGACGGCGTCGTAGCCGTCGGCCACGGCCTGTCGCGCCGCCTCGGCGTACTCCTCCGGCTGCCGGAGGCGCGTCTGCGGCCCCTCGCCCCAGCCGAACTGTATCTGGCTGGCGTAGCAGCGCAGGTCGTCGTTCGTCTTGCCGCCGAGCAGCTGCCAGACGGGCTGGCCCATGGCCTTGCCGCGGATGTCCCAGCAGGCGATGTCCAGGGCGCTCATGGCCGCGAAGACCACCGGCCCGCCGCCCTGGGCCCAGAAGGTGCCGCGGAACATCGTCTCCCAGAGCTGCTCGACGTTCCGGGGGTCGGCGCCGATGAGAAAGCCCTCGCTCAGGTTCTTCACGTAGGCGGCCGCGCCGCTGTGACCGGTCCCGTAGGCCATGCCCGCCTCGCCGAGGCCGCTGATGCCCTCGTCCGTATTGACCCGGACGAACACCGGGTGGTGCCAGGGCAGCGAGTCCAGCGTCACGTCCCAGATTTCCACGCTCGTAACTTTCATGACCGGCGCTCCTTTACCAAATTCCGTATTTTGGGATATTATACCGCCCGAACGTCCGCCCCGCAAACGTCGGGGGTTTCACCGGGGGCCCCGGTGTGCTAGACTGGGGGAAGAAAGAAGAAAAACCAAGTCCGCCACCCGGCCGCCAATCCCGCGGCGGCGCCAGGTTCCCCCTTCGTTCCTTCCTTCCCCACCGCCGTTCGCCGTTTCCCCGGGACTTTGTAGTTTTCGCGTAAGGAGTAGATTATGGCAGTACAGACCGGCGATACCGTGAAGGTCAACTACACCGGGCGGCTGCTCGACGGCACCGTGTTCGACAGCTCGGAGGGCCGCGAGCCGCTCGAGTTCACCGTCGGCGGGGGCAACCTCATCAAGGACTTCGAAGAGGCCGTGGTCGGCATGAGCCCGGGCGATACCAAGACCGTCCAGATAGAGGCGGTCAACGCCTACGGTCCCCACCAGGACGAGCTCGTCTTCGTCGTCCCGCGCGAGCAGCTCCCGGAGGGCATCGAGCCGCAGGTCAACCAGGCCTACCAGCTCCAGGGCAACGAGGGCCAGAAGCTGACCGTGCTCGTCACCGAGGCCGGTGACCGGAGCGTGACCTTCGACGGCAACCACCCGCTGGCCGGGAAGGACCTGGAGTTCGATATCGAGCTCGTCGAGGTCGCCTGACCCCGGCGCCGCGGTTGCATCCGGCGCGTAACAAGTATAGAATCACCGTAACGACCCCCGTCCCCGTGAGGTAGCCCGTGTTCACCGGCATTATCCAGGAAGTCGGCACCGTCGTCAGCATCCCGGCGGGCAAGCTCGTCATCGCCGCCGGGGCGGTGCTCGACGGGCTGGAACCGGGCGCCAGCATCGCCATCAACGGCGTCTGCCTCACCGCCACGGCGCTCGGCAAAGGCACCTTCACCGCGGACACCGTCCCGGAGACGCTGCGGCGCTCCAACCTCGGGCGGCTCCGCCCCGGCAGCCGCGTCAACCTGGAACGGGCCCTCAGGCTCAACGGCGAGCTCGGCGGGCACCTCGTCCAGGGGCACATTGACGCCACCGGCACCGTCACCTCCAGGCGGCCGGACGGCCCGGCCGTCCTCATGAAGTTCGCCGCCCCGCCGGAGGTCATGGCGAACGTCGTGGAGAAGGGCTTCATCGCCGTGGACGGCACGAGCCTCACCGTGGTGGACCGGGACGCATCCTCCTTCAGCGTCTCCATCATCCCGCTGACCCAGACACTGACGATACTGCTCGACAAGCAGCCCGGCGATACCGTCAACCTGGAGACGGACATCATCGGCAAGTACGTGGCCGCCCGGCTCGGCGGACGGTCCGCCGGCCTCACCGCCGACTTCCTGCGGGAGAACGGTTTTCCCGTCACCTGAGGCGCCGCCGCCCTGTTGACAAATACCAACTATCTTGTTATCATTATGGCTAATCCATAACAAATTAGTTGGTATAACATGAACGCAGCGGAAAGAATCATCCAGAAATTCGGCAACCAGAGCGCGCTGGCCAAGCTCATCGGCAAGCGGCAGAGCACGGTCCAGCACTGGGCCAGGACCGGCACCATTCCCACCAGGTGGCAGAAACAGCTGCTCGACCTCGCCCGGGAGAAGGGCATTACCCTGACGGCCCAGGACTTCTTCGCTCCGTTGCCGGCCCGCGGCACGGACGCCTCGCCGCCGTCTCCACCGGCCACGGCAGGCACCGAAAACGCGGCCGCGGCGGACAGCCGTTCCCCGGCCGTCCAGGAGAATCACATGACACTGGCAACCATACCCGAAGCGATACAGGACATCAGGGACGGCAAGTTCGTCATCGTCGTTGACGACGAGGACCGCGAGAACGAGGGCGACTTCGTCATGGCGGCGGAGAAGGTCACTCCGGAGGCCATCAACTTCATGGCCGTCCACGGGCGCGGCCTCATCTGCATGCCGATGACCGGGGAACGCCTCGACGAGCTCAAGATACCGATGATGGCCTCCAAGAACACCTCCAATTTCGGCACCGCCTTCACCGTCTCGGTGGAGGCCAAGCACGGCACGACCACCGGCATCTCCGCCGGGGACCGCGCCCAGACGGTGCGGGTCCTCGCCGACCCGACCACCCGGCCGGAGGACATCGTCATGCCGGGCCATATGTTCCCGCTCCGTGCCCGGGACGGCGGCGTGCTCGTCCGGGCGGGGCAGACAGAGGCCACCGTGGACCTCGCGCGGCTGGCGGGGCTCCAGCCGGGCGGCGTCTGCTGCGAGATAATGAACGAGGACGGCACCATGGCCCGGATGCCGCAGCTCGAAGCCATCGCCCGGAAACACGACGTCAAGATTATCAGCGTGGCGGACCTCATCGCCTACCGCTACCGGCACGAGCATCTCGTCCACCGCGTCGCCGAGGCCAGGCTCCCCACCGAGTTCGGCGAGTTCCGCGTCATCGCCTACCGGAGCCAGACGGACCCGGACGAGCACCTCGCCATCGTCATGGGCGACCTCGCCACCGACGACCCGGTGCTCGTCCGCGCCCACAGCCAGTGCCTCACCGGCGATGTCTTTCACAGCCTGCGCTGCGACTGCGGCGACCAGCTCGAGCTGGCCATGCAGATGATAGCCAGGGAAGGCCGCGGCGCCATCATCTACCTGCGGCAGGAAGGCCGCGGCATCGGCATCCACAACAAGATACGGGCCTACGCCCTCCAGGACCTGGGGATGGACACCGTCGAGGCCAACGTGGAGCTCGGCTTCGAGCCCGACCTCCGCAACTACGGCGTCGGCGCGCAAATCATGGCCGACCTCGGCCTCAGGAACATCCGCCTCCTCACCAACAACCCGGCCAAGCGCGTCGGGCTGGAGAGCTACGGCATCAACGTGGTGGAGGTGGAGCCGGTCATCATCCGCCCCAACAAGCACAACCGCAGGTATCTCAAGACCAAGCAAGACAAGATGGGCCATCTGCTGAACATAGCGGACGGCGAATAGGCACAAGGAGTAACCGATGGGTACAATCTACGAAGGCAACCTGCTCGGCAAGGGACTGAAATTCGGCATCGTCGTCTCCCGGTTCAACGAGTTCTTCAGCCAGAAGCTCCTCGACGGGGCGATGGACGCCCTCACCCGCCACGACGTCGCCGAGGCGGACGTGGAGGTGGCCTGGACGCCCGGCTCCTTCGAGATTCCCCTCGTCGCCCAGAAGATGGCCGGGTCCGGCAGGTACCACGCCGTCATCTGCCTGGGGGCGGTCATCCGGGGCGGCACGCCGCACTTCGACTACATCGCCGCCGAGGTCACCAAGGGCATCGCCAACACCGGGCTCAAGACGGGCGTGCCGGTCATCTTCGGCGTCATCACCACGGACACCATCGAGCAGGCGGTGGAGCGCTCCGGCACCAAGGCCGGCAACAAGGGCTTCGACGCGGCCGTCTCCGCCATCGAGATGGCGAACCTCGTCAAGCAGCTCGGCTAGTCCGGCGCGATGCTCCAGGCACGGCCCGAAGCGCGGCCTTTTGACAGGGCGTCTCACCACCCTCTATAATGGAACATTCACCCGGTGAAAGGACGGCCCGCTTGGCGAAGAAAGACCAGCCGGACCAGAGCACGGAAGCAGTCCTCGCCCGTATCAGGGAACAACTCGACATGCTCGACGACCGCCTGGACAACGTGGATTCCATCGTCTCCGCGGTCGCGGAACGCGTCATGCGCCAGCCCATCACCCTCAATCTCACCTGCTCCAAGTGCGGGCAGAAGATAGAGATAGCCCTCATCGGCATGGAAAAGCCGACCCGCTAGCCCTCCCGATGCCAATCCCGGATTTTCCCCTTTCCGGGGTAACTGCATAACCTAGCGAAAAGGAGAACACAGTCATGGCGATTGCCCAGGCCATCAACAAAGCTAAACACGATGCCTTCGTCTGGAGGACGGAACTCAGCCTGCCGCTCAAGGTGGTCCTTTCCCTCGTCGTCGCGGCGGCGGTGGGCCTGCTCGCCCAGTGGCGCTTCTACCTGCCGTGGACGGCGGTACCCATCACCGGGCAGACCTTCGGGGTGCTGCTGGCCGGCGTCATGCTCGGCCGGGTATGGGGCGGCATCAGCCTGGCGATGTACGTCGCCATCGGCATCGCCGGCGTGCCCTGGTTCGCGCCGCAGGCCGGCGCGGCGGCCTTCACCGCCGGCGGCATCGCTCACCTCACCGGGGCGACCGGCGGTTTCCTCATCGGCTTCGTCCTGGCGGCCCTGTTCCTCGGCTACTTCACGGACAAGTTCGTCCGCTCCCGCAGCTTCGTCAGCATGTTCGTGCTGATGCTGGTGGCCAACTTCGTGCTCATCTACGGCCCCGGCCTGCTCTGGCTCGGCATCTGGCTGAAATCCGCCGGCCTGCCGGCGGCCGGCATCGGCGCGCTGCTCACCGTGGGCATGATTCCCTTCATCCCCGGCGATATCACCAAGGCGGCCGCGGCGGCGGCCATCACCCGGGGCGTGACCCCCAAGACCTCCTACACCCGCGAGGTGGACGCCGGGAAGTGGGCCCACTGGCGCCTGCCCTAGCTCCTGTCTGAACGCAACGTACGGGGCGCGCCCGCCTCCGGGGGACGCGCCTCCTTGTTTTTTCGCCGTTCATCATACCCAAAATGCGACAAAATTCGATTGCCAGCGTACCCTTCGCCTTGCTATAATGGGTTCGTGAATGATTCCGCTGAAAACCTGGAAACGCTGCGCCACTCCGCCTCCCACGTCATGGCGGAAGCGGTCCTCGACCTGTTCCCGGAGGCGAAATTCGCCATCGGGCCGGCCATCGAGGACGGCTTCTACTATGACTTCGACCTGCCGCGCTCGCTGACGCCGGATGATCTGCCCGCCATCGAAAAGAAGATGAAGCACATCATCAAGCAGAACCTCAAGTTCGAGCGGCGGGACGTCACCAAGGCGGAGGCCCGCGAGCTTTTCAAGGACCAGCCCTACAAGCTGGAGCTCCTCGACGACATCAAGGACGATAAAGTCGGCGTCTACACCCAGGGCAAGTTCACCGACCTCTGCCGCGGCCCGCACCTGGCCTCCACCGGCAAGATCAGGGCGGTCAAGCTGCTCTCTATCGCCGGGGCCTACTGGCGCGGCGACGAGCACAACCAGATGCTCCAGCGCGTCTACGGCACCGCCTTCGAGAGCCAGGCGGACCTCGACGCCCACCTGGCCCACCTGGAGGAAATCCGCCAGCGGGACCACCGCAAGATAGGCAAGGACCTGGACCTGTTCGTGTTCTCGGACATGGTGGGCAAGGGCCTGCCGCTCTTCACGGAGAAGGGCTCCATCATCCGGCGGGAGCTGGAGCGCTTCGTGGTGGAAGAGGAGCTCAAGCGCGGCTACAAGCACGTCTATACGCCGGACCTCGCCAACGTGGCCCTCTACCGCACCTCCGGGCACTACCCCTACTACAAGGACACCATGTACCCGGTGATGAAGATAGACGAGGAGGAGCTCATCCTCCGGCCGATGACCTGCCCGCACCACTATATGTACTACGCCAGCAAGCCGCGCTCCTACCGGGAGCTGCCCTTCCGCATCGCGGAGCTCGCCAAGCAGTTCCGCTACGAGAAGTCCGGCGAGCTCACCGGCCTGATGCGGGTGCGCGCCTTCTGCCTGGCGGACTCCCACATCATCTGCCAGAAAGAGCAGGCGGTCCCGGAAATCCACCAGGTGATGGACCTCATCGAGTACGTCGCCGGGGTGCTCGGCCTGGAAAAGGGCCAGGACTACCGCTACCGGCTCTCCCTCGGCGACCGCCAGGACGAGAAGAAGTACTTCAAGGACGACGAGGCCTGGGACTACGCGGAGAACGTCCTGCGCCAGGTGCTCACCGAGCGCGGCGCCAACTTCTTCGAGGCCGAAGACGAGGCCGCCTTCTACGGCCCCAAGATTGACATCCAGATGAAGAACGTGGCCGGCAAGGAGGACACCGCCTTCACCGTGCAGTACGACTTCGTCGGCTCCAAGCGGTTCCAGCTCGTCTACAATGACAGCGACGGCCGGGAGAAGGAGCCCATCATCATCCACCGCTCCTCCATCGGCGCCATCGAGCGGACGATGGCCTTCCTCATCGAGCACTACGCCGGGGCCTTCCCGGTCTGGCTCTCGCCGGTCCAGCTCAAGCTCATCCCCGTGTCCGACCGCCACAACGACGCCTGCCACGCCATGCTCGAAGAGCTGAGGAAAGCCGGCGTCCGCGCCGAGGTGGACGACCGCTCCGAGCGCATGAACCTCAAGATCCGGCAGGCCCAGCTGGAGAAGGTGCCCTACATGGCCATCGTCGGGGACAGGGAAGTGGCGGACGGGACGGTCTCCATCCGCACCCGCGCCGGGGAGCAGCTCCCCGCGCAGCCG
This sequence comes from Dehalococcoidales bacterium, assembly GCA_034430495.1. GTDB lineage: Bacteria > Chloroflexota > Dehalococcoidia > Dehalococcoidales > RBG-16-60-22 > DAOUEG01. The sequence continues at coordinate 27,958 of DAOUEG010000059.1, forward strand.
CTGGCGGAATTCATCCACCGCATCGTCGAGGAGATTGCCACCCGCGCTTTATAGGCAATCCGGCCTCGGCGGGCACGTACGGACGGTTGCTTTTTCCACCTGTAATGTGATACTATGTTAATTCGTAAGATACCTGAACCGAGGAGGAAGCAGGGAACATAATTAAACAACTTCGTGTCAACGAGCGTATCATGGCGAGGGAAGTGCGCCTGGTCGGCGAGCACGGCGAGCAGCTCGGTATCATGCCCGTCGCCCAGGCCAGGGAAGCGGCGAGGAAGGCCAATCTCGACCTCGTGGAAGTAGCTCCCACCTCGGTGCCCCCCGTCTGCCGTCTTCTGGATTACGGCAAGTTCAAGTACGAACAGCAGAAGAAGGAACAGCAGGCCAGGAAAACACAGAAGGTCACCATGCTCCGGGAAATCCGGATGCGCCCCAAGATAGGCGTCCACGACTTCGACGCCAAGGCGCGGACGGCCCGCAAGCTGCTCGAAGAAGGCGCCAAGATTAAGGTTACCCTGATGTTCCGGGGACGGGAAATCACCCACCCGGAACTCGGCTGGAAGCTCCTCCAGCGGATGGCGGAAACGCTCGCCGACATGGCCGGAGTGGAGCAGCAGGCCGTGATGGAAGGCCGGCGGATGCACATCGTGCTGGCGCCGGTCGCCGCCAAGGTGAAGGAAAAGGCGGAAGCCAAGGCGGAGGCCAAGGCGGAAGCCAAGACCGAAAAGAAGGCGGAGACAGCGGAAAAGGCACCGGCCAAGGCCGCCGCCGGGGCCGCCAAGCCGCAGAAGAAAACGGAAGCGAACGTAGCGACAAAGGAACCAGAACATGCCGAAACTCAAAACGCATAAGGGCGCCAAGAGCCGGTTCCACATCACCGGGACCGGGAAAATCATGCGCGTCAAGGGGCCCAAGAGCCACCTGCGGCTGCACAAGACCAAGCGGGTCCGCGCCCAGTTCGACGAGATGATGGAGCTGAACTCCCGGGACCGCAAGCGGATTGCAAGACTGATCCCCTACGGGGTGAAATAGAGGAGGACGGAGTTGCCCAGAGTCAAACGGGGGGTAACCTCACACCAGCGTCATAAGAAAGTCCTGGCCCTGACCAAGGGACACCGCGGGACGAAACACCGGCTCATCAAGCGGGCGACCGAGTCCCTCATCCACTCGCTGAACTACGCCTACATCCACCGCCGCGAGCGCAAGGGCGATATGCGGCGCCTCTGGATAACCCGCATCAACGCCGCCTGCCGCGCCGAGGGCACGACCTACGGCGAGTTCATGAACGGCCTGAAGAAATCAGGCGTGGATATCAACCGCAAGATGCTGGCCGACATGGCCGTACGGGAACCGGAGAGCTTTAGAAGCCTGGTCACTCTCGCTGGAGGGAAAGGCCAGGAACAGTAACGCTCACCGGAAAAAACGCATTTCTTATTCGTTACCTGTGACCCCTTCCCTCCCCTGGACGGAAGGGGTTATTTCGTTGGAGGAACCGGTCACCGGAGTTGGAACGATGATAGAACAAATAGAGAGCATCAAGCAGGAAGCGCTCGGCTCGCTGGCCGGCATCAGCGACGCCAGGGACCTCGAGGCCTGGCGGGTCAAGTACCTCGGCAAGAAGAGCCCGCTCACCCGGATCCTGCGGGGGCTGTCCGGACTCTCGCTGGAAGAGCGGAAGTCCGTCGGCGCGGCGGCCAACGCCACCCGCAGCCTGCTGGAAAAATCGGCCGCGGACAAGACGCAGGCCCTCCGCAGCGCCCACCTCGAGACCCGCGCCGGGTCCGAGGCGGTGGACATCAGCCTGCCGGGCCGCCCCTACGCCGCCGGGAAGCTGCACCCCGTTACCGCCGCCATCCAGGAAATCGTGGACATCTTCGCCACCATGGGCTTCCAGGTGGCGGAGGGCCCGGACGTGGAGTGGGACTACTACAACTTCGAGGCCCTCAACATCCCGGAGGAGCACCCCTCCCGGGACGACATGTCCTCCTACTGGATTGACTCGCTCAGCCCGGAGGGCAGGCGGAACATGCTGCTGCGCACCCACGGCACGGCCATCAGCGCCCGGGTGGCGGAGAAGATGGACCCGCCCATCCGCACCATCGAGCCGGCGCGGGTCTACCGCTACGAGGCGACCGACGCCACCCACCTCAACATCTACCACAACGTGGACGGCCTGGCGGTGGACCGGGGCATCACCATGGCCGACCTCAAGGGGACGCTCTATGAGTTCGCGCGGCGGTTCTTCGGGGAGGACCGGCAGGTCCGCTTCCGGGTGGACTACTTCCCCTTCGTGGAGCCGGGGCTGGAGATAGCCATTGACTGCCTCTCCTGCCACGGCAAGGGCTGCCGCATCTGCGGCAACTCCGGCTGGCTGGAGATAGGCGGGGCCGGCATGACCCACCCGGAGGTGCTGCGGCGCGGCGGTATTGACCCGGAGGTCTACACGAGCTTCGCCTTCGGCATCGGGCTGGAGCGGCTGCCGATGCTCCGCTACAACATTGACGACCTGCGGCATTTCTACAATAACGACCTGAGATTCCTCAGGCAGTTTTAGGACGGGACGATGAAAGTACCGATAAGCTGGCTGAAAGACTACGTGGACATCAACCTGCCGCTCGACGAGCTGGCCCACCGCCTGACGCTGGCCGGCCACGAGGTAAGCGAAATCATCACCACCGGCGGGGACTGGACGAACGTCGTCGTCGGGCAAATCACGGCGGTGGACCCGCACCCCAACGCCGACCGGCTCCGCCTGGCGACGGTGGACCTCGGCGGGGAGACGCAGCGGGTGGTCTGCGGGGCCCCCAACCTGACCGTCGGGGACAAGATCGCCTTCGCCAGGCTCGGGGCGCGGCTCATGAACCCGCACACCGGCAAGCCGGAGGAGCTCAAGACGGCCAGGATACGCGGCGTCGAGTCCTCCGGGATGGTCTGCTCGGAGCTGGAGCTCGGCCTGTCCGATAACCACGAGGGCATCCTCGTGCTGCGGCCGGAGGCGGAGGTCGGGCGGCCGCTGGCCACCCAGCTCGGCGATACCGTCTTCGACTTTGACATCACCGCCAACCGGCCGGACTGCCTCTCGGTGGTCGGCATCGCCCACGAGGTGGCGGCCCTCACCGGGGAAAAGACCCACATCCCGGAAGTCACCTACGAAGAGGCGGGCGAGGACATCAACGACAGGGTGAGCATCGAAATCGCCGACGCGGACCTCTGCCCGCGCTACTGCGCCACGCTCATCACCGGGGTGAACATCGCCCCCTCGCCGGCCTGGCTGCAGGAGCGGCTCACCAACGCCGGGCAGCGGCCCATCAACAACATCGTGGACATCAGCAACTACATCATGCTGGAGTACGGCCAGCCGCTCCACACGTTCGATTACGACCGGCTCGTCGGGCAGCACATCATCGTGCGCCGGGCGGAAGCCGGGGAAAACTTCATCACCCTCGACGAGGAGAACCGGCAGCTCACGAGCGATATGCTCGTCATCGGGGACGCGGCGCGGACGGTGGCGGTGGCCGGGGTGATGGGCGGCCTCAACAGCGAGGTCACCGAGCGCACCACCAGCATCCTCGTGGAGGCGGCCAGCTTCAAGGCGGCCAGTATCCACCACACCAGCGGGGAACTCGGGCTCGTCAGCGAGGCCTCCACCCGTTTCGCCCGGGGCATCGCCGCGGCGATGACGCTACCGGCGCTGCGCCACGCCACCAAGCTCGTGGCCGAGCTGGGACAGGGCACCGCGGCCAGGGGGCTCATTGACGTCTACCCGGGGAAGAAGGAGCCGCCGGCCGTCAGCGTCACCGTTGAGAAGACGGAGCGGGTCGTCGGCGTCCACTATACCGAGGAGCAAATCGTCGAGACGCTCACGGCGCTCGGCTTCAGCTGCGAGGCGAAGGACGGGACCGTCGCCGCCGTGCCGCCGGAGTGGCGGAGCGACATTGCCTACGACGTGGACCTCATCGAGGAAGTGGCGCGGGTCATCGGCTACGACACCATACCGCTGACGCTGCTCGGGGAGCCCATCCCCCACCAGAACCCGGACCCGGTCCAGGCGCTGCGGAAGAACGTCCGCGGCTGCCTCACCGGCTACGGTCTCCAGGAAATCATGGGCTACACCCTGACGAGCGCCGAGGCGCTCAAGAAGCTGACCCCGGGCGGGGCGATGCCGGCGGCGGTCAGGGTGGCCAACCCGATGTCCGCGGAGCAGGAGTACCTGCGGCCGACGCTGCGGGCCAGCCTGCTCACTACGCTGGCGTCCAACCGGCGCTACGAGGAAGGCGGCATCCGGCTCTTCGAGCTGGGGAAGATCTTCCAGGGCCGGGAGCACGACCTGCCGGCGGAGCCGGAATCCCTCTGCGGCGTGCTCGGCGGGGCGCGGGTGGAGCGGTCCTGGCTCGGCGGGGATACCACCACCTACGGGTTCTACGACGTCAAGGGGCTCATCGAGGCCCTGATGGCCCGGCTCGGGGTGAACGCGCAGTTCGAGAAGAGCACCGACCCGGGACTGCACCCGGCCAGGCAGGCGGCCATCGTCGTCGAGGGGGACGGGATGACCGTCAAGCTCGGCGTGCTCGGCGAGCTGCACCCGGCGGTGGCGGACGCCTTCGAGCTGGAGGAAACGGTCGGCCTCTTCGAGCTCAACACCACCAACCTGGTGCCGTTCACGGTGGGCCACCGCCTCTACGAGCCGGTGCCGCGCTACCCGGCCGTCAACCGGGATCTGGCGCTCGTGGCGGATACCGGGGTGAGCCACCGGCAGATAGCCGACATCATCAACGGGTTCGCGCTGGTGAGCGAGGTGGAGCTGTTCGACGTGTACAGCGGCAAGCAGGTGCCGGAGGGCAAGAAGAGCCTGGCCTACCGCATCGTCTACCAGAGCGCCACGCACACCCTCAAGGACATCGAGGTCAACAAGGTGCAGGAGCAAATCCTGCGCAGGCTGACGAACGAGCTCGGCGTGACGCTGCGGGCCTGACTACTCCCAGCGGAAGAAGCGGACGGAGAGGCCGGTAGCGACGACGAAGACGCCGGCCACGATGAGCGACGCCTCCACGTCCCAGCCGAGGCCGAACCACGGCGCCTGGAGCCCGTAGATGACCCAGTGCGTCGGCAGGAGCTCCCCGACTATCCGCATGACGTCCGGCAGGACCTCCGGGGGCGGGCCCGCCCCACCGAGTATCAGCATGACAAAGAAAAGAATCATGCCGATGCCCTGGGCGGCCCTCGCGGTGGGGAAGAGCGCCCCGAGCAGGAAGCCGAAGGCGGCGAAGGACAGCATCCCCAGGAAGAAGGCGGCGATGACCATCGGGATGCCCATCGGGTTGCTGATATCGTAGGCGACGTAGCCGAGGACGATCATGAGCAGCGAGCCGATGATGGCGATGAAGAAGCTGACGAGCACCTGGGAGCCGAGCAGGTTCCAGATAGAGATGGCGGAGGCCCGCCAGCGCCGCAGCACGCCGCGCTCCCGGTAGCCGGTGAGGTGCACCGGCAGGCTGATGACGCCGATGGACGAGATGACGAGGCCGATGTAGGCCGGGATGTAGTAGTTGGTCGGGCCGAAGCCGCGGTAGATGTCCGGGTCCGGGTTGTTGCCGAAGACGCCGCCCATGACGAGGAGGAAGAGGAGCGGCAGGGCCAGCGTGAAGACCATCGTGGTCGGCTCGCGGAAGAAGAGCTTTATCTCCACCCAGGTCAGCTTCCACAGCGTGTTCACGTTACTCCTCCACCCCGTGCCCGGTGAGCTTCAGGAAGACGTCCTCTAACGACGGCTGCTCCAGCCGCAGGTCGTGGGGGACGATGCCGTGCTCGACGAGGGCGGCGGCCGTGAGGGCGAGGAGCGGGCCGGTGCCCTCCACCTCCACCCGGCTGCCGAAGCGCTCCATGCCGGTGACGCCGGCGATGCCGTTGAGCCAGTCCAGGTCCCGGCGCTCCGTGGAGAAGACCACGCAGACGGAGCCGGCGTGGTCGGCGATGAGGGCCTGGGGGCTGTCCAGGGCGACGACGCGGCCCCGGTCCACGATGGCGAGGCGGTCGCAGAGCTTTTCCGCCTCTTCCATGAAGTGGGTAACGAGGACGACGGTGGTGCCGCGGTCGCGGACGGAGCGGATGAGGTCCCAGGCGACGCGGCGGGCGGCGGGGTCGAGGCCGGTGGTCATCTCGTCGAGGAAGATAACGCGGGGGTTATTGACGAGGGCGAGGGCGATGAAGAGGCGCTGGCGCTGGCCGCCGGAGAGGTTGCCGAAGCTGGCCTTCTTCTTATCGGCGAGGCCCCACTGGTCGAGCAAGACGTGCCAGTCGAGGGCGTCCGGGGTGACCGAGGCGAAGAGGTCGAGGGCTTCCCAGACCTTCATGCGGTCCGGGAGGGCCGATTCCTGGAGCTGGGAGCCGATGCGGCGGCGGAGGGCGACGCCCTGGGTGCGGGGGTCGAGGCCGAGGACGCGGAGGCGGCCGGCGTCCGCGTGGCGGAGGGCCTGGAGGCATTCGACGGTGGTGGTCTTGCCGGCGCCGTTGGGGCCGAGGAGGCCGAAAATCTCGCCTTCCTGAACGTCAAAGGAGATATCGGCCACGGCCACGGTCGCGCCGTAGACCTTGCGGAGGTTCTGCACCTCGATGATGGAAGGCATCGGAATGATTATAGGGGTTCGGGGGGCGGTAATCAATGGGGGCGGCTCATTGCCGCCCTTCCCGGCGGCGCGGTATAATTGGGTGCCATGAGCACCTGGACCATCCGCGAGGCCACCCCCGACGACCTGCCGGGCATTACCCACATCTACAATGAGGCCGTGCTGACGACGGTGGCGAGCTTCGACACCGAGCCGAAGACGGACGCGGAGCAGCGGGCGTGGCTGGCCCACCACGGGCCGCGCCACCCGGTGCTCGTGGCGGTGAACGGGGACGAGGTGGCCGGCTGGGCGGCGCTGAGCGCCTGGAACGAGCGCCGCGCCTACGATGACACCGCCGAGGCCTCGCTCTACGTGGACAGTGCCTGCCGCGGCCGGGGGCTCGGGCGGGCGCTGGCAGAGGCCACTATCGCCGCGGGAAGGAAGGCCGGGCTGCACACCCTCATCTCGCGCATCGCCGAAGGCAACGAGGCGAGCGTCCGCCTCTGCGAGGGCATCGGCTTCGTCCCCATCGGCGTGATGCACGAGGTCGGCTACAAGTTCGGGAAGCGCCTCGACGTGTATTTGATGGAACTGGTACTGGACCGATGAGCAAGACGCCGAAACACATCCGCGACCACAACCGCTCCGCCTGGAACAGCGAGGTCGCCAAGGGCAACCGGTGGACGGTGCCGGTGGGCCCGGAGGCCGTGGCCCGGGCGAGGAAGGGCGACTGGAGCATCGTCCTGACGCCGACGATACCGGTGCCGCGGGACTGGTTCCCCCCGCTCCAGGGAGCGGACGTGCTCTGCCTCGCCTCCGGCGGGGGGCAGCAGGGGCCGGTCCTGGCGGCGGCCGGGGCGAGGGTGACGGTGCTCGACAACTCGCCGGCGCAACTGGCGCGGGACCGGGAGGTCAGCGAACGCGAGGGGCTCGCTATCAAGATAGTCGAGGGGGACATGGCGGACCTCAGCGCGTTCGGGGACGGGAGCTTCGACCTTATCTTCCACCCCGTGTCCAACGTGTTCGTGCCGGAAGTCGTGCCCATGTGGCGGGAGTGCCACCGGGTGCTGCGGCCGGGCGGCGTGCTGCTGGCCGGCTTCATGAACCCGCACGTGTACCTCTTCGACTACGACGAGGTTGACCGGACCGGCGCGCTGGAGGTGAGGTTCACGCTGCCCTACGCCGACACCACCCACCTCGACGGGGCGGCGCTGCAGAAGCGGTACGACGAGATGGAGCCGCTCGAGTGGAGCCACACCCTCGACGAGCAGATCGGCGGGCAGCTGGCGGCGGGGTTCGTCATCACCGGGTTCTTCGAGGACCGCTACAGCAGCGTGCCGGGAGACCCCGTGCCGAAGTACATGACGACGTGCATCGCCACCCGGGCCGTGAAACAGGAAGGCAACGGGTAACAGGCCAAGCCGGGGGGTCACCCCCGGGACGCCGGGAGGCCGCCGACCGAGCCCCGGACACTCTCCCGCCAGAACGTCACGCCGATGCCCCCGAGGATCAGCACGCCGCCGACGGCTTCCAGCAGGCGGGGGGTCTCGTGGAAGATGAAGAAGGCGAGGATGTTGGCGCCGACCGGCTCGCCGAGCACGGCGATGGTGATGAGGGTGGCGGTGACGAAACGGAGCGCCCAGTTGAGCGAGAGGTGCCCGAGGATCTGGGGGCCGAAGGCCAGCAGCACCATCCAGAGATAGGTCTCCCCGGAGTAGCCGAAGAAGCGCTCGCCGGCGACGAGGGCGGCGATGACCAGCAGCACGGCGCTCGACGTGTAGGTCAGCGAGCTGTACACCAGTATCCCCATCCGCTGCCGCAGGCGGCGGCCGATGAGCAAATAGCCGGAGACGGCCAGCGCCCCGAGGAAGGCCAGCACGCTGCCGAGCAGGGACAGCGAGCCCTGCGACCAGTTATCGAAGCCGATGAGCAGCGTCCCCGCGATGCAGACGCCGATGCCGATGACGATGTTCCAGGAGATACTTTCCCGGAAAACGAAGTAGGAAAACACCGCCACGAAGAGGGGGCTCGAGGTAACGAGGATGACCGAGGTGGCGATGGACGTGTAGCTGAGCGAGGTAATCCACAGGCCGAAGTGGAGGGCCAGGAAGACGCTGGAGAGGACGGCGAGGCCGAGGTCGCGGCGGGAGAGGCCGCGGAGCTCCGGGCGGGCGGCGGCGAGGGTGGGCGGCCAGAGGACGAGGGTGGCCAGGGTGAGGCGCCAGGCGGCGATGACGAGCGGCGGGGCATCGGCGAGGCGGATGAGGATGGCGGCGAAGGAGACGGCCGCCACGCCGACGGAAATGCCCAGATATTGCTTTTTCATGACCGGTTCAACTATACTCTCACAATCGGCCGTTCCACAACCGGGCCGGACGACCGGAGGAGCGCCGGATGCAGGACGTTATCAGCGAGCTCACCGGGCACGCCGCCAGCCGGGGGTTCGGCGTGAGGGTGGCCGGCGCCGGGCACCTGGAGAATCTGCGCGAGGAGATTACGGCGCGCCTCAACGGCGGGGAGGTGGACCGGGCCTTCGCCGCGGAGCGGCTGGAGCACTTCGAGTTCGCCCCGGCCATTAACGGCAAGCAGCCGAATGCCATCATCGTCACGGCGGCGCCGCAGCCGCAGCGGCTGACCATCTTCCGGTACCGGGGCAAGGACCACGAGTACCCGGTACCGCCGACCTACAACTGGGATACCGACGAGGCGGCGGCCGCCGCGCTGCGGGAGGTCCTGGCGCCGCGGGGGTACGACGTCTTTCCCGCCGCCATCCCCAAAAAGCTCGCCGCGGTGCGGACCGGGCTGGCGCGGTACGGGCGGAACAACATCGCCTACCACCCGGAGTTCGGCAGCTACTTCCGGCTGCAGGCCTTTCTCTCCGACCTGCCGGCCACGACCGACCACTGGACCGAGGCGACCTGGCTGCCGGAGTGCGCCAACTGCATCGCCTGCGTGCGGGCCTGCCCTACCGGGGCCATCACCACGGAGCGGGCCGTCATCCGGGCGGAGCGCTGCCTGACCTATTTCAACGAGCGCCCGGAGGACTTCCCCGGCTGGGTGAAGCCGGCCTGGCACACCTGCCTCATCGGCTGCCTGCGCTGCCAGCTCGCCTGCCCGGCGGACCGGGACATTGACATCCGGCCGGGAGAGCCGTTCCGGTTCGGCGAGGCGGAGACGGACAACCTGCTGGCGGCGGGCCGGGAAAGCGACCTGCTGCCCGGCCTGCGGGAGAAGCTGGCGGCGCTCTGGCTGCTGGAAGATTGGGGGCTCATCGCCCGGAACCTGAGGGTCCTGCTGGAGCGTGACGGGCCTTCTTAATGACGCGTTAATGTGAACATAAATTCAAATTAACAAAGCTACCTAGAAGCTCTAGGTAAGTTGTCCGTGATTTGACAAGAGGGCTATAATAGTGGCACATTCTATAGGGGATATCACCCCCCTGGGGCGCAGGAGGAGCACGCAACCGGGCCACATTGGTTTGTCCATTCACCAACAACGCCGCTGGTTCTCGAGGAACGGCTTGACATACCGGAGGGCGACAGTCCTTTCCGGGTAAAAAAGTTCAAGAGGAGGGATATGAACTCGTGAAAAGATCAGGCAAACTCTATCTGTTAGGCTTGATTCTCGTGCTGATCGTCTCGCTGCTGTCCGCCTGCTCGGGCGGCGCCACGGTGACCACGACCCAGACGGCCACGGCGACCACCACTTCGACGGCGACGACGACCGCGACGGCCACGACGACGGCCACGGCCACCGTCACGGCCACCCCGACGCCGAGCGCCACGCCCACCACGCCCAAGCCCGACGTCAAGAACCCCGGCGACTTCATCTATGCCACCATCGGCGGGTGGGACTCGCTGGACCCGGCCTACGCCTATGACACCGCCAGCGGTGAAGTAATCCAGGCCGTGTACGAAACCCTCGTTTCCAACTGGGAAACCGAGGACACCACGAAATTTGACCCCAAGCTGGCCACGGAATGGACCATCTCCCCGGACGGCAAGACCTACCGCTTCCACATCCGCCAGGGCGTCCACTTCCATAACGGCGACCTGTTGACGCCGGAAGACGTGGTCTACTCCTTCCAGCGCGGCATGGTGCAGGACTACGGCGCCGGCCCGCAGTGGATGATCTTCGAACCGCTGTTCGGCGTTGGCATCGTGTCATCGCGGGACGATAACGGCGACCTTATTCCGCTCGCCGACATCATGAGCAAGGTCACCGTGGACGGCGAATGGGTCCAGTTCAACCTGGCCGGCCCGTACCCGCCGTTCCTGCAAATCCTGTCACAGTCCTGGGGCTCCATCGTTGACAAGTCATGGTGCATCGCCAACGGCGATTTCGACGGCACCGAGGCCTCCTACGAGGCCCTCAACAACCCGGCCGCCGGCACCTCGCCGCTCCAGGAGATCATGAACGGGACCGGCCCGTTCATGCTCGACCGGTTCGATACCGGCGTGGAAACCGACCTCGTCCGCAACGACAACTACTGGCGCACCCCGGCCAACCTCGCGCGCGTGGTCATCAAGGTGGTTGACGAGTGGACGACGCGGCGGCTCATGCTCGAGGCCGGCGATGCCGACCTCGTCGACGTGCCGCGCTCCAACATCAACGACCTCGACGGCGTGCCGAACCTGACCGTCTTCAAGGACCTGCCGACCCTGGCCAACGAAGCGGTGTTCTTCCAGTTCAACATTGACCCGACGAGCACCTTCGTCGGCAGCGGACAGCTCGACGGCAACGGCATCCCGCTCGACTTCTTCGACGACGTGAACGTCCGCAAGGGCTTCGCCTACGCGTTCAACTACGATACCTTCATCGCGGACGCCTACCAGGGCGAGGCCATCCGGCCCGGGTCACCGATCGTCAATGGCATCTCCTACTACGACCCGGACGCGCCCAAGTACAACTACGACCCGGACAAGGCCACCGAGTACTTCAAGCAGGCGTGGAACGGCGAGGTCTGGGACAAGGGCTTCACCCTCACCATCGCCTACAACGCCGGCAACGTGGCCCGCAAGACAGCCTGCGAAATCTTCCAGGCCGACCTGTTCAGCATCAACCCCAAGTTCAACGTCCTCATCCAGGTGATGCAGTGGCCGACGCTGCTGCGCAGCATGTACTCCAGCCTCATCCCGATGTTCCAGATCGGCTGGGTCGCGGACTACCCGGACGCCCACAACTTCATCTACCCGTTCATGGACAGCTCCGGGACGTTCTCGGCCTGGCAGAACTACAGCAATCCGCAGGTGGACTCCCTGATTGAGCAGGGCATCAGCTCCACCGACGACGCGGTGCGGGCCAGTATCTACAAGCAGCTCGACCAGATCTACTTCGACGATGTTCCCAGCATCATCGAAGACCAGGCGACCGGCCGACGCTACTTCCGCGACTGGATCACCGGCTACTACTTCAACCCCATCATCCCCGGCAACTTCGGCAACCTGTATGCCCTGAAGAAGGGGTACTAGCCCCGGAACCAGTCGTAACCTGAACTGAATAGCAGAGAAGGAAAGGCCTTCAACGACCTCTCACCCCGGGGGCCTTTCCTTCTCTCTGAAGGAGCCCGTCCACCTTGGAAATGCGAGCCTATATCCTGCGCCGGTTGCTGCTGCTCGTCCCGGTCCTGTTCGGCGTAACCATCCTCATCTTCGCCCTGCTGCAGCTGTTCGACCCGATCGAGCGGGCGGCGCTGTTCGTGAGAACGCCCCAGCAGATGGGGCACATCCAGGACATCATCCAGCAGTACGGCCTCGACCAGCCGGTCTGGGTGCAGTTCGGCTCCTGGTTCAACCAGGTCATCCACGGCAACCTGGGCTGGTCCAAGGCCGTCGCCAAGCCGGTGCTCCAGGCCATCATCGGCTTCCTGCCGGCCACCGTAGAACTGGCCATTTTCGCCACGCCGCTCATCATCCTGGGCGGTATTTTTTTGGGCAAGCGGGCGGCGGCTCACAAGGACAAGGCGGTTGACCACATTACCCGCGTGGGGGCCATCATCGGCTGGTCCCTGCCGACCTTCTGGCTGGGCCTGATACTGCTCATGGTGTTCTACGGGTATTTCAAGGGCCTGCTGCCGCCGGAGCGGCTGAGCACGCAGGTCGACCTGCTGGTGCACTCCGATGCCTTCGTGCGGTACACGAAAATCAACACCATTGACGCCATCCTGAACGGGAACATGCGGGTGTTCCTCGACGCGCTGCGGCACCTGGTGCTGCCGGTCATCACCCTGACGGCGGTGAACATCGCCTTCATCATGCGTCTGACGCGCTCCAGCATGCTGGAGGCGCTCGGCAAGGGGTACGTGGTCTCGGCGCGGGCCAAGGGACTGAGCGAGGCGGTGGTCGTCAACAAGCACGCCGGGCGCAACGCCCTCATCCCGGTGCTGACGGTGAGCGGCTACATCTTCGCCGGGATCATCAACGGGGTGGTCATCACGGAGACGATTTTCAACTACAAGGGGCTGGGGTGGTTCGCCTGGCAGGCGGCCATCAATCTTGATGTCCCGGCTATCCTGGCTTTCGCCATGTTCAACGGCATCCTGTTCGTGCTTACCAATTTGGCCGTTGACCTGCTCTATGCCCGGATAGACCCGAGAATACGGCTGGGGGCCAGTGCCTCATGAGCGGTTTCAAGTATTTCCTTTACCAGATGCGGCGGAACCCTCTGTCCATCGCGGGTTTGACCATCATTTTCATCTTCCTGGTCATCGCGGTGTTCGCGCCGGTCATCGCACCGACGCCGGCGGGGGCCCGCAGCGCCTACGCCATACCGCGGGACGGCTTCTCCCAGACGCCGCGCCCGCCGAGCCCGGAACACATCTTCGGCACCACGCAGGGGCAGTACGATATTTTCTACGGGGTCATCTGGGGCACGCGGTCCGCGTTCCGGGTGGGCCTCCTCGTCATCGGGATAACGCTCATCATCGGCATCACGCTCGGGTCCCTGGCGGGGTATTTCGGCGGGGTGCTCGACGAGATAATCATGCGTATCACGGATATATTCCTGGCGTTCCCGGCCCTCATTCTGGCCATGGCCATCACGGTGGCGCTGGGGCCGAGCCTGAACTCCGTGATCATCGCGTTGATCATCGTCTCATGGCCCTCGTATACCCGTCTGGTGCGGGGGGACATCCTGTCGGTGCGGGAGGAGGACTACGTGCAGGCGGCGCGGGGGGTAGGGAGCTCCCACTTCCGGACCATCGTGCGGCACATACTGCCGAACTCCATCTACCCTACCTTCATCATGGCGTCGCTGGACATCGGCGCGGTGGTGCTTTCCGCGGCGGCGCTGAGCTTCCTGGGGCTGGGGGCCCCGGAGGGCTACGCCGACTGGGGCCAGATGGTGCAGTTCGCGCGCAACTGGATCATCGGGCCGTCCGGCAACACGTTCGCCTACTGGTACGCGGTGACCATCCCCGGGCTGTTCATCCTGTTCTTCGTGCTGGGGTGGAACCTGCTGGGGGACGCCTTCCGCGACATTTTAGACCCGCGGCTCGGCAAGGGTTAGAATAGAGATATGGGCAGCGTCATAACCATACGGGACCTGACGGTCCGCTTCGAGAGCTACCAGAGCATCGTGACGGCGGTGAACGAGGTGAACCTGGACATCGGCGAGGGGGAGACCTACGGCATCGTGGGGGAGACGGGCTGCGGCAAGACGATGACGGCCATGTCCATACTGCGGCTGGTGCCGCCGCCGGGGAAAATCACGAGCGGGAGCATCGAGTTCCGGGGCAAGGGCTTCGGGGAGATGGTGGACCTGCTGCGGATACCGGAGCGGCAAATCCGGGAGATACGGGGCAACAAGATAGCCATGATCTTCCAGGAGCCGAACTCGGCGCTGAACCCGGTCTACACCATCGGCGACCAGATAGCGGAGGTCATCCTGCTCCACCGCCGCGAGCAGCTGGCCCAGCGTATTTTGCAGAACCTGGGCAAGCCGGTGGCCCGCCCCACCATTTTCACGAGGATCTTCGCGCCGCTGACCAAGCCGATCGAGAAGGCCATCTACCGGCGGATAGCGGCCGACCCGGAGACCTCACTGCCGGACGTGCTGCAGCGGTTCTGGCTGGTACGGCAGCTGCTGTGGCGGATGCGGCGGGAGGCCATGAGCATCGTGGTGGACCTGCTGAAGGACGTGGAAATCCCGGACCCGGAGCGCATCGCGGTGCGGTTCCCGCACGAGATGAGCGGCGGGATGAAGCAGCGGTCGGTCATCGCCATGTCACTGGCATGCAACCCGAAGCTGCTCATCGCCGACGAGCCGACGACGGCGCTCGACGTGACCATCCAGGCCCAGATACTGGACCTGCTGCGCAATTTGAAGAAGGAGCACGGGGCGTCCATCCTCTACATCACCCACGACCTCGGCGTGGCGGCCGAGCTGTGCGACCGCATCGGCGTGATGTACTGCGGGAGCATCTGCGAGGAGGCGCCGGTGGCGGAAATCTTCGAAAAGCCCCTCCACCCCTACACCAAGGCCCTGATGGGGGCGGTGCCGAAGCCGGGCCAGAGTTTCCACTCCATCGCCGGGTTCCTGCCGGAAGACGACGAGCGGAACCGCTGCGATTTCCACCCGCGCTGCGCGCTGTGCGAGGACATCTGCAAGAGCGCCATGCCGGGCATGAAGGAAGTTACGCCGGGGCACTTCGTGGCCTGCCACCTCGTCCAAGGAGACAACGTTGGAATCTCTGGTTGAGACGCAACACCTGAAGATGCACTTCCCCATCGTGGGGGGCTTCCTGCGGCGGCCCGTCGGCTGGGTGCAGGCGGTGGACGACGTGAGCCTGTCCATCCGCAAGGGCCAGTGGCTGGGGCTGGTGGGAGAGAGCGGCTGCGGCAAGACGACGCTCGGCAAGACCATTTTACGCTTCACCCGGCCGACGTCCGGGCACATCTTCTTCAACACGCCGGACGACGTGAAGGCGAACATCGCCAGCCTGGACGCGGCGCACCGGCATACCGACGCCCTGAAGACCCTGTTGCGCCGCCACGACCTGAGCACCTACGACCACGGGCGGCTGAAGGCGCTGCGGCGGCGGATGCAGCTGGTGCACCAGGACCCGTACACGTCCCTGAACCCGAGAATGCGGGTCGGGAGCACGATAGGCGAGCCGCTGGTGGTGCACCACATGATGCACGGCGCGGCGGCAAGGAAGCGGGTGATAGAGCTGCTGGAAATGGTGGGCCTCAACGGGGACCACTACCGGCGCTACCCGCACCAGTTCAGCGGCGGGCAGCGGCAGCGCATCGCCATCGCGCGGGCGCTGGCGACCAACCCGGAGTTCATCGTGTTCGACGAGCCGACGTCCGCGCTCGACGTGTCCGTGCAGGCGCAGATACTGGAGCTGCTGCAGCGGCTCATTGACGAGCAGGGGCTGACCTACCTGTTCATCACCCACAATTTGAACGTGGCCCAGGTGGTCTGCGATACCATCGCCGTGATGTACCTGGGGAAAATCGTGGAAATCGGCAAGGCGGAGGACGTCTTCAACAGGCCGATGCACCCGTACTCGCAGGCGCTGGTGCTGGCGACGCCGATACCGGACCCGAAGCGGAAGCGGACGCGGCTGTTGCTGCACGGCGAGGTGCCGAGCCCGTCCAACCCGCCGCCGGGCTGCCGGTTCCACCCGCGCTGCTCGCGGGCGAC
>DAOUEG010000060.1:0-12133 GCA_034430495.1 Dehalococcoidales bacterium
GCGGAGCCGCTCGTCATCATCGCCAAGCCCGGCTGGCCGGCCGTCTGCTACGCCTACGTGAACCCGGTCATCGCGGAGCGGCTCGTCAAGGAGTTCGTCCTGGGGGACAACCCGTGCCCGGAGTTCGTGCTGGCGGCGCTGGAGCCGAACGACCTGCTCCCCAGCTTCAGCGATTTCCCCCGCGCCGGCTACGAGCACAAGCTGCTGCTCACGAACTGCGGCGTCATTGACCCGACCGACATCACGTCCTATCTGGCCGCCGGGGGGTATGCCGGCCTGGAAAAGGCGCTCACCATGACGCCGGAGGCGGTCACCGAGGAGCTCAAGACCTCCAAGCTGCGCGGCCGCGGCGGCGCCGGCTTCCCCACCGGCATGAAGTGGGAGATGACGCGGAACGCCAGGGGCCGGACGAAGTACGTTATCTGCAACGCCGACGAGGGCGACCCCGGGGCGTTCATGGACCGCTCGCTGCTGGAGAGCGACCCGCACGCCATCATCGAGGGGATGATCATCGCCGCCTACGCGGTGGGGGCCCGGACCGGCTACGTCTACGTCCGCGCCGAGTACCCGCTGGCGGTGGCGCGGCTCGGCATCGCGCTCAAGCAGGCCAGGGAAGCCAACCTGCTCGGCAAGAACCTATTGGGGACGGACTTCAGCTTCAGCATCACCATATTTCAAGGCTCCGGGGCCTTCGTCTGCGGGGAGGAGACGGCGCTCATCGCCTCGCTGGAAGGACGCACGGGGCTGCCGCGGCACCGGCCGCCCTACCCCACCCAGAGCGGCCTCCACGGCAAGCCGACGCTGGTGGACAACGTCAAGACACTGGCGAACATCAGACATATCATCGAGAAGGGCGGGGCGTGGTTCGCCGGCATCGGCTCGCCGGACAGCCCGGGCACGGCCGTCTTCGCGCTGGCCGGGAAGGTGGTCAACACGGGGCTCGTCGAGGTGCCGATGGGCACGACGCTGCGGCAGATCATCTTCGACGTCGGCTCCGGCATCCCGAAGGGCCGGAAGTTCAAGGCGGTGCAGATAGGCGGGCCGTCCGGCGGCTGCCTGCCGGAGAGCGCGCTCGATTTACCGGTGGACTTCGATTCGCTCAAGGAGGCCGGGGCCATGATGGGCTCCGGCGGCATGGTGGTGCTCGACGAGGACGACTGCATGGTGGAGATAGCGCGGTACTTCCTCGAATTCACCCAGCGCGAGTCCTGCGGCAAGTGTACCTTCTGCCGGCTCGGCACCAAGCAGATGCTGGAGATCTTGACGGACTTCACCAGGGGCGAAGGGACCATGGAGGACCTGGCCAACCTGGAGACGATGGCCGGCGAGATCAAGCAGGGCTCGCTCTGCGGACTGGGGCAGACGGCGCCGAACCCGGTGCTGACGACGCTCCGCTACTTCAAGGACGAGTACGTGGAGCACATCCAGAACGGCCGCTGCTCGGCCCTCATGTGCCTGCACCTCATCGCCTACTACATCCGGCGCGACAAGTGCGAGCGCTCCTGCGACGCCTGTGTAGGCTCCTGCACGGTGGAGGCCATCAGCCCGGACAAGAGCCGCATCAAGGTCATTGACCAGGAGAAGTGCGTCAAGTGCGGCATCTGCCTGGAGGCCTGCCCGGAGCAGTACCACGCCATCGTCAAGCTCTCCCCGCCGACCGAGGTGCCGAAATGACGAAAACGGTCACGCTGACGATAGACGGCAAACCGATCACCGTGCCGGCGGGCACCACGGTGCTCTGGGCGGCGCTCGATAACGGCATCTACATCCCCAACCTCTGCGCCATCCGGGGGAAAGAAGAGCCGAGCGCGTCCTGCCGGCTCTGCTGGGTGGAGGTCGAGGGCAGCCCCAGGCCACAGCCCGCCTGCACCGTCACGGCGACGGACGGCCTGGTGGTGAGCACCACCGGTGAGAAGGCCCGGGGGCTGGCGAAGACGGGGTTCGAGCTGCTGATGGCGTCCCACGACCTCGACTGCGCCCACTGCCCGGCCAACGGGCGCTGCGAACTGCAGAAGATAGCCAAGCACCTCAAGGCCTCGCTCAAGCCGAAGCGGTTCCGCACGTTCCTCAAGGGCCTGCCGGTGGACGCCAGCAACCCGCTCTTCACCCACAACCCGGACCGCTGCGTGCTCTGCGGGCGCTGCGTCTGGACGTGCCGGAACCGGGTGCCGAACGGGGTGCTCGGGTTCGCGTTCCGGGGGTTCGACCGGCGGCTGACGACCTTCTGCGACGAGCCCATCGGCGCGGACCGCTGCCTGGACTGCGACGCCTGCGTCAACGTCTGCCCCACCGGGGCGCTCGCCATGCGCGAGGAAACACCCGCGAAACCGGCGAAGAAGGAGAAGAAATCATGAGCGGCAAGGCTTTCATCATTCAGTCCGAGGGGCTCGGCCGGGGCGACGACAAGCTCGGCAAGCTCCTGATGGCGAACTTCCTGCGGCTGCTCGGGGAACCGGGCCTCAAGCCCGCCGAGATCATCTTCTGGAACGCCGGGGTGAAGCTGCTGACGGAGAACTCGCCGGTGCTGGAGCACGTCAAGAAGCTGGCCGAGCAGGGCGTGGACATCAAGGCCTGCACGACCTGCCTGGAATACTACGACCTGGAAGAGAAGATAGCGGCGGGCGAGAAGTCCACCATGGGGCAGGCCATCGAGGCGATGATGTCTCGCGACGTCATCACGCTCTAGCCGCGCGACGGGCGACTGCGGCGCGGATGCTGCGGCGCGCGGGAAACCGACCGTTTTTCAACCGTCATCCCGGGCCGATAGTCCGGCACGATGATGTTGAAGACCGTGCTGATTTTATTGTCCGCCAGCCGGGAGGCCACCGGGCGGTCGAACTGGTCCCGAATCTCATCGAGGGAGAAGCGCGTGGTGATGACGGTGGGCAGCCGGCCGTTGTAGCGGTAGTTGAGCACCTGGTAGAGCTTCTCCCGGGCCCAGGGCGTGGCCGAGAACTCACCCAAATCATCGAGCACGAGGAGCGGCGCGGCCTTGACGCTCTCGAAGAGGGTATCGTAGGAGACCTTGCTTTCCGGGCTGAAGGTGGAGCGCAGGTGGTCGAGGAACTCCGGCACCACCACGAAGAGGGCGGGCTGGCCGGCCTCGTAGCGGTAGTTGACGATGGCGGCGGCCAGGTGGGTCTTGCCGCAGCCGGTTTCCCCTATCAGCAGGAACCAGCCTTCCGGTTCCCTGGCAAAATTCATCGCCTCCTCGAGCACCCAGTCAAGGTTGGCCTGTTCCTCTTCCGAAAGCTCCGGGCGGCGGTCGAAATTAGCGAAGGTCTGGGCCTTTTGGAGCCCGAACTCCGGCCCCCAGGCGTACTCCGAGACCGGCACGACCTCACCCAGCTCGAAGTGGCGGGCGAGGCGCGGGTCGGTGAGGCGGGTGCGGAGGCGGTCGTCGAGCTCCCCGAACGGGACGGCGGTAATGACGACGGTGGGCAGCTCGTTGTTGAAGCGGAAGGTGAGGAGCTGGTCGAGTTTCTCTTTCGCCCAGGGGGTGCCGGACTGCACGCCGAGGTCGTCGAGGACGAGGAGCGGCGCGTTCTTCAGGTTTTCCAGCGATTCGTCGTAGGGGGACCCGGCGTCCGGGCTGAAGGCGGCGCGGAGGCGGTCGAGCAGGTCCGGGGCGGTGAGGTAGAGGGCCGGTTCCCCCTGCCGCACGCGCTCGTTGGTGATGGCGGCGGCGAGGTGGCTCTTGCCGCTCCCGGACGGGCCGTGAATAACGAGCCAGCCCTGCGGGGCGGCGGCGAACTCCCGGGCGGCCTGCGAGGCGGCGGCGAACTGCTCGCGGGAGCGGGGGTGGCCGCTGCGGCCCTGGGGGTCAAGGTTCTCGAAGGTGAGGCGGGTCAGCGCGCCGAGGTTGCTGTAAGCGAGCAGGCGCAGGCGGCGCTCCGGGCCGGTCTCCCGGCGGATGCAGGCGCAGGGTACCACGCGGCTGTAGTCCGGCTCCCCGTTGGGCAGGCGCGGGTTGACGACGCCGGCGCCGCGGCACACCTCGCAGTCAGGCTGGCCGCGACCGGCTGCCTCAGCGCTTGACGACGTGTCCGTATTCGCCCTTGACGTACCGGTCCGGGTCTGTCTTTTCAGGATTTCGCTGATATGCTCCATCTTTACCGGCCTCGGCGGACCAGGTCTCCAGGATCTTCATGACGTCCCTGATAGTATAGGTCTTTTGTAAAGCGGCTTCACGGATGGCGTCCACCAGCCAATCGGCGGGGTAGCGGCGGGCCGCGTCTTTCAGCTTGCCGGCGACGGACGGCGTGCAGATGCCGATGGCGTCCTCGTAGGCGGCCACGATTTCCGAGGGGCCGGCCGCCGTCGCCGCCAGCTTCACCTTCTTCCCGGCGAGGGAGAGCCCGCCGGCGGCCACCTTTTCGGCGGCCTGGCGGCCCGGCTCGTCATTGAGAAGGAAGAAGGTCTCGGTCTCGGTCCCCTCCCCGGCGGCGAGGCCGATGAAGGTGCCGCGGGCGGTCGCCCGGGCCAGGGCGGCGTCGAGGGTGGTCTCGATGTCATCGCCGAGGCCGCGGAGGCTCTCGGTGACGGCGGCGTCCGCCAGCAGCTCGTTACGTCCCACGCAGCGGGGCGCGCCCTTCTTGCGGTAGAGCGCGGCGATGACGAGCAACGTGACCCGGAGCTCGGCCAGGTCGTCAATCTGCGGCAGGAGCGCGCTGAACAGGAGGTTGGGGACGGAGGTGAAGTCCATCCGGGAGGGGAACCCCTGGAACGGCTTCATAGCAGGGACGGCTCCGCGGCGAAGTTATCGAACCGGGCGAGCTGGTGGTGGAAGCGGAGCTTGATGCGCCCGGTGGGCCCGTTGCGGTGCTTGGCGACGATGAGGTCCGCCTGCTCGCGGGGGTACTCCTGGTCCGGGTGGGCCTCCAGCCACTCCTGCTCGTTCTTGTAGTAGTACTCGTCGCGGTAGACGAAGAGGACGACGTCCGCGTCCTGCTCGATGGAGCCGGACTCGCGGAGGTCGGAGAGCTGGGGCTCGTGGGAGGCGCGCCACTCGACGGCGCGCGAGAGCTGGGAGAGGGCCAGCACCGGGGCGTTGAGCTCACGGGCGAGGGCCTTCAACATTCTGGAAATATAGCTCATCTCCTGGACGCGGTTCTCGCCGCGGTTGCCGGCGCCCTCGCCCTGCATGAGCTGCATGTAGTCCACGATAACGAGGTCAATGCCGTGCTCGTAGTTAAGGCGGAGGGCCTTGCTGCGGAGCTCGGCGGCGCGAATCATGGGGGTGTCGTCTATGTAGATGGGGGCCTCGGAGAGGACGCCGGTGGCGTCAATGATGTGGGGCTCCTCGGCGCTGTGCTGGCCGAGCCGGAGCTGCCGGGCGTTGATGCCGGACTCCGAGGAGAGGAGGCGGGAGACGAGGGCGTCCCGGCTCATTTCCAGGCTGAAGAGGGCCACCGTGGCGCGGTGGTCCACGGCGGCGTTGCGGACGATGTTGAGCGCCAGGGCGGACTTGCCCATGCTGGGGCGGCCGGCGAGGATAACGAGGTCGGCCCGCTGGAAGTTGCCGAGCAGGTTATCCAGGCCGGAAAAATCGGTGGGGATACTGGGCAGGCGGGTGGCCTTGTCATCGGCGGCGCCGTGCTCCACCTCGAAGTACTTATCGAGCACGTGGCGGATGTGGGTGAGGTCGCCGGTGGCCTGGCCGCGGCGGAGCTTGAAGAGGGCGGCCTCGGCGCGGCCGAGGCTTTCCTCGACGTCCGGGCCGGCCTCGTAGCCGATGCCGGTGATGGCCTGCCCGGCGGCGATGAGCTGGCGCATGACCGAGAGGCGGTAGACGATGCGGCCGTAGTGCTCGATGTCCAGCGAGGTCGGCACGACGGAGACGAGGTAGGCCAGGTGGGCCGCCCCGCCGACGCCCTCCAGCTTCTGCTGGCGGCCGAGCTCCTGGGCGAGGGTTATCTGGTCAATGGCCTCGTCGCGCTTGAAGAGGCCGAGGCAGGCCTCGTAGATGGCGCTGTTCTGCTCGAAGAAGAAGTCCGCCGGCCGGAGAAAGTCAGCCACCTGGAACACCGCCGAGCCGTCAATGAGCAGCGAGCCGAGCACGGCCTCTTCCGCGTCGTTATCGTTCGGCGGGAGCCTGACCTCGTTCACGAGCTAGTTCCCCTCGATTTCAGCCTCGACTTCTTCCGCCAGGTCCTCGACCGCTTCGTCAATCCCGGGGGTTTCCGCGGCCGGCTCTTCCTCCACCTTGCGGGCTTTCTTTTCCTCGACGACTTCAGGGGCGTCCGACTTGACGATGACCGTGACCGTGGCGGCCAGGTCCCACATGAAACGGACGGGCACCTCGTAGGAGCCGACCTGCCGGATGGGCTCGGCGAGCTCGACCTTTTTCTTGTCGATCTCGTGGCCGGCGGCCTCGGTGAGGCGCTCGGCGATATCGGCGGCGGTGACGGAGCCGTAGAGTTTCTCCTTGTCGCCGACCTTGGCCTCGATGGTGATTTCCAGGCCCTCGACCTTGTCGGCGAGGGTGGAAAGCTCGGCGGCCTCGGCCTCGCGCTGCTTCATCTTGTGGCGCATTTCCTTGGCCGCGTCCCGGGCGGCCTGGGAACCTTCCACGACGGCGAGCTTGTGGGGTAGGAGGTAGTTGCGGGCGAACCCGTCCGCGACGTTCTTGGTCTGGCCCACGCGGGCGACCTTGGGGACATCTTCGATGAATATGACCTTTACCATGACACTCCTTGGATGACGAAAATAATCACTCTCTACTTTACCATACCGCCGCCGCGATTTGTAGGCGCGGACCACCGGCGGGCGGGAAATTTAACAAGGGACGGGCGGTCAGGCGTCGTCGCGGGGGGCGGCCTCTTCCCCGGGGGAGGAGGGGGTTTCTTCGAGGGAGGCCGGTTCCGGTTCGGGGGACGGGTGTTTGGACTGCCACCAGGCGACGAGCCAGAAAACGAGCACGGCGGCGATGATGACCCCGATGGAGGTAAGCTGGGCCTGCTTGAGGCCGGCGAAGAGGACGACGTTGTCCCGCCAGAAGAAGACGATTATCTGGCTCAGCGAGTAGAGGACGACGTAGAGGAAGAAGAGGACGCCGGGCCTGAACTTGTTGCGGAGCCACCAGAGCAGGCCGAAGAGGATGACGTTGATGAGGGCCTCGTAGACGGCGGCCGGCTGGTAGGCGATATCGTGGCGGGGGGCGAAGGAATCCGGGTTGGCGTAGACGAAGCCCCAGGGCAGGCCGGTCGGGTAGCCGATGACGTCCCCGTTGATGATGTTGCCGATGCGCCCGAAGAACTGGCCGACGACGGCGAAGATGGCGCCGGCATCGAGGAGCTTGAGGACCGAGAACCTCATCTTCCAGCCGGCCACGAACAGCACGATGGCCACGGCGAAGATGGCGCCGAAGAAGGCCATGCCGCCTTCCCAGAAGGCGAAGATGCGCCCCGGGTTATGGAGGTACTCCCCGAGGGGCTGCTGGAGGACGTAGTAGAGGCGGGCCCCGACGAGGCCGGCCGGCACCGCCCAGTAGACCACCTTCTCGAGCTGGTCCCCGCGGAGGCCCTTCGACCTGGCGTAGGGCCAGGCGACGAACAGGCCGATGATGATGCCGACGATGTACATCAGCCCGTACCAGTGGACGGCAAGCGGGCCGATGCGGAAGGCTATCGGGTCAACGTTGATGGTTATCATGCTGGTCGTTCAGGGGCGGGTACCGGCCGGGAACCTGGCCGCCCCGTACTTTCTAGGCGAGGACGTACTTCTCCGCGCTGATGGCGGCGATGGCGCCGTCGCCGGCGGCGGCGATGACCTGCCGGATGGACTTGCTGCGGATGTCCCCGGCGGCGAAGATGCCGGGCACGCTGGTGGCCATCTCCAGGTCCACGACGATGGTGCCGAGCTCGTCGAGGGCGACGATGTCCTTGAGGTAGCCGGTGTTGGGCAGGAAGCCGACCGCCATAAAGACGCCGGCGACGGGCACGTCGAACTTCCCGCCGGTCTTGACGTTGTTCATCTTGAGGCCGGTGACGAACGTCTCCCCGACGATTTCGTCCACGGTGGACGACAGCAGGAACTCGATCTTCTCGTTGGCGCGGGCCTTTTCCTGGAGGACGGCGGTAGCGCGGAGCTGGTCCCGCCGGTGGATGATGTATACCCTGGAGGCGAACTTGGTGAGCTCGAGGGCCTCCGTCAGTGCGGCGTTGCCGCCGCCGACCACGGCCACCTCCTTGTCCGTGAAGAAGGCGCCGTCGCAGGTGGCGCAGTAGGAGACGCCCCGGCCGGTGTACTCGGCCTCGCCGGGCACGCCGAGCTTCTGCCGCTCCGAGCCGCCGGTGATGATGACGGCGGGGGCGGCGTAGACGCCGTCCGAGGTGGTGACCGTCTTGGTGCGGCCGTCCGCGGCGAGGGCGCTGACGTCCGCGTAGACCGTCTCCATGCCGAACTTCTCCGCCTGGCGGTGCATGGCCTGGGTCAGGTCAATGCCGCTGATGCTGTCAACGAAGCCGGGGTAGTTTTCCACCCACATGGTATTGATAATCTGCCCGCCGACGGCGGCGCGCTCGATGAGCACCGTCTTGAGCCGGGCGCGGGCGGTATAGAGGCCGGCGCTGAGGCCGGCCGGGCCGCCGCCGATGATAATGACGTCGTACTGCTTCGGGGAACTATTCATGGTAGCTACCTTCCTCACACATGCGTGTGCCCGGCGCCGGGACGCGTCCGCCGGCCGCCGGGCACCGGAACCGACCGTCTAGAGAGCCGCGTCGAGGGTCTTCTTCAGTTCCGGCTTGGGGCGGAAACCGACGATGTTGGTCACCGGAGCGCCCGCCTTGAAGAGGATGAGGGTGGGGATGCTCATGACGCCGTACTGGCTGGCGACCTTGGGGTTATCGTCCACGTTCAGCTTGAAGAAGTCCACCTTGCCGTCGTACTCGGTGGAGAGCTCGTCAACGACGGGCGCCACCATCCGGCAGGGGCCGCACCAGGGGGCCCAGAAGTCCACCAGGACGGGCTTGTCCGCCTTCAGCACGGACCCTTCAAACTTGGCCTCATCAATGTCAACCGGTTTGCTCATTACTACGTTCCTCCCTTAGTTTTTGCGTGATATTGCTTTCCACGGTCTCCCTGGCGAGGCCGATGGCGTTCTTGATGGCCTTCGCCTGGCTGCGTCCGTGGGCGATGATAATGTTGCCGTTCACACCGAGGAGACAGGCGCCCCCGTACTCCGTGTAATCCATCCGCTTGGTCAGCTTGCCCAGCCCGATGTCCTTCATCAGGTCCCGCGTCTTGAGCTTGGCGACGCTGGAGAACACGTGGCCGACCTGCCGGAGCGAGTTCAGGTAGTTATCGCTGAAGCCCTCGATGAGCTTGAGCACGATGTTCCCGGTGAAGCCGTCCGTGACGATGACGTCCACGGTGCGCTTGATGAGGTCGTGCCCTTCCACGTTGCCGGCGAACGCGAGGTCCGGGGCCTCCTTGAGGAGCCGGTAGGTCTCCTGGGCCAGCTTGTTGCCCTTGCCCTCCTCGCCGCCGTTGCTGAGCAGCCCGACCTTCGGTTTGGGTATCTTGAGCAGCGAGCGGCTGTAGAGCGTGCCGAGCCGGGCGAACTCGAGCAGGTGCTCCGGGCGGCAGTCCGCGCTGGCCCCGGCGTCCACGAGGAGCGAGGGGTGGGACGCCAGCGTATCCAGGAAGCAGGCGATGGTCGGGCGGCTCACGCCGGGCACCCGTCCCAGAGTGAGCAGGGAACCGCCCACCACGGCGCCGGTGTTCCCGGCGGAAACGAAGGCGTCCGCCCGGCCGCTCTTGACCAGCCCGATGCCGACGACGATGGACGACTGCGGCTTGTTCTGGAGCGCCTTCATGGGGTGCTCGTTGAAGTCAATGACCTGCTTGGCGTCCTCGATGGTGACGGGGGCGTTGAGCATGGACTTCTCGGCGAGCTTCCGGAGGACGTTCTTCCGGCCGACGAGGACTATCTCGATGCCGAACTCATGGGCCGCCTGAATGGCTCCTTTCACGACTTCATGGGGGGCATAATCGCCGCCGGCGGCGTCAACAGCAATTATCATCTGGCTCTATTATACGCTCCGTTTCTCAGCAAGAATGTGCCATTTATCACATCGGCCGCCCCAGGCGGCCAGGACGGTCTCGCCGTCCGTGACGCGGACGATATCGCACGTCTCCGGGCAGGCGGTGCACTCGAAGGAACTGGTGGCGTAGTCCCGGCCGATGATATCGAAGCCGCGGAAGGCGCTCGGGCCGGGGCTGGCCACGGCGTGCTCCCGGGCCAGCAGCGCCGCGCCGACGGCGCCCATGACCTCGTGGCCGGGCGGGACGATGACGTCCGTCCCCACTTCCTCCCGGAGCGCCCGCACGATGCCGGCGTTGAAGGCGACGCCGCCCTGGAAGACGACCGGGCTCCGCAGCTCCTTGCCGGAGGCGACATCGCTGAGGTAGTTGCGGACGAGCGCCCGGCAGAGGCCGTAGATGATTTCGTCCACGTCATGGCCGGTCTGCTGCTTGTGGACCATGTCCGTCTCCGCGAAGACGGTGCAGCGCCCGGAGATGTTGACGGGATGCCTGCCGGCCAAGGCGCGGCGGGAGAACTCCTCGATGGACAGCCGGAGCCGGGCGGCCTGGTGGTCCAGGAAGCTGCCGGTGCCGGCGGCGCAGACGGTGTTCATGGCGAAGTCCGTGACGAGGCCGTCCTCGACGAGGATGAGCTTGCTGTCCTGGCCGCCTATCTCGATGACGGTGCGGACGTCCGGCACGGCGCGGACGGCGGCGACGGCCTGGCAGGTAATCTCGTTCTTGACGAGGTCCGCCCCGGTGAGGGCCCCGGCGAGCGAGCGGGCGCTGCCGGTGGCGGCGGCGCCGAGGATGCGGACGTCCTCCGGCAACGCTTCCCGGAGCTGCGCCAGCCCTTCCAGCACGGAGGCCACGGGGCGGCCGCCGGTGGGCAGGTACAGCGAGGCAATCACATCATCGGCCGGGGTGAGGGCGGCGAACTTGGTGGTGACGGAACCGACGTCAATGCCGAGATAGGCTTCCACAATCACTTTTTCACTATACTCCCGGGGAACCGCCCCCGGCAACTCAGGAGCGGGCGCGGAACTCCTCCTGGATGCGCTCCGCGGTGGCCGGGTCGGCGAGGATGTCCGCGGCGGTCATGGCCATGGCGCGGGCGGCGTCGAGCAGGGTTTTCAGGGCCTCCTCCGTACCGGCCGCGGCGGCGAAATCCGGGGAGTGGAGCTGGACGTCCGGCGGGGCGATACCGACGAGGGGCTGGATGGTGGGCACGAGCTGGCTCACGTTGCCGACGTCCGTGCTGAACGTCTGGAGGTTGTTGGCGCCGAGGGGTATCGTGCGCCCGACCGAGGCCAGGTTCTCCTTGAAGAGCCGGGCCATGACGCCGTTGCTGCGCATGGCGGCGTAGTGCTCGCCCCAGGCATACTTCAGGCGGGCGCCGGTCATCTTGGCGGCGCCGGTGAAGCAGGCGATGACGCGTTTCTTGAGGTCTTCCAGCAGCCCGTCCGTCTCCGAGCGGGCGATGAAGGTACCGGCGGTGTGGGCGGGCACGATGTTGGCCGCCTCGCCGCCGTCGGTGATGACGCCGTGGAGGCGGGACTTCTCCGGGACGTGCTGGCGGAGGGAGTTGAGGCCGTTAAAGGACTGAATCATGGCCTCCAGAGCGTTGATGCCCTTTTCCGGCTCGCCGGCGGCGTGGGCCGCCTTGCCGAAGAACTCCACGTTGAGCGTCTCGCAGGCGAGGGTGCTCATCATGATCTGGTCGCCGCCGCCGGGGTGGGTAATCATGGCGAAGTCCACGTCCGTGAAGGCGCCGCGCTCGGCCATGATGGACTTGCCGCCGTAAAGCTCCTCGCCGGGGGTGCCGAAGACGACGATGGTGCCGCCGTACTGGTCGGCGGCCTTCCGGGCGGCCACGGCGGCCGCCACCGAGGCGGTGCCGATGAGGTTGTGCCCGCAGGCGTGGCCCACCTTGGGAAGGGCATCGTACTCCGCCAGGAAGGCGATAACGGGACGGCCGGAGCCGTAGACGGCCTTGAAGGCGGTTTCCAGGCGGGTGATGCCGGTCTGCACGGCGAAGCCGTGGGCCTCCAGGAAGGCGGTCAGCCCGGCGACGGCGGCGGTCTCCTCGAAGGCGGTCTCCGGG
>DAOUEG010000061.1:0-8397 GCA_034430495.1 Dehalococcoidales bacterium
GAAACGGCAGCAGTAGCCGCCGCCCCGGGGAGGTGATGATGGCCGCTGAGCAAGGGAAGGCTGTTTTTTCCGGTCTCCGCGTCCTCGAGCTGGGGAACGCCGCCGCCCGCTTCGCCGGCTGGCTCCTCCACGGCCTCGGCGCGGACGTCACCCGCATCGCGCCGCCGGCCGCCGCCCCCGGCGCGCTCCGCTACCTGGACGCCGGCAAGCGCCGCGTCGAGTTTGACATAACGAACGACGACGGCCATGCGGCCTTCCTTGATTTGGCTGTGAAAACCGATGTCCTCGTCGAGACTTTCCCGCCCGGCTATTTGTCCGGGCTCGGGCTGGGGTACTCCGACCTCTCCGCCGCCAACGAGGGCCTCGTCATGGCCTCTATCACCGGCTTCGGACAGACGGGGCCGCAGGCCGGCTATGCCTCGTCGGAGCTCGTCGCCCAGGCCACCGGCGGCTGGCTCTCCGTCACCGGGGAGCCGGACCGGCCCGTCCGCCTGCCGGGCCCCCAGGCCCACTTCACCGCCGCCCTCTTCGCCGTCAACGGCATCCTGCTGGCCCTGAGGCACCGCCGCGCGACCGGAAAAGGCCAGCACCTCGATATCTCCCTCCAGGAGTGCGCCGCCGCCGTGCTCGACCACGTCCTCCCCCGCTGCGCCGCCGATGGCACCGTCGCCGCCCGGCAGGGGGGCCTCCACTGGAATAACGCCTTCCGCGTCTTCCCCTGCGCCGGCGGCCACGTCCTCCTCTCCCTCCAGCGGGACTGGGACACCCTCGTCGGCTGGCTCGACGCCGAGGGCAGCGCCGCGGACCTGGCCGACGCCCGCTGGCGGGATGAGACCTACCGGAACGGGCACATTGACCACGTCATTGACGTTCTCGCCCGCTGGACAAGGGACCGCTCCGCTAACGAGCTGGTGGAGACCGCCCGGCTCATGCGCTTCCCCTGGGCCGGGGTCGCCACCATACCGGAGCTCCTCGCCGACCCCCATCTCGCCGCGCGGCAGTTTTTCACGGACGTAACCGATGGCGGCCGGACGTACCGCGTGCCCGGCCCCCCGTTCCGCCTGTCCGCCGCCCCCTGGCGGTCGGGAGGCGAGGCATGAAGCGAGCCGGGGACGGGCGGGAGCGGAAAACGGGCCTCGTGGCCTGGGTCGCCATGCTCGATGACGTCGTCGTCATCGGTCTCGTTTTCCTGGTCCTCTGGATTTTCGGCGTCAGGCTGAGCGTCTGGGATATCGTCCTCATCGCCGTCGCGCTCGGGGCGGTCGTGCTCCTCCTCCACCACTACGTCGTGCCGGCCCTTCGCCGCCGTACCGTGACCGGCAGGGAGGCCATGATAGGGCAGGCCGCGGTGGTCACCGACCCCCTCGACCCCGAAGGCACCGTGCTCGTCAACGGCGAGCGCTGGCGCGCCCGCAGCCTGGCCGGCGACCTGCCGGAGGGCGCGGACGTGGAAATCGTGGCCGTCGCCCGGCTCGTGCTGGAGGTGAAGCCGAAATGACGCCCGTGCCCGGCTACCTCGCCCTCTACCGGTCCGGCGAGCTCGAGGCCCGCGTCCGGCGCCTCGAGGCCCGGCTGGCGGACTGCGACCTCTGCCCCTTCGCCTGCCACAAGGACCGTACCCGCGGCAAGCTCGGTCACTGCCGCACCGGGATGCTCGCCCCCGTGGCCAGCGTCGGCGCCCACCACGGCGAGGAGCCGGCCGTCTCCGGCAGCCGCGGCTCCGGCACCATTTTCTTCGGCAACTGCAATTTGCGCTGCCGCTACTGCCAGAACTTCCAGATAAGCCAGGACCCGGAGGCCCAGCGCGGCGCTACCCTCACTTCGACCGCCCTGGCGGACAAGATGCTCTCCCTCCAGGACGGGCTCCACTGCCACAACGTCAACCTCGTCACTCCCTCCCACGTCGTGCCCCAGATTGCGCGCGCCGTGCTGGAGGCGGTCCCCCGCGGCCTCCGCCTGCCGCTCGTCTACAACACGAGCAGCTACGACGCGGTGAGCACCCTTGAAGAGCTCGACGGCATCGTGGACATCTACCTGGCCGACCTCCGCTACGCGGACAACGAGATCGCCAGGAAGTATTCCCGCGCCCCGCGCTACGCCGACCGCGCCCGCGAGGCCATTAAGGAGATGTACCGGCAGGTCGGCGACCTCGTCGTGGACGAAGAGGGCGTCGCCGTGCGGGGCCTCATCGTGCGTCACCTCATTCTGCCCAACGGCCTCGCCGGCAGCCGCGAATCCCTCGCCTGGCTGGCGCGCGAGGTCTCCCCGAACGTGACGGTCGGCATCATGTCCCAGTACTACCCCGCCCACCGGGCGCGCAAATACCGGGAACTGAACCGGAAAATCACGCCGGAGGAGTACGACGAGGTGGTGAAAATCGTGGCGGAGCTGGGCTTCGAGAACGGCTGGCTCCAGGGGATGGACGCGCCGGAGAGCTACCTCCCGGACTTTAAACAAGAAGAGCCGTTTTCCGGTGGAAAACGGCCGGGGAGAAGGCGGCGATGACGGGAAAGGGTCTACCGCTTGCGCTTGGTGAAGCCGAAGCGGATGCGCAGCCCGTTCATCTTGTCTTTCTTGTTGACGCTCTCGATGAACTCGCTGAGCGGCTTGGTCGGCGTCTCGGCGGTGGTCGGCTTATCGGCTTTGGCGGCTTTCTTGGCCATGGGTCGGTTCGTACTCCGTTCTTGTCGTTACAGACTAACAGTATACCATACGTGCGCGGTTCCCGCCAAGAGCGGGTAGCCCGGGGACTGCCATGAGCGGCGAGCCGATTTTACATAACATCCGTATCCTCGACTTCACCTGGGTCCTCGCCGGCCCCTACGCCACCCGGCTGCTGGCGGACTTCGGCGCCGAGGTCATCAAGGTGCTGCCGGTCGGTACCCCGCCGCCGGATACCCCCTTCTCGCGGGCGTATGAAGGCGCCTGGAACCGCAACAAGCGCGGCATCACCCTCGACCCCGGTAAACCGGCCGGGAAGGACCTCGCGGAACGTCTCGTCGCCCTCTCGGACGTCGTCATCGAGAACTTCACCCCCCGCGTCATGGCCAACTGGGGGCTGGACTACGCCGCCCTGCGCCGGGTCAGGCCGGATATCATCATGGTCTCCATGTCCGCCAGGGGCCACGACGGGCCGGACCGCGGCCAGGCCGGCTTCGCCCCCACCGTCCACGCCGCCGCCGGGCTCACCGGCCTCCTCGCCTCCCCCGACGGGGAGCCCCTCGGGCCGGGCTTTTCCTACGCCGACCACGTCGCCGGGCTCTACGCGGCGATGGCCGTCCTCGCCGCCCTCGAGCACCGGGACGCCGCCGGCGAGGGCCAGTTCATTGATATCTCCGAGCAGGAAGCCCTCCTGACCCTCCTCGGCGGCGCGTTCGCGGAGGAGGCCCCGGGACCCGCGCCGGACGGCGTCTATCCCTGCCGGGACGGGCAGTGGTGCGCCATCACCGTGGCTGACGATGCCGCGTGGCGGCAGTTCGCCGCGGCCCTCGGCCCTCCCGGCTGGGCCGCTGACGAGCGGTTCCGCACCGCCGCCGGCCGGCGGGAGCACCGCGAGGAGATGGACGCGCTCGTCTCGGCCCGGACGCGGACTCGCTCCGTCCAAGACGTTGTTGACCTCCTGCAATCCCGCGGCGTGGCCGCCGGCCCGGTCCAGGACGCGTCCGACCTCTTCGCCGACCCCCGGTTGGCCGCCCGCGGCTTCCTCCTCGACCGCCCGGACCTCGGCCCCCTCGCGGACGCCAGCCCCATCCGCCTCGCCGCCGCCCCGCCCCGCTACGCAAAGGCCGCCCCCCTCCCCGGCGAGGACAACGACTATGTCTACGGCGGCCTGCTCGGCCTGTCCCCGGCGGAACGGAGCCGCCTCCGCGACGCGCGCGTCATTTAGCGGCGGAATTCCCTTTCCTGTCATTGCGAGGAGTCCGCCTTCGGCGGACGACGCGGCAATCTCTGTCCCGGTACTCCCCGAGTCGGCGACCCTCCCCATCGCCGGCCTGTCGTCTCCCTTTCGTAAAGGGAGAGGAAGAGGGATTTTTCTCCCCCTTTCCTTCTTGAAACTACGGCAGAATTCCATTGACGATTGCCTCCCGGTACGTCTACAATAGCGAGGCGGACCCCACCGGACCCCTCGCGCGGGAGGCTGACAATGGACTACCTCTGGGCGCCCTGGCGCTTCCAGTACATCCAGCAGGAAAAACCTCAGGGCTGCATCCTGTGCGATAAACCCAGGGCGGCTTCGGACCGGGAGAGCTACATCCTCTTCCGGGGCAAGCTCAACTTCATCATGCTCAACGCCTACCCCTACAACCCCGGGCACCTCCTCGTCGCGCCCTACCGCCATACCGCCGACCTCACCACCCTCACCGCGGAGGAGCGCGCCGAGCACATGGACCTTATCTGTCGCTGCGTGGAGGTCCTCCGGGACGTCGTCAAGCCGGCCGGTTTCAACCTGGGGGCCAACTTGGGGCGCGTGGCCGGCGCCGGTATTGACGACCACTTCCACAGTCACGTCGTGCCCCGCTGGCAGGGCGATACCAACTTCGTCACCGTGCTCGGGGACGTCCGCGTCGTGCCCCAGGCCCTCCTGGATACCTATGACGCCCTCGCCGGCAGGTTCTAGCCGTCCGGTTGCGTTCCGGCCTCCCGCACGCTACCATGAGACCGGGACCATGGTTTCCCCCGGGAGGTGGGCCGCGTGAAGCAGTATGACGTCATCGTTATCGGCTCCGGGAGCGGCGCCCTTGTGACGGAGGCCGCCGCGGCCGCCGGTCTCAAGACCGCCGTCATCGAGCGCGGCCCCCTCGTCGGCGGGACGTGCCTCAACTGGGGCTGCATCCCTTCCAAGCAGCTTATCTACGTCGCGGATAGCGTCGTCGCCGTCCAGGAAGCGGGTAAACTCGGCATCGAGGCCCGCGTGGACTCGGTTGACTTCACCGCCGTCATGGACCGCGTGCGGCGCTCCCGCGCCGCCGCCGAGGGCTCCATCCGCCGCGCCTACGAGGCGAACGCCGACGTGGACTTCTATTTCGGCGAGGGCCGCTTCACCGGGCCGCACACCCTGGAGGTCAACGGTGAGACCCTCCGGGCGGATAAAATCGTCGTCGCCGCCGGCTCCCGCCCGTCGGTACCCCCCATCAAGGGGCTGGCGGAAACCGGCTACCTCACCAACGAGACCATCCTGGAGCTTACCGAGCGTCCGGCCAGCCTCCTCGTCATCGGCGGCGGCTACATCGCCGTGGAGTTTGGCCACTTCTTCGCCGCCATGGGCACCAGGGTCACGATCCTGGAGGTGACCGACCGCCTCGTCCTCGCCGAGGAGCCGGAGATAGCCGCCCTCCTCGAGAAGAAGCTCCGCCAGCGACTGGATATCCATACCGGCGTCACCATCGAGGAGGTCGCCGGCGGCCCCGGCGGCGTGACCGTCACCGCCACCGATAAAAAGACCGGCACCAGGGCCCGCTATACCGCCTCCCACCTCCTCGTGGCTACCGGGCGCCGCTCCAACGCCGATACGCTCGATACCGGGGCGGCCGGGCTCAAGCTCGACGCCCGCGGCTTCATCGAGGTCAACGACCGCATGGAGACGAACGTCCCCGGTATCTGGGCCGTCGGTGATATCAACGGCCGCCCCATGTTCATCCACATGGCCAACCGGGAGGCCGCCTACGCCGCCGAGAACGTCGTCCGCGGCGCGGACCTCCCGGTGGACTTCAGCGTCGTGCCCCACGCCGTCTATTCCCACCCGCAGATAGCCTCCGTCGGCATCCGGGAGGCGGACGCCCCGAAGGGAAGGGAAATCTCCGTGGCCGTCGTCCGCTACGCCGAGACCGCCAAGGGGGAAGCCATGCTCGACGAGGACTCCTTCGTGAAAATCATTCTGGACAAGAAAACCCGGGAGATCCTCGGCTGCCACATCATCGGGCCCTACGCCCCGGAGCTCCTCCAGGAGGTCGTCAACGCCATGACCTCCGGCGGCGGCCCGGATGAGATCAACCGGGGCATCCATATCCACCCCGCCATGACGGAGATTATCGCCATGGCCGTCAACAGCGCCGAGTAGTCAGGCGCTCGGCAGGGCGGCCGCGGAGCGGCGGGCGGCCCGGTAGCGCAGGAACAGCAGCGTCAGGCTCACCCCGGCGATGGCGATATTGGCCAGGATTTCGAGCGCGAAGGCCAGCGTCGTATCCGTGGCGACGCTGTTGGAGAGGTTCCAGAGCGTGTGGAGCGCTATCGCCACCACGAGCGCCCCGATGACCCGCCAGTTTATCGTGGCGACGCCCGTCCGCTGCCGCTCCCGCCAGAGAAAGGCGCAGATGAACCCCGTCCAGGCCGCGTGGCCCGCCGGCGAGAGGAATCCCCTCACCAGCAGCACCTGCTGGAGCGTGTTGAAGTTGCCCGCGGACTGGATGAAGCTGCTCATCGCGTAGCCCATCGTTTCCAGCGCCGCGAACCCCATGCCGGCCGCGATGCCGAAGAGCAGGCCGTCGGCCTCGTGCCGGTACTGCCAGCGGGCGTACATCAAGAGCGGGAAAATCAGCTTGGCGCACTCTTCGATGATGCTGACGGCCACCAGCCCGCCGGGGGTGATTTTCTGGAGCGTGCCGTACTCGAGTATCCCCGCCACGATGAGACCCACCACGCCCCCCACGATGAAACACGTCGTCAGCAGCGGCAGGGAAATCTCCCGGTGACGCACGTGGTCGTAGAAAAAGGCGATGAAGGTGATGGGGATGACGAGCGCCCCCAGCAGCACCACCGTGGGAAAGAAATTGAGGTTGCCGGTCACCCGCATGGTCTGTTCCGTCCCGAGGAACAGCGCCACCCCGACCAGTAGCATACTGACCCAGGGTTTGATGCGTCTCACGGGGAAAGCCTACCCGGAACGGGCAGGTTTGTCAATCTTTGGGGTGGACCGTCCGGCAGGTCCGGTTCGGGCGGGCGACCTGTTTCTTCAGGAAAGGTCGCTTTTCCTCGGTTATCCGGAGTTCCGGCCAGGGCATCATGCAGAGGCCGGTGTTATAGCACTGTCGCCCGCACGCGAGGCACTGGCTGTTCTGGTTGGGCCGTTGCGGTGCTTCTATCGTTTCCGTTTCAATCGTCATGGCTCGCCCCTCGCTTCCCGTTAGTTCCATGCTACGGCAGGGCGCGGGGCGGGAATAGGATAAAAGTCACGCCGAACGCCGGGCGGGGGCCGCGGCCCCCCTCGATGTAACGAATTTGTTATATTTTCAGTGCGGCAGCAGCAGCAGGTCCGAGGCGTTGCGCCAGAATATTTTCTCCTGGACCTCCGCCGGCACGTCCATGCGCGCGATGGACTCCGCCGTCTCGCCTGTCATGCCGAACTTCGGCCCCAGCGGCGCGTCCGTCCCGTAGAGGATGTGGTCCGGGCCGTAGAAGTCGTACCCGCACATCAGCGACGGCGTGTTGCCGTACACGGCCGTGTCCACGTAGAACCTGCGGAAGTATTCCTCCGGCTGCTTGAGGTCCGGGTAGATGTTCGGCACCAGCGAGAGCACCCACTTGATGCGCTTCTGGAAGAACGGCACCATCGCCCCGCAGTGGTGGACGATGAACTTGATGGTCGGGTACCGCTGCATCACCCCGCCGGTCACCAGCCGGTACATCGCCGAGCTCGTCTCGAACGGCCAGGAAAACACGCCGATGTCCTGGTCCAGGTTGTCGTTGGTGGCCGGGTGTATCCAGATGGGCAGGTCCAGCTTCGTCATCGTCTCCCAGAGCGGCTCGAACTTCGGGCTGTCCAGGTTCTCCCCGTTGATGCGGCTGTAGATCTGGACGCCCTTCAGCCCCAGCTCCTTGATGGCCCGCTCCGCCTCCCTGCACGCCTCGTCAACGTCGTTCATCGGGATGGCCGCCACCCCCGCGATGAACCGGTCCGGGTAGTGCTCTATCAGGTCGGCCAGCTCTTCGTTGGCCGTCTTGGCCAGGTCCACCGCGTCCGCTACCTTGGGCGCGAACGTCTCCAGCGGGATGTTGGCCACCGTCAGCACCTGGAGCACGTCCGGGTAGCGGTTCATCAGCCGCAGCCGCACCTCCAGGTCAACGACGGCCGTGCTGCGGAACTCGACCCGCTTCTCGATGGCCGGGTTGATCTTCCGGTACTTTTCGGTATACGTTTGGGTCATGATGTGGGCGAAGATGTCGATTTTCACCAGGGTACCTCCTAAAAACGGAACGTTGGGATGCCTATAATTATAGGCCATGCCGCGAGAGACCGGCAAATCCGGGGCTACCACCCTTGCACATTCTCCGGCGCGATGGCATAATGCCACCGAGGTTTTAGACGGCCGCGCCTGCCGGCGCGGCCGGTGCGCCTATGACGCTGGAAACGGTCGCCCAGATAATCGCCTTCGTCGGGCTGCTGGTGTTCGCCGCCCACCT
>DAOUEG010000062.1:0-29735 GCA_034430495.1 Dehalococcoidales bacterium
CCGCCGGAGGGTTTTTTCACCCTCACCCTGACCCTCTCCCGTCAAGGGAGAGGGAATGCGATGGGGGAAATCCCTCCTGACCTCCCTTTACAAAGGGAGGCAACCGACCGGCGCCGATGACGGTCATCCGCTCAGGGATTACGGGGGTTGAGATTGCCACGGTCGCTTCGCTCCCTCGCAATGACAGGTGGGCGTCGCTCTCACCCTCACCCTGACCCTCTCCCATCGAGGGAGAGGGAAGGCGCTTCCCGCCGCCCGCCGCAGGCGGGCCGACGCCTGGGCAGACGCAGCCGGAAAACGGACTAGCCCAGCGCGTTCACGGCTTTTTCCAGCCGCTCCAGCGCCTCCCTCAGCAGCGAGCGCGGGCAGGCGATGTTCATCCGCTGGAAGCCGGAGCCGCCGTGCCCGAAGGCGAAGCCGTCGTCCAGGCCGATCCTCGCCTCCTCCCGCATGAACGTCCGCAGCGCCCCGTCGTCGAGGCCGAGGCCGCGGCAGTCGAGCCAGAGCAGGTACGTCCCCTGCGGCTCGATGATGTTTATCTTGGGAACCCGCTCGGCCACGAATTTCAGCGCGAACTCCAGGTTGCCCTGCAAATAGTCCAGCAGCTGCCCGAGCCACTCGTCGCCGTCGCGGTAGGCGGCCTCCATGGCGGCCAGCGCGAACAGGTTGGGGCCGGGCATCATGCCGATGCGGGTGACCGAGAACTTGTCCCGGATGCTCTTGCTGGGGATGATGATGGACGAGGCGCTCAGGCCCGCCAGGTTGAAGGTCTTGCTCGGGGCGAAGCAGACGATGCCGTGCTGCGCGAACTCCTCGCTGATGGCGCCGAAGGGCACGTGCTCGTGGCCTTTATAGAGCAGCTCGCAGTGTATCTCGTCCGAGACGACGGTGGCGCCGTGCGCGATGGCGATTTCCCCCGCCTTCGTCACCTCCTCCGGGCTCCAAAGCCGGCCGATGGGATTGTGCGGGTTGCAGATGACGAGTATCCAGGCGCGGCTCGGCGAATCGTGCATGCCCGGCCGGGGCCCGAAACACTTCTCCAGGTCATCGTAGTCCATCTCGTAGCGGCCGTTTTCCAGCTTCAGCTTGTTGGTCACCACTTGGCAGCCGCTCTGCTTGACGGCCGGGAAGAACGGGTAGTAGACCGGCTCCTGGAGGACGACCTCGTCCCCCGGGATGGTCAGGGCGCGGATGGCCACGTTGAGGGCCGGGATGACGCCCGGGGTCAGCACTATCCACTCCGGCTCTATCTTCCACCGGTACTTCTTCCAGTAGCGGTCCACGATGGCCTGGGTCAGGCTCTCGCTGTGGCCGGTGTAGCCGTAGAAAGGGTGCTCCGCCCGGTTTTTCAGGGCCTCCACGATGGGCCGGGCGGTGGGGAAATCCATGTCCGCCACCCACATGGGGATGATGTCCCTGCTGCCGAACAGGGGCTCGAGGGCGTCCCACTTGGCGCTGTTGGTGCCGGCGCGGGATACGAGGCGGTCGAAATCATACTTCATGTCTGTCTCCGTGGCTGCGGTGCTACTTCGTATTCTAAAGGGTCGCGGCGGCAAACTCAAAACGGCGGAGCGGCCCCCGCTTTGACACGGGCCCCGGAAGGCGGTATCATACCGGTACTTTCCACGGGAGGTGCGCGACATGCCGTTCAAGGTCAGAGGCAAGCTGGTGGGGTTCATGAACGATGAGGAGAAGTTCCCCTGCCATTTCGACTACGCAATCGGCGAGGAGTTTACCTACGACGGCTCCGCCATCGAGGGGCGCATCTGCCCCGGCGTGCTGCTGACGATGGTGCCGGTCGTCTGGCAGACCTTCTTCTCCGGGAACCATACCAACGAGCGCGTTATCTTCCGCTACGACGGATTAAGCGCCAAGGACCCGGGCATGAAGCAGTACGACGGCATCGGCTTCCGGCCGCTGACGGCGGTACCGGAAGGCTCCGGGGAGCGGGGGCGCATCGTCACGGCCACGGAACGGCCGCGCGGCATGACGGGCGGCAGCGGCTTCGGCTGCGCCGACTGCCGGACCTCCGCCTACTTCATGGTGGAGCCCGTTGATATCGCCTCCGGCGGCTACACGCTGCCCTTCTACCGGCGCCAGATGGACATTCTCGACCGGGTCATCGCAAAGCCGGGCATGACGGTACCGGAGATCCTCGCCACCTTCACCGAGTGGGAGCGGGAGCACATCCATCCCGTTATCTACGACGTCAATACCCAGCTCATGCTGGAGGAGCTCGAGCAGGTGGGCTACGTGGAGCTCCGCGACGGCCGGGCCTACCCCGGCAGCCGCCCCAGGCCGGAAAAACCCGTTTGACACCCCGCCGGGGACTATCTATACTTGGGATTGTTCCCCCACCGCAGGAAAACGGGAGCGAAACTATAGCCGGAGGATTACATGGAACTCAAGGATTACCTGTTGATAGAACTGGCCGGCCTGGAGCGCGGCCTGAAACGCGTGACGGACGGCCTGACCCAGCCGGAGGTGTGCTGGCAGCCGGGGCACGGCTGCAACTCCATCGGCCTGATTCTCTACCACCTGGCCCGCTCGGAGGACATGTTCGTCCAGACGCGGCTGCGCCAGACGACCGAGATCTGGGAAGCGGACCGGTACTGGGAGCCGCTCAACGTGAGCCAGGAAGAGGCGGGTGCCCACTACACGGCGGAAGAGGTGGACCGGTTCCCGGTGGCCGACCTGGCCGAGATCATGAAGTATTTCGACCACGTCCGCCGCGAGACGGTGGCCTACGTCAAGGGCCTCAAGGCGGAGGACTTCGACCGGATGATAGCCATGGGCGGGCCCTTCGGGGAGATGTCCGTGGCGGCCATCCTCTCCATCGTCGTCTCCCACGCGGCGCAGCACACCGGCGAGATGTCCTACCTGCGCGGCCTGCAGCGCGGGCAGGAAGCCCCGCCGCCCCCGCCGCCGGCCAGGTAGCCGGACAGGTTTGACAAGCTGAATAAGGGGGGGCGTTGTCGGCGGGCTGCCGCACGGGGTACAATTGCCTTGGTCCGTCCCGGGCGGACCGGAGGAGGGCCCCATGAAAGTCAAAGCCGCCATCACCTACGAGTACCACCAGCCGCTCGTTCTCGAGGAGGTGGAGCTCGACCCGCCCGGCGATAACGACGTCCTCGTCAGGATAGCCGCCACCGGCATCTGCCACAGCGATATCCACTGCAAGCACGGCGAGCACGGCATCCACCCGCTGCCGGCCATCGGCGGGCACGAGGTCTGCGGCTACGTGGAAGAGGTCGGCAAAAACGTCACCTACTGCCGGCCGGGCGACAAGGTCATCGCCACCATCATACCGGTCGGCTGCGGGCAGTGCTACAACTGCTCGACAGGGGTGACCGGCCACTGCGAGAACAACCCCATCGCCCTGTTCATCCCCGGGCGGTACGTCAACGGCAAGGGGCAGCGCATCCTCCAGTTCGAGGGACCGGTGGCCGGGTTCGCCGAGTACACCGTCGTCCCGGAGGTGAACATCGTCAAGATACCGACGGATTTCCCGGCGGACCTGGCCGCGCTCATCTCCTGCGGGGTCATCTCCGGCTTCGGGGCGGTGCTCTACCGGGCCAGGGTACAGCCGAACCGCAGCGTGGCCGTCATCGGCACCGGCGGCGTCGGCCTCAACGCCATCCAGGGCTCCCGGTACGTGGGGGCCTACCCCGTCATCGCCGTTGACGTCAACGACGGCAAGCTGGCCGCGGCCAGGGAGTTCGGGGCGACCCATACCGTCAACGCCAAAAAAGTGGACAGCGTCGTCAAGGAGGTCCGTGCCCTGACGGGCGGCCGCGGGGCGGACTACGTCATCATCGCGGTGGCCGGCATCGAGCTGGTGCGCCAGGGCTGGGACCTGTCCGCCGGCACCGGCACGACCTGCATCATCGGCCACGGCTGGGACGAGCGGCTGGAGGCCTTCCGCCCGGTGGACTTCTGCGGCGGGCGCATCCTGACCGGCAGCGCCATGGGGGCGGTGCGGCCGCGGATTGATATCCCGCGTCTCATCGAGCTCTACCGGCACGGCCTCATCAAGCTGGACGGGCTCGTCTCCGGGCACTACCCGTTCGAGCGCATCAACGAGGCCATCGAGTCCATGGAGCAGGGCGACGTCATCCGCAACGTGCTGACGTTCGATTAGGAGACTTCAATGACGACCGACAAAAGCGAACCCCAGCCCCGCTACGGCTACCGGGGCAGCCTCCTGCGGGTGGACCTCACCGCCGGGACGGTAAAGACGGAAGAGCTCCCGGAGCAGGTCTGCCGCC
The DNA here is from genome assembly GCA_034430495.1 of Dehalococcoidales bacterium. Taxonomy (GTDB): domain Bacteria; phylum Chloroflexota; class Dehalococcoidia; order Dehalococcoidales; family RBG-16-60-22; genus DAOUEG01. Next base: position 4,269 of record DAOUEG010000062.1, read on the forward strand.
GCTACCTCGGCGGGAACGGGTTCGTGGCGTACTTCCTGCGCAGGGAGCTGCCCGGCGGCGTGGACGCGCTCGGGCCGGCGAACAAGCTCGTCATCGCCACCGGGCCGGTCACCGGGACGCCCATTTTGGGGGCCGGGCGGCACTCGATGGGCGCCAGGTCACCGCTCACCGGCACCATCGCCTTCTCGCAGGTCGGGGAGTTCTGGGGGGCGGAGCTCAAGCGGGCCGGGTTCGATGCCGTCATCATCGAGGGCCGGTCCGAGAAACCCGTCTACCTCTCCATCACGGACGGCAAGGCGGAGCTGCGCGACGCCGCCCGTCTCTGGGGTCTGGAGACGCGGGAGACGCAGGCGGCCGTCCGCACGGAGCTCGGCGACGAGAGGGTCCGCCTGCTCATGATAGGCCCCGGCGGCGAGCGGCTCATCCCCTACGCCTGCGTCATGGGCGGCCTCTACGACGCGGCCGGCCGCGGCGGCATGGGGGCCGTCATGGGTTCCAAGAACCTCAAGGCCATCGCCGCGCGGGGCACCGGCACCGTGCCGGTGGCGAATCCGGAGAAGCTGGGCGAGCTGCGCAAGCGTCTCGCCGACCTCGCCGCCTCGATACCTATTTTGAAAGGCTGGTCCGAGGCCGGCACCGGGTTCGACATGGACGTCAACATGCTCGCCGGGGACACGCCGGTGCGCAACTGGCGGGACGGGGAGTTCCCCGGCCTGCCGAAGGTGGATGCCAACGCCATCATGAACACGATGGGCGCCGGCATGGACGGCTGCTTCGCCTGCACCATCCGCTGCAAGAAGAAGGCCAGGTTCGACGCGCCCTACGGCGGCGTCGACCCCGCCTACGGCGGCCCGGAGTACGAGAGCATCGCTTCCTTCGGCTGCAACCTCGCCATTGACGACCTCAAGGCCATCGTCAAGGCCAACGAGCTCTGCAACGCCAACTCCGTTGACGTCATCTCCGCCGGCGGCACCATCGCCTGCTGCATGGAGGCGTGGGAGAAGGGCCTGCTCGACGCCTCGCGGACGGGCGGCCTGGAGCTGACCTGGGGCAATGCCGAGGCCATGCTGGAATGCGTGCGGCTTATTATCAGGCGCGAAGGCCTGGGGGAAATCCTCTCGCAGGGCATCAGCAGGGTGGCGGAATGGATAGGGCCGGGGGCGGAGCGGTTCGCCATCCAGGTCAAGGGGCTCGACCCCGGCCAGCACGAGCCGCGCCTCATGCCGAGCATGGGCCTCGGCTTCATGGTCAACCCCCACGGGGCCGACCACTGCCTCAACGTGCACGATACCCGCTTCGCCTACCGGGCCGGCATGCGGGGCCTCGAGGTGCTCGGCTTCCACGAGCCCGTCCCCCAGGACGATATCGGGCCGCGCAAGGTGGCCCTGTTCCGGGTGGAGCACCTGCGGCAGGGGCTGCTGGACTGCCTCTCCGTCTGCCACCTCGCCTGCGCCATGGTGGATTTACCCACGATGGTGGAGGTCGTCGAGGCGGTGACCGGCTGGCACACCGGCGTCATGGAGCTGCTGCGCATCGGGGAGCGGGTCATCACCGCGGCGCGGCTCTTCAATATCCGGGAAGGTTTCACCGATGCCGACGACCGGTTGCCGCCGCGCTTCTTCGAGCCCAAGCGGAACGGCGTCCTGGCCGACAAGCCGCTCGACCCCGCCGCCATGGAGCGGGCCAAGCGCTACTACTACCGGCTCATGGGCTGGGACGAGCACGGCGTGCCGCTGCCGGAGAAGGTCGAAGAGCTTTACCTGGACTGAGCGGCCGGGCCGCCTCCTTTCCCGAGAGGAGGGCGGCCGGGTGTTTTTCCGCGCCCCGGTCCGCGGCGCCCGCGCCCCGGCGACGCCGCAACGGCGGGTCGGTCCGCGCACCGGCCTCGAAGCCGGGCGCGCGGCGGAAAAACAGCCCCCTCAAATACCGGGTGTAATTTACCGGGATTACCGGTAGTTTTAGAACGAACTAAGTATTGCCCCGACTTGCGGTTTGTGGTATTATTTTGTAGAATTTTATAGAATTATGTGATTTTATAAGATTCTCAAACCGGTCTCCTTTTCGGAGCGCCCTGCCCTCCCAAGAAGACCCGATCGAAACCCACCCGTGCCGTGAAAACGGTACGTGAAACGAAAGGAGTACCTACGTGATCTCGATCTCACGCCTCCTCTGCGACACGATAAGCCCCGGCGACGGCCTGCGCTACGGCGACCGCGCCCCCCACGGCCACACCATCCACACCCGCGGCGAGGGCCGGCCGGTGGTCGTCTGGAACTGCACGCGGGGCTGCAATTTGAAGTGCCTCCACTGCTACGCCAGCGCCGACGCCGGCGTCTCCCCGGACCAGCTCACCACCGGGGAGGGCGAGCGCTTCCTCGATGACCTGGCCGAGTTCGGGGTGCCGGTCATCCTCTTCTCCGGCGGCGAGCCACTCTTCCGCAAGGACTTTTTCCACCTCGCCGGCTATGCCAAGAACAAGGGCATCCGGGTGGCCATCTCCACCAACGGGACGCTCATTGACGACGAGAAGGCGGCCCGCCTCAAGGAGGTCGGCTTCGCCGAAATCGGCATCAGCCTCGACGGCATCGGCGAGAAGAACGACTACTTCCGCGGCCAGAAAGGGGCCTTCGACAAGGCCCTCGCCGGCATCCGCGCCTGCGTCGCCAACGACCTGCGGGTGTCCCTGCGGCTCACCATGACCAAGTACAACTTCGAGGAAATCCCGGCCATCTTCGACCTCGTCGAGCGGGAGAAGGTCAACCGCGTCTGCTTCTACCACCTCGCCTACAGCGGCCGCGGCAGCAACCTGCAGAAGGAAGACCTCACCCACGAGCAGACCCGCCGGACGGTGGACTATATCTGCGACCGGACGGTGGACCTGCACCGGCGCGGCGACCCCAAGGAAATCCTCACCGTCGCCAGCCACACGGACGGCGTCTACCTCTACCTCAAGACGAAGCAGACGGACCCGGAGCGGGCCGAGCGGCTCTACGGGCTCCTCAAGACGAACGGCGGCAACAACACCGGCATCAAGATAGGCGCCGTGGACGACGTCGGCAACGTGCACGCCGACCAGTTCTGGTGGCACCACTCCTTCGGCAACGTGCGCGAGCGGAAGTTCGGGGACATCTGGCTGGACACCTCGGACGAGCTCATGCGGGGCCTCAAGGACCGCAAGGCGCTGCTCAAAGGTCGGTGTGCGAAGTGCAAGTTCCTTGAAATCTGCAACGGCAACCTGCGGGAGCGGGCCGAGGCGGTCTACGGGGACGTGTGGATGGAGGACCCGGCCTGCTACCTCACCGACGAAGAAATCGGTATCGCGTAAATGGCGGATACGGCTATCACGGACGACGTTACCACCCGGCTGCTAAGCCGGCTCCAGAAGGGGGTGCCCCTGGCGCCGGAGCCCTACGAGGCGCTGGCCAGGGAACTCGGGCTGGCGGCCGGGCAGGTCATGGCGTCCGTTCAAATCCTGCGGGAGAGCGGCGTGGTGCGGATGATAGGCCCGGTGATGGACGCCCGGAGCCTCGGCTACCGGACGACCCTCGTGGCGGCGAAGGTGAAGCCGGAACACCTGAAAAACGCCGATGCCGTCCTCATCGAGAACCCCCGCGTCAGCCACGCCTACGAGCGCGACCACGCCTTCAACATCTGGTTCACCCTCGCTTTGCCGGGCGAGGAGGCCATCGAGTCCGAAATCGAGAAAATCGGCCGGGCCATCCCCGCCGGGGACATTTTCCAGCTCCCCGCCACGAAGCTCTACAAGATAGGCGCCTTCTTCGGGGACGGGGCGGAGCCGGAGGGCGGTGCGACGCCCTCCCGGCCGGGCCGGGATCCCGGCGGGCTTTCCGCCGCAGACCGCGCCGTGCTCAACGCCGTCCAGCGGGATCTGCCCGTGACGGCCGGTCCCTTCGCCGGGATGGCGCGGGAGGCCGGCCTCGGCACGGAGGACTTCCTGTCCGCCGTCGCCGCTCTCCAGGAGCGGGGCTTCATCCGGCGGTACGCCGCGGCCGTCAACCACCGGCGGGCCGGCTACACCGCCAACGGCATGGCCTGCTTCGCCGTGCCGGCGGCGCTCCAGGATGAAATCGGCGAGTACCTGGCGGGCCGCCGCGAGGTGAGCCACTGCTACGTCCGCCGCACCAACCGCAGCTGGCCCTACAGCCTCTTCGCCATGATTCACGGCAAGGAGAAAGAGGTCGCCCTCGGGCTGGCGCGGGAGACGGCGGCGAAATGGCACCTCAAGGAGTACGGCGTGCTCTTCAGCACCCGCGAGATCAAAAAGCAAAGGATACGGTACCCGGTCTAGCATGTCGTACTACCCGGTATTCCTCGATGTCAAGGACCGCCGCTGCGTCGTCTGCGGCGGGGGCAGCGTGGCCCTCCGCAAGGTGGAGGCGCTCCTCAAGGCCGGGGCGGTCGTGACCGTCGTCGCGCCGGAGGTGGCGCCGGAGCTGCAGCGGATGAGCGACGACAAGACGATCGGCCTCATGCCGAGGGCCTACCTGGAAGGCGACCTCGACGGCGCCTTCGTCGTGGTGGCGGCGACCGACGACCGGGAGGCCAACCGGCGCATCGCCGGGGACGCCCGCAGGCACCGCTGCCTCGTCAACGCCGTGGACGACGCCGCCGCCTCCGATTTCATCGTGCCCTCCACCGTCACCCGCGGCGAGCTGACCGTTGCCGTCTCCACCGGCGGCACGAGCCCGGCCCTCGCCCGCAAGCTGCGGACGCGGCTGGAAGACTATTTTGGCGATGAGTACGCCGGGCTCGTCCAGATGGCGGGAGACGTCCGCGCCGAGCTCAAACGGCGGGGCATCCGCCCCGGGGAAGACACCTGGCAGCGGGCGCTCGCCCTCGACGAGCTCACCGCGCTGCTCCGCGAGCAGCGTCCCGCCGCGGCCCGCGAACTGCTGCTGCACAATCTCACGGAAGGAGACTTCGAATAATGCACCTGTCTCTCGTCGGGATAAACCACCACACCGCCCCCGTTGCCCTGCGCGAAAAGGTGAGCGTGCGCACCGGCCACCTGCCGGAAACGCTGCAAAATATGAAACAGTCCATGGAGAGCGGCATCATCCTCTCCACCTGCAACCGCACCGAGCTCTACAGCCTGGAAGCCCAGGACCACGGCCGGGAGTGGCGGAGTTGCACCTTCCTGCAGGACTACTTCGGCATCTCCCAGGCGGAGCTCAACGAGTACACCTACCGCTTCATGGACCGGGAGGCGACCCAGCACCTCTTCCGGGTGGCCTGCGGGCTGGACTCCATGGTCATCGGCGAGTACGAGGTGCTCGGGCAGGTGAAGAACTCCCTCGAGGCGGCCGAGAACGCCGGCGTCGCCAGCCTGCCGCTGCGGCGCATCTTCACCGACGCCATCCGCACCGGGCGGCGCGTCCGCGACGAGACCGCCATCAGCAAGAACGCCCTCTCCATCAGCTCGGTGGCGGTGGACCTGGCCGGGCGGGTCGTGGGGGACCTGGCCAGCTGCCGGATGCTCGTCATCGGCGCCGGGGAAGCGGGGCGGCTCGTGGCCCAGGCGGCCCGGGACCGGGGCACCAGGAACGCCAAGGTGGCCAGCCGGACCTTCGAGCGCGCCACCGCCCTGGCGGAGACGCTCGGCGGCACCCCCATCCACTACGAGAACATCGTCGAGGAGATAGAATCGGCCGACCTCATCATCTCCTGCGCCGATGCTCCCCACCACATTCTGACGCCCTTCCAGGTCTCCCCGGCCATGAAGAAGCGGCCGGACGCCCCCCTCGTCATCATTGACATCGCCGTGCCGCGCAACGTGGAGCCGGCGGTGGGGCAGATGGAGAACGTCTTTCTCTACAACATTGACCACCTCAACGAGATTTCGGAGCAGAACCGGCGGGCCCGTGAGGAGGAGGCCGGCAAGGCCGAGGAGGTCATCGCCTTCGAGGTAGACCGCTTCGACGCCTGGTGGCAGACCCACGCCGTGCGCCCGGCCATCCGGGCCCTCATGGCGCGCGGCGACCGCATCCGCACGACCCACCTCCAGAAGACGCTCAAGAAGCTGCCGCCCCTCACCGACGAACAGCGCGAGAGCCTGGAGAAGATGACCGAGGCCATCGTCAACAAGCTGCTCCAGGAGCCCATTGACTACCTCAAGAGCTGCGGCGGCAGCCCGGTCGGCTCGGACATCGTGAGCCGGGTCTTCAACCTGGAGGAGCTCGACCAGGCATGAACCGCGCTCCCGTCGTCATCGGCACCCGGGGCAGCCAGCTGGCCGTCATCCAGGCGGAGACGGTGCTGGCGAAGCTGCGGGCGGCGTTCCCGGCGCGGCGTTTCGAGGTAAAGAAAATCGTCACCGGGGGCGACCGCGACCAGCGCGCCGCGCTCGACAAGATGGACACCATCGGGGTGTTCGTCAAGGAGCTGGAAGAGGCCCTCTTCAGCGGGGAGATTGCCATCGCCGTGCACAGCCTCAAGGACGTGCCGACCCTCATGCCGGCGGGACTGCGGCTGGCGGCGGCGCTGGAGCGGCAGGACCCGCGCGACGTGCTCGTGACCCGGGGAGAGACGCTGGAGAATCTCCCCGAAGGGGCGAAGCTCGGCACGGGCAGCCTGCGGCGGCGGCTGCAGCTCAAGGCGCTCCGGCCCGACGTGGAATGCGCCGGCATCCGCGGCAACGTGGACACCCGGCTGCGCAAGGTGGCCGAGGGACAGTACGACGGCATCGTTTTGGCGGCGGCGGCCCTCAACAGGATGAAGCTGCAGGACAAGATTACACAGTATATGCCGCCGGCGTTCCTGCCGGCCGTCGGGCAGGGCGTCGTGGCGATGGAGCTGCGGCGCGACGATGCCGACGCGATAGCCCTCGCCGAGGGCATCAACCACCTGCCCACGTGGCGCTGCGCCCTCGCCGAGCGCGCCTTTCTCTACGAGCTCGGCGGCGGCTGCACGGCGCCCATCGCGGCGCTCGCCACGCTCGACGGGGCAACGCTCCATATCGAGGGGCTGGCCGCCAGCCCCGACGGGGTCCGCGTGCTGCGGGGCAGCCGCACCGGCACGAGCGACACGGCCGAGCAGACCGGCATCGCCCTGGCGCGGGACTTCCTGACGCAGGGCGCGGCGGAATTTATCGAAGAGGCAACGCGATGACGCAAACCGGAACCGTCTACCTCGTCGGCGGGGGGCCCGGCGACCCCGGCCTGATTACGCTGAAGGGTGTCGAGTGCCTCAGGAAGGCGGACGTCGTCGTCTACGACGCCCTCTCCGACGAGCGGCTCGTCTCCCACGCGCCGGAAACCGCCGAGCGCATCTACGTCGGCAAGAAGGCGGGGCAGCACACGCTGCCGCAGGACGAGATTAACCGGCTGCTGGCGAAGAAGGCCAAGGAGGGCAAGACGGTCGTGCGGCTCAAGGGGGGCGACCCCTTCGTGTTCGGGCGCGGCGGCGAGGAGGCGGACGTTCTCAAGCAGGAGGGCGTGCCCTACGAAATCGTGCCCGGCATCACCTCCGCTATCTCCGTCCCGGCCTACGCCGGCATCCCGGTAACGCACCGGGGCGTGGCCTCGTCCTTCGCCGTCATCACCGGCCACGAAGACCCCGCCAAGGCGGTCTCCGCCATTGACTGGGAGCACCTCGGCAAGGGCGTTGATACCCTCGTCTTCCTCATGGGGATGGCCAACATCGCCGCCATCTGCGGGGAGCTCGTCAAGCACGGGAAGCCCGCGGACACGCCGGTGGCCGTCATCCGCGAGGGCACCGGGCCGAGGCAGCGGACGGTGACCGGGACCTTGACCAGCATCGTCGAGCGGGTACGGGAAGCGAAGCTGAGCGCCCCGGCCATCATCATCGTCGGGGACGTGGTGGGGCTGCGGGAGAAACTGCAGTGGTTCGATAACCGCCCGCTCTTCGGCAAGCGGGTGCTCGTCACGCGGGCGCGGCAGCAGGCGAGCGCGTTAAGCAAACTCCTCGTCGAGAAGGGCGCCGAGGCGGTCGAGCTGCCGGCCATCGCCATCACCCCGGCGGCCGACGGGGCCGTGACCGGGGCGGTGGCCGGCCTCGGGAATTACGACTGGGTGCTCTTCACCAGCGTCAACGGCGTGGCCTCCGTCTTCGACGAGCTGGCCCGGCAGGGCAGGGACAGCCGCGCCTTCGGCGGCCTGAGCATGGGGGCCATCGGCCCGGCCACGGCGGCGGCCCTCGCCGAGCGGGGCATCGCCGCCGACCTCGTGCCGGAGACCTTCACCACGGAGGGCGTCATCGCCGCCCTGCAGGAGCGGGATATCGCCGGGAAGCACTTCCTGCTGCCGCGGGCGGACATCGCCGACGCGCGCCTCGCCGCGGCCATCCGGCAGCACGGCGGCGCGGTGACCGAGGTGGCGGCCTACCGCACGACGCCGGACACGGAACGCATCGCCGAGGCCGGCGACCTGCTGCGTGACGGCCAGATAGACGCCGTCACCTTCACCAGCTCGTCCACGGTCACCAATCTGGTGAAGGCCCTCGACGGCAACGTGGACGCCCTCGACGGCGTCGTCGTCGCCAGCATCGGCCCCAAGACGACCGAAACGGCCCTCGGCGCCGGGCTGAACGTCACCGTCACCGCGGACGAGGCCACGATACCGGGGCTGGTGAAAGCGCTCGAGACCTACTACCGGGAGGGAGGCTCATAATGGCTGATTTTCCCACCGTACGACTGCGCCGGCTGCGGCGCACCCCGACGCTGCGGCGCATGGTGCGCGAGACGAGCGTCAGCGTCAACGATTTCATCTATCCCCTCTTTGTCGAGGAGGGGAAGAACATCCGCAAGGAGATCGAGGCCATGCCGGGCGTCTGCCGTTTCTCGCCGGACACGCTCGCGGCGGAGATAAAGGAGATCGCCGCGCTCGGCATCCCCGGCGTCATCCTCTTCGGCATCCCGGCCACCAAGGACGAGACCGGCTCTTCCGCGTTGGAGCCGGACGGCGTCGTGCCGCAGGCCATCAAGACCATCAAGGACGCCGCGCCGGAGCTCGTCGTCGTCACCGACGTCTGTCTCTGCGAGTACACCAGCCACGGCCACTGCGGCGTCATCGAGAACGGCTGCGTCGTCAACGACGCCACGCTGCCCCTCCTCGGGGAGATGGCGGCCGTCCACGCCGCCGCCGGGGCGGACGTCATCGCGCCCTCGGACATGATGGACGGGCGCATCGGCGTCGTCCGGGAGAAGCTGGACCGAAGCGGCTTCCAGGACGTGCCGGTGATGGCCTACGCCGCCAAGTACGCCTCCGCCTTCTACGGGCCCTTCCGCGAGGCGGCCGGCTCGGCGCCGCAGTTCGGCGACCGGCGGAGCTACCAGATGGACCCGGCCAACGCCCGGGAGGCCCTGCGGGAGGTGGCGGCGGACATCGCCGAGGGGGCTGACATGGTCATGGTCAAGCCGGCCATGGCCTACCTCGATATCATCCGCCGGGCGCGCGAGACCTTCGACCATCCGCTGGCCGCCTACAACGTCAGCGGCGAGTACAGCATGATCAAGGCGGCGGCCCTGAAGGGCTGGATAGACGAAAAACGCGTGGCCATGGAGCTGTTGACCGCCATCAAGCGGGCCGGCGCCGACCTCATCCTCACCTACCACGCCAGGGACGCCGCCCGCTGGCTGAACGAGAAGGAATGATACCATGAAACTGACGCGTTCGCAGGAGCTTTTCGAGGAAGCGCAAAGATACCTCCCCGGCGGGGTGGACAGCCCCGTCCGCGCCTTCAAGGCGGTGGGGGGCACGCCGCCGTTCATCGTGCGGGGCGAGGGCGCCCGCGTCTACGACGCCGACGGCAACGGGTATATAGACTACGTCTGCTCGTGGGGGCCGCTTATCCTGGGGCACGCCTTCCCGGCCGTCGTGGCGGCGTTGCAGGAAGCCGCCGCGCAGGGCACGAGCTTCGGGGCGTCCTGCCCGCAGGAGGTCGAGCTGGCCAGGGCCATCACCGAAGCCATGCCGTCCGTCGAGCTGGTGCGCCTCGTCAACTCCGGCACCGAGGCCACCATGTCCGCCCTCAGGCTGGCGCGGGCGTACACGAAGCGGGACAAGATTATCAAGTTCAGCGGCTGCTACCACGGCCACAGCGACGGGCTGCTCGTGCAGGGCGGCTCCGGGCTGGCGACGCTCGGCATCGCCTCCTCGCCGGGCGTCCCCCGCGGCTACACGGAGAACACCCTCGTGGCGCCGTACAACAGCCTCGCCGCCGCCGGGCAGCTTTTCACCTCCTATCCCGGCGAGATCGCCGCCGTCATCGTCGAGCCGGTGGCCGCTAACATGGGCGTCGTCCCGCCGGCGGACGGCTACCTCGCCGGTCTGCGCGACCTCACCGCGAAAAACGGCGCCCTCCTCATCTTCGACGAGGTCATCACCGGCTTCCGCGTCGGCTACGGCGGCGCCCAGGGGCTCTACGGCGTGACGCCTGATTTGACCTGCCTCGGGAAAATCATCGGCGGGGGGCTGCCGGTGGGCGCCTACGGCGGGCGGCGGGACATCATGGAAATGGTGGCGCCGCTCGGGGCCGTCTACCAGGCGGGGACGCTCTCCGGGAACCCGCTCGCCATGACGGCCGGCATCGAGACCCTGCGGGCGCTGCGGCAGCCGGGTGTCTACGACGGCATCGCCGCCAAAGCCGCCGCGCTGGAAGACCTCATCAAAAAAGCCGCCGCCGGGAACGGGGTACGCGTTACCGTCAACCGGGTGGGCTCGCTGCTGACGCCGTTCTGCGCCGCCGGGCCGGTGACCGACTACGAGAGCGCCGCGCACTCGGACACGGAAACCTTCGGCAGGATGTTCCACGCGCTGCTGGAGAGCGGCATCTCCTGGGCGCCGTCCCAGTTCGAGGCCGCTTTCGTCTCCACCGCCCACACCGACGCGGACATCCGGAAGACCGGCGAGGCGTTCGAGCAAGCCTTCCGGGGCCTCGCCTAGCTCTCTTCACGGGTAGAAACAGCGGGGGGGGGTGGCCCGCCTCAGGCGGGCCACCCCCCCCTTCGTTGTCCTGACCGGACGCCCGGGCTAGATCAGCCCGCGCAGGCGCGGGTCGAGGGCGTCCCGCAGGCCGTCGCCGACGATGTTGAAGGCGAACACGACCAGCATGATGGCCACCCCCGGCGCGAACGAGAGCACCGGGCTCTTCAGCAGGTACTTGTAGCCATCGTTTACCATGGCGCCCCAGGCGGCCCCGGGCGGCTTGATGCCGACGCCGATGAAGCTCAGGCCCGCCTCCGCCAGGATGAGGGCGCCCAGCTGCATCGTCACCAGCACGATGAGCGGCGGGAAGGCGTTCGGCAGGATGTGCCGCAGCATGATGCGCAGGTTCCCGGCCCCCAGCGACCGCTGCGCCATGATATAGTCGTTCTCCTTCAGACTGAGGACGAGCCCGCAGGTGACGCGGGCATAGCCGGGTATCACCCCGATGCTCAACGCGATGATCACGTTCGAGATGCCGCTGCCGAGCAGGGCGGCGACGACGAGGGCCAGGATGAGCATCGGGAAGCACATCAGGGCGTCCATGGCCCGCATGATGATGGCGTAGGTGCCCCCGCCGGTGTAGCCGGCCAGCAGGCCCAGGAAGATGCCGATGATGGAGCCGACCGTCACGGTGATGAAGCCCACCTCGATGGCGGTGCGGGAGCCGTAGATGAGCCGGCTCATCGTATCGCGGCCGAGCAGGTCGGTGCCCAGCAGGTGCGCCGCGCTCGGCGGCGCCAGCGACGGCCCCACGCCGGGCTTGTACGGGTTGTACGGCGCCAGCTGGGGCGCGAAGATGGCGGTGATGAACAGCGCTATCAGGATGACGAGCCCCGCGATGACGGCGCCCTTGGCGAAAAATACGCGCGAGAACCGCTTCCATTCGCTGGTGCGTGGCTTGACTTCCGAGAACTCGAGACCGTTGAGTTCGTCCGGCGTCGTCGTTTCATTAACCATAGCGAATCCTCGGGTCGAACCAGCCGTATGAAATATCAACGAGCAGGTTGACGATCAGAATGGAAATGGATATGACCAGGGTAATGGCCTGGACCACCACGTAGTCCTGGCCGAAGATGGAACTTACCAGCAGGCGGCCCACGCCGGGAATGGCGAAGACCGTCTCGATGAGCACTGACCCGGCGAACACCATCCCCACGCCGACGCCGATGAGCGTGATGACCGGGATGAGGCTGTTTTTCAGCGCGTGCTTGAGGATGATGCGCCGCTCCGTCAGGCCCTTGGACCAGGCCGTCCTGATGTAGTCCTGGCTGATGGTCTCCAGCATGCTGGAGCGCATCTGGCGCGCGTTGGCGGCGATGGAGAAGAGGGACATGCAGAAGACCGGCATGGCGACGTGGTGCAGGCTGTCCACCAGGTTCTCGGTCGGCGATACGTAGCCGGAGATGGGGAACCACCCCAGCTTGAGCCCGAAGGCGTAGATCATCAGGATGCCCAGCCAGAACACCGGGATGGTGATGGAGATGTAGGTGATGGGCGTGATGATGCGGTCCGGCCACCGGAACCGCCGGATGCCGGCCCAGCCGCCGATGATGACGCCGGTGATGGCGCCGAAAAGGAGAGACAGCACCCCCAGGTAAAGGGTCACCGGGAACCGCTCCCGCAGCAGCGTGCTCACGTGCTCGTGGTAGTAGATGGACTCCCCGAAATCCCCGTGGAGAATACCGCCGATCCAGTGGAGATACTGCATGGCGATGTTCTGGTCCAGCCCGAACCGGTGGCGGAGCACCTCGACCTGCTCCGGAGGCATGGCCTGCATCGAGGATTGCTGACCGATATAGATGAGGAGCGGGTCGCCGGGCAGCAGCCGCATCACGAAGAACACGAGTATCGTGACGAGGACGAGCACGATCAGGGCTTGAATAATTCTGCGCAGTATATACGTCGTCACGGTTCAGACCTCTTTTTCTGCCTGCGGTTCGGGGCGGTCCGGCAGGTAGTCAGGTTCGGGCCGGGCAGCCCTCCGGGGAGGGCTGCCCGGCCTTCATTGGTTCAGTTGTCACACGGTCCCGGGAAGTCTAGTGGGCTTCCATCCAGTCCTGCCACGGATCCCAGGTGATGCCGTGGATCTTGATGTATTCGGTGTGAACGTAGGGCTGGTAGATACAAGCGTTGATGGACCGCCAGAGCGGGATGAAGAGGGCGTCTTCGCCGGCCTGCTTGATGGCCTCCTTGATGTAGGGCATGGCCTGGGTCGAGCTGCTGATGTTGGGGGCCAGCGCGGCGTTGCAGTCATCAATGTATGCCTGTGACTTCCAGATGTTGGTGGTCTTGAAGGTGAGCGGGTTCGGACCGAAGTGGACGAAGAGGTCAGTGCCGTCCGGGTTGATGCCGGAGGCGGTCAGGACGATGTCCTGCCAGCCGGTGCCGAACACGGCGCCGAAGTAGCGGCCGAGGTCGGCGATGTCCGGCTCGACGGTGATGCCGACTTCGCCGAGGTAGTACTGGAGCAGGGCCATGGCGTCACCGGCGGTGCTGGTGGCCATTACCTGGAATTTCAGCCCGTTGGGATAGCCGGCGTCCTCGAGGAGCTGCTTGGCCATTGCCGGATCGTATGGCCGCGGGTCGTAGCCTTGCACGTAGCCGGGCCAGGTGGAGGAAGCCATCTGGTGGAGCGGCTCGTAGAGGCCCTGCCCGAGCGTCTGGGCCATGGCGGGCCGGTCGAGGGCGTACTCGATGGCCTCGCGCACCAGCTTGTTGCTCAGCGGGTTGGTCGAATCCGCGGAGCTCATGAGGAGCAGGTTGAACATGCCGGGGCCGAAGTTGACCCCCATGCCCTTGCCCTGCAGGTCGAGGATGTTGTCCACGGAGCTGGTCTCCATCCACATGTCCGCTTCGCCGGCTTCAAGAGAGGCCGCCGCGACGAGCGCGTCCGGGATGTAGCGCATCGTGATGCCGTCAAGGTAGGGCAGCGAGCCGCCGTTGGCGTCCTTCATCCAGTAGTTGGGGTTCTTGACGAAGCTGATGTGGTCGTCCCTGACCCAGTCGGAGACGGTGAAGGGGCCGGTCCCCACGGCGTTGGCCCGGGCCCACTCGATGCTCGCCTCCTCGTCACTGCCGGCCGGGATGGTGCCGCCGGCGGTCTCGAAGGCGGTGGGCGAGATGGGCTGCGCCAGGGTGAAGTTGGAGATCATGTTCCAGCGTAACTCGTTCATGTGCATGACCAGCGTGTACGTGCCGGTCGTTTCCATCGAGTCAATGTACTGGGAGTCGGTGAGGGACGAGGCGTCAATGCCCAGCTGGAAGTTCCACTGGAGGGCTTCGGCGTTAAAGTCGGTGCCGTCAGTGAACTTGACGCCTTCCCGCAGGTGCCAGGTGATGGTCATCGCGTTCGGGTCCATCTCCCATGAGGTGGTGAGTATCGGTTTCAGCGAGCCGTCCGGGTTCCACTCGGCCAGGCGCTCCAGCGCCGGCAGCATGTAGTAAGTGTCTGACGGCGCTTTCTCCGGGGCGTAGCCGAGCACCTTGGGGATGGCGCCGGCGATGGACCGCATCGTGCCGCCGTACTGCGGCTGCACGCCGACCGGCGTGGTCGCCGTGGTCGTGGTCGCGGTGGCGGTGGCGGTCGCCGTGGCCGTCGCGGTGGCCGTCGTCGTCGCGGTGGCGGTGGCGGTGGTGGTGGTCGTGGTGGTGCCGCCGCAGCCCGTCACCAGCAGCGCGGTGAGAAGCGCGAGGGTAGCGATTATCAGGAATGCTTTTTTCATGGATTTACCTCCTCCATACTCCGGAAAACTAGTGGCCGTTCCCTCCAGGCTCCCATGCCATCACCCCCTGGGTATTCAGCGCCTTGGCCACGTTATCTGAAATGCGGCGGGCGATTTCAGGTAACGCCACGGTCAACGTATCGAGCAGCGGCTGTATACGGGATTCCGGCCCAATCACCGTTAGGGCAGCCGGCCAGGAGTAGTTGACCACCGGCGCGGAAACGCCGGCGGCGCCGGGGATGCGTTCGGAGCGGCTGATAGCGTAGCCCCGTTCCCGGATCTCCCTGATCTGGCGGTAGAGTATTTTCTTATCTTTTACGGACCTGTCCGTCTGGGAAATGAGCGCCACCTTGTTGAGCGTCTCTTTGAGGACGGGTTCCGGCAGCTGGGAGAGGAGCACCTTGCCAGTGGCCCCGGGGCTGAAAATCTGGCCGTAGCCGCGGGTGTTATCGGAAACGCGCAGGTCGAAGCGGCTGGGTATCTCGTGGACGCGCAGGTAGTGGAGCCCCTCCATGACGGCCAGGTTCACCGCCTCCCCGGTCTCCTCGGCCAGGGCGGTCATCTCGCGCAGGGCGCTGATGACGAAGAAGCGGTGGCTGGCGATAGCGTTGGAAGCTATCCGGGAGATGAACGGCCCCAGGTAGTAGCGGTTGTTGAGGTCGTCCTGGATGACCCAGCCGAGCTGCTTCATGTCCTTGAGCAGCCGGTGGGTGGTGGACGTATTGTAGCCGCAGTAGGCGGCGATCTCCACGTTCGTATTCATGCCCTCACTCAGGCATTCGAGGATGTTGGACACCCTCATCAGCGATGAATTGAGGCCTGAATTCTTCGGCGGGGCGGACGAGAAATCTTGTATTTCAAGATTTTTATTCCGAAGTGCCATACCTCTTTTTAATCCAGCCGGGTTGTTTTGTAAACAGGGCAGAAACCCTATATATCACAAAAAAACACCCGGTAAAACCCCCAAGAATACCGCTTATTTTCTAAACTGGCAGCTACGAAACAGGCGTGTCCGGGCCGCTCCCCCCGCCCCGCCCCGCCCCCCGCCAGAACGGCCCCCGAAAGCGGCCGGAAACCGCAAAAAAGGCTTGACAAATTTCTGAAAAAAGTGCTGAATTGTTGGTGACCGCCGCCGGCCCCGGCGGCACCAGGCGGTCCTTCGGCGACGGAGGCCCGGCCCCAGGTTGCACCATGACCAGAAATTTCGCAAAGGACTGTAAACGACGATGCAAGCAGATTGGACCACCCTGACGCCCGAACAGAAGCGCGCCGAGCGGCTCCGCAAATGGATGGAACCCCCGGAGACAGACTTCGCGAGCCCGGAGGCGGCCGCCGCCTACAAGGCCCGGGTGACCCGGCTGACCAAGGCCATCAACCTCGAGGTGCCGGACCGCGTCCCGGTGATGCTCCCGGTGGGGAGCTTCCCCCTCCACTACGCCGGCATGACCCTCAAACAGGGCATGTATGATAACCACGCCGTCGTCCGGGCCTACCGCCAGTTCATCAAGGAATTCGATATCGGCGATACCGGCACCGGCGCCATGGTCATGTCCGGAAAGGCCTCGGAAATGCTCGATAGCCTCAGCTCCCGCTGGCCCGGCCACGGCCTCCCGGACGACGCCCAGATGAACCAGTTCGTCGAGGGCGAGTACATGAAGGCCGACGAGTACGACCACTTCCTCTATGACTGCGCCGACTGGTGCTTCCGCCGCTACCTGCCGCGGAGCCTCGGGGCCCTCGCTCCCTTCGCCACCTTCGCGCCGCTCTACGATATGCTCGGCATGCCCAACCGCTTCGTCCAGCCGGCCGCCCGCCCGGACGTCCGCGCCGCCTTCCAGGCCATCATTGACTACGGCAAGGAGAGCGAGGAGTGGATGAAGCCCCTCATGGAGCTCGGCCGCGAGGTGTACGCCGCCGGCTATCCGTCCTTCATGGGCGGCCAGGCGCACGCGCCCTTCGATATCCTGGCGGACACCCTGCGCGGCACCCGCGGCATCATCATGGACATGTACCGCCAGCCGGACAAGGTCATGCGGGCCATCGAGATGCTCATCCCCATGAACATTGACATCGGCGTCAGGCAGGCCAACCAGTCCGGCCGGCCCTTCGTCTTCTTCGCCCTCCACAAGGGGGACGATATGTTCATGTCCGACGAGCAGTTCGAGAAGTTCTACTGGCCGGGCCTGCGGGCGGTCATCCTCGGGCTCATCGAGGAGGGCATCGTGCCCTACCTCTTCGCCGAGGGCAAATACACCAACCGGCTCCGCATCATCAAGGACCTGCCCCGGGGCAAGGCGCTCTGGCACTTCGACCAGACGGACATGGACAGGGCCAAGGACATCCTCGGGGACGTCTGCGCCATCACCGGCAACGTGCCCACCTCCCTCCTCGTCACCGGCACGCCGTCGCAGGTCAGGGAGTACTGCCGCCACCTCATCGAATACTGCGGGAAAGGCGGCGGCTTCATCCTGACCGGCGGCGCCAGCATCAACCGGGGCGACCCGGACAATCTCCGCGCCATGACGGACGCGGTCAAGGAGTACGGCGTCTACGCCTGAACGGCGGGCGCCACGACGATAGCAGAACGCAGGAGGATACAGGACTATGACGACCTGGCAGGAATACTTGGTAAAAGAGGGCCGGCCCCCGGCCTGGCCCTACCCCGTCAAGTTCGAGCAGGAACGCGAGATTACCGCGGACGTGCTCGTCATCGGGGGCGGCATCGCCGGGTGCTGGGCGGCCATCAGCGCCGCCCAGGAAGGGCTCAAGGTGGCCCTCGTGGAAAAGGGCGATGTCCAGCGCTCCGGCGCCGGCGGCCCCGGCTGCGACCACTGGTGCAACGCCCCGGCCAACCCCCTCTCCAACGTTGACGTGGACGAGTGGGCCGAGCACATGGCGGACCGGCCCTACCCCAACGGCATCGGCCTCCAGATCCAGTGCCGCGAGAACTGGGACACGCTCCAGGAAATGGAGCTGATGGGCGGCAAGATACGCGATACCGACGGCCAGTACGAGGGCGCCCAGGGCCGCGACGAGAAGTCCAAGCTCATGATTTCCCCGCGCTATACCACCGTCCACAGCTACGTGCCGGACTCCATCGGCCCCAGGAAGTTCAAGAGCAACCCGGAGGGCAAGCTCAACAACGTCGTCATCCGCGTCTGGGGCAGCACCTTCAAGCCGGCCCTCAAGAAGGAGTGCAAGCGGCTCGGGGTGCAGATTTTCGACCGCGTCATGGGCACCAGCCTCCTCACCGAGGACGGCGTCCAGGGCGGGCGCGTCGTCGGGGCCACCGGCCTCGCCAACCGCACCGGCGAGTTCCTCGTCTTCAAGGCCAAGGCGGTCGTCATGGCCACGGCCGGCTCCGGCGCCATCTGGAACCTCAACACCGAGCTCGCCGGCTACTCCTACATGATGAACCGCTGCTCCACCGGCGACGGCACCGTGATGGCCTGGAACGCCGGCGCGGAGCTCACCAAGATGGAGGCCTCCGGCGCCTACCGCATCGCCGGCGGCTACAAGCACAAGTGGTACACCGGCGCCGGGGACGCCAGCTACGAAAACGTCCCCCTGGTGGACGCCGCCGGCAAACGGCTCCCGCTGCCCATCCAGGGCTGGGAGGACTACGGCGCCATGGCCCCCACCATGGACGTGGAAAAGGAGGTCCGGGAGGGCATCCGCTCCGGCAAGTACAAGCTGCCGTTCTACGGTGACTGGCCGGCCATGTCCGATGTCGAGCGCCGCGCCACCTGGAAGCTGATGCTCGGCGAGGAGTCCACCACCCGCATCATCATTGATACCTTCGAGCAGGCCGGCTTCGACCCGGCCAAGGACCTCCAGCAGAGCTACAAGTACATCGAGGCGGAAACCCCGCCCCAGTGGCGCGAGGCCGGCTACGGCGGCGGCATCGTCGTGGACTGGAACCTCAAGAGCAACCTGGACGGCCTCTACGCCGCCGGGACGCAGGTGTTCTCGCCGGAGGACCACAGCTTCTGCGCCGCCACCGGCCGCTACGCGGGACGCAAGGCGGCGGCCTACGCCAGGGAGGTCACCGCCGGCAAGGTCTCCAGGGAGCAGATAGCGAAAGAAAAAGCCCGCGTCTACGCCCCCGTCAAGCGCACCAGCGGCGTGGACTGGAAGGAGCTCCACGCCGGCATCGCCCGCGTCATGCAGTACTACTGCTCCCAGTACAAGGACGAAAACCTCTTCAACATGGGGCTCCAGGCCCTGGCGAAAATCCGCGCCGAGTCCGTGCCGCAGCTCTACGCCACCGACCCCCACATGCTGATGCGCGCCCTCGAGGACCTCAGCCTGCTCGCCAGCGCCGAAATCATCCTCCACGCCTCGCTGGCCCGCAAGGCGAGCAGCCTGGCGCTCGGCTTCAACCGCATTGACTACCCCCGGATGGACCCGCCGGACTGGAACAAGTTCCTCACCCTCAAGCAGGTGAACGGCCAGGTCTCCACCGGCTTCCTGCCCATCGGCTTCTGGGGCAACATGAAGGAGCAGTACGAGGCCCATAACAAGGACTATAAGGGCGTCTACCGGGAGAAGAAGAAGTGACACCGGGACGGCGACGAACGACGGATAACGGAGGATACCATGCCTGAAGATAAGATTGCCGCTCTGCAGAACGCTCCCACGCCCACCCAGCCGGTGCACTTCACGGACGTGTGCAACGGCTGCAACCACTGCGTGGAGGTCTGCCCCATTGACGTCTACCTGCCTCACCCGGAGAAGGGCAAGCCGCCCATCATCCTGCACCCGGACGAGTGCTGGTACTGCGGCTGCTGCGTGAACGATTGCCCGCGCCCCGGCGCCATCATCTTCAACTGGCCCATCCAGGCGCGCGGCTACTGGAAGAACAAGGCGACCGGCGAAATCCACCAGATCTAGCCGGCCTCAGGAGGGACCCTCGCCCGGCTCGGCCCGCGGACCGGGCGAGGCAGGCCCGTTCCTGTCTACCGCGCCGTTTTGAGCGCTTCCCTGGCCCGCTCCACGACACGGTGGACGTCAGCCAGGCATCACCGTCGCTGCGGGTTCTTGTGCTCGCAGTCGCACGCTCCGCGGTGCTTTTCGGCGGTGATGCGCTCCTCGATGGTCGAGCGCCCCTCGTGCGCGCGTACGTCCGCGATGATATCTTCGTCGCTGTAGTTGAAGCAGTGGCAGATGGTTTTCATCGTTGTTGAACGCGCCCCGGGCGGCGGCGCGAAGCGGCGGGAATGGTGGTGGAGATAGGGGGATTCGAACCCCCGACCTCCGCGATGCGAACGCGGCGCTCTCCCAATTGAGCTATATCCCCACGCAGGAACTATTATAGCATATTCCGGTCAGCGTTCTATCGTCTTGATCTTGAACCGGAGGGTGCCCCTGGGCGCCTTGATTTCCACGCTTTCGCCCTCGCGCTTGCCCAGCAGCGCCTTCCCCAGCGGCGAGGCGAGTGAGATTTTCCCCCTGAGCGCGTCCACCTCCCGCGGGTCCACGATGACATACTTGCAGTCCTCGCCGGTCTGGAGGTCGCAGAGGATGAGGCAGTCGCCCACGGTGGACTTGGCGGAGCTGGACTTGTTGTCGTCCAGGATGACCACGTTTTTGAGGCCCTCCTCCAGCTCCCTGATGCGGCCCTCCACGTAGCCGCGCTCCTCGCGGGCGGCGTGGAGCGGGGCGTTCTCGCGGAAGTCCTTGTCCGCCGCGGCCCGCTGTATCTCGGCGACGAGCTGGAGCGAGCGGTCCTTGAGGGAGACGAGCTCGTCGTTCATCTCCTCGTAGCGCTCGCGGGAGAGGGCCACCGGCCCCTGGCTGCGGCCGGCCGGCGTGCGCACGGTGCGGCCCTTGGACTTGCGGGTCTTCACGTGGGTGCCCAGGTTGGTGGCGCTCCAGCCGTTCTTGCGGGCGAAGGCGAGGAAGCCGCGGATGATTTCGAGTTTCTTCTGGTAGTCGGTATCGGAGGGGGAGAGCTGTTCGGCGTAGCTGGCGACGGCGGGCGGCGCGAGGCGGTCGAAGGTGAGGTTCTGGCCGAGCCAGCGGGTGAACTTGACGAGGACCGACTGCCCGATTTCCAGGTCCTCGGCGGAGAGTTTTTTCAGGTACTGGGGCACTCCCTCCCTGAGGCTGGGAATCTGGCCGTCACCCTTCGTCATATTCTCGCTCCCTCCGGTGGTCTAATTTTCATTCTACCGGTTGGCGACGGCTCCGGTCAATTTTCACGTCTGCCGGAGCGGCGGAAGGGGGAGGTCAGCCGGTAGCGGACCAGCCGCCCGAGGGCGCGGGCGTGCCAGTCGAAGGCGAGGTCGTCGGCCGCGGCCAGGGTGTCCGCGGTACCGCTCCGCGCCGCCCAGCGGAAGAGCGAATTGAGGGCCCGGTCGCCCAGGAACTCCATGAACTGGCGGCCCAGGTACCCCCAGCCGAGCTCCCCCGCGAGCTTCTTCTGCCAGGCGGACTCGTAGCCGGCGAGGGAGCGGGCCGAGAAATCCACCCGGGCCGCCGCGAGCTGGAGGGTCATGGCGGCGAGGTCCGCGGCGAGCAGGCCGAAGTAGATGCCGCCTCCCGTGAGCGGTTTGACCTGCCCGGCCGCGTCCCCGATGACCAGCAGGTGCTCCCGGAAGGTCCGCCGCAGCGGGCGCAGGGGCACCCGGCCGTGGTGGACCGCAGCCTCCGGCGAGGCGATGCGGCCCGCGTCCGCCAGCGCCGCCAGCCAGCGTTTCAGCTGTGCGCCGGCGTCGCCGCGGGAGAGGAGGCCGACCTTCGCCCGGCCCGGCGCGGCCGGCACGAGCCAGGCAAAGAACTTCGGCGCGACCGGGCCGAAGTACACCTCGACTTCCTCGACGTCCGCCGCCACCTCCGCCTGCACGCCGACGGCGCTGTCCCGGTAGCCGCCCAGCCGGAGCGCGCGGACCAGGTTGGGGCTGTAGCCGCTCGCCAGCACGACGGCGCGGGCTTCGAGCGTCCCGCCGCCCGCCGGGGAATCGTAGCTGACGATGGCCCGTTCCGCCGTGAGATCAATGCCGGTGACCCGGTGGTTGTAGCGGAACTCCGCCCCGGCGGCGCGGGCCCGTTCGGCCAGGAGGGCATCGAAGGCGGGGCGGTCGAGCACGACCGCCTGGGGCCCCGGCCGCGCCACCCGGAGGACCTCGCCGGACGGCGAGACGAGGCGGGCGCTGTTGACCGTGCGGAGGATGACCTCGTCCGGGATATCGAAGGCGCGGACGCATTCCAGGGAGATGAGGCCGGTGCAGGAGAGTTTGTGGCCCGGCGCCGCCGCCCGCTCCAGCACGAGCACCCGGTGCCCCGGCCCGGCCAGCTGTGCCGCGGCGCGGCTCCCCGCCGGCCCCGCCCCGATGACGAGGAAATCTTCCATCAGTCCATGCTACCCGTACCAGGGCGGATGGTTACTCGAAGATGCCCTTGCTGCGCAGGTCGTCTATCTCCGCCCGGGTCATGTTGAGGACCTCGCGGCAGACGTAGTCCGTGTGCTCGCCGAGGAGGAGCGGGCGGTTGACCTGGGTCTCCGCGCCGGAGAGCTTCAGCCCGGCCGGGTGGTAGTAGCGCAGGCGGCCCATGTAGGGGTGGTCGAGCTCCCGGTAGAAGTGGTAGTAGTTCATCTGCGGGTCTTCGTCAATGTCCCGCGCGTCGGCCACCGTCCCGGCCCCCACGCCGGCAGACTGCAATATCTGCTCGACCGCCTCCGGCGGGTAGGTGATCGTCCACGCTTCGACGAGCCTGTCCAGCTCCTCGCGGCGGGCCAGGCGTCCCGCGACGGTGGCGTACTCCGGCTTTTGCGTCCAGTCCGGCCCGCCGAGCGCCCGCCCGAAGGCCTGCCACTCCTCGTCCGTCATCACGGCGATGGCCACCCAGCGGTCGTCCCCGGCGCACCTGTAGATGCCGTGCGGGGCCGCGTGGTCGCACGTGTTGCCCTTGAGCTCCAGCTCGTGGCCGTTGCTCTGGTAGTCGAGGACGAGCGGCGTCATGTAGTTGAGGCCGGTCTCTATCTGCGAGTGGTCAATGTACTGCCCCTTGCCGGTGCGGCGCTTGTAGTCGAGCGCGGCGATGATGGCCATCGAGGCGTACATGGGGTTGAGCTGGTCCGTGTAGTAGGTGGAGGGCGGCACCGGCGGGCGGTCCGGCCAGCCGCACATGGTGTCCATGAGGGTGACGCCCGTCAGGATGCTGCCGAAGCCGGGCTGGTCCGCCATGGAGCCGGTGTGCCCGTAGCCGCAGGTGCGGAACATGATGATTTCCGGGTTGATCTTCTTGAGGCCCTCGTAGTCGAGGCCGAGCTTGTCCATGACCCCCGCCGGGAACCCCTCGGCGACGACGTCCGCCCAGGCGACGAGCTTCTTGAAGACTTCTATCGCCTCCGGCTTCTTGAAGTTGAGGGCGATGCCGAGCTCCGGCGCGGTGTGGGTGATGGAGAAGAAGGCGCTCCGCTCTAGCCCCACCGGCTCGCCGGGCCCGGTGGTGGCGGCGTAGGGCGCGAACTGCCGCACCGGGTCCGGCCGGGTGGCCGTCTCGACGCGGATGGTGGTGGCCCCGAAGTGGCTCAGGTAGTTGCAGGTGTAGACGCCGACCCCCGCCCAGCAGAGCTGGACGAGCTTGACTCCTTCGAACGGCTGCTTCGTCATCCTAGAGCACCCCCTTCGCTTTGAGGTCGGCCTGCCGGGCACCGGTCAGCCCCAGCTCGCCGTAGATTTCCGCGTTGTGCTCCCCGATGTGCGGGGCCCGCCGCCTGGGGCCGACGTAGCCCTGCGTCGTCATCACGGCGCCGCCGGGGAACTTGAACGAGGTCCCGAGCTCCGGGTGGGCGATGTCCTTCCAGAAGCCCCGCTCGGCGAGCTGCGGGTGCTTCAAGATGTCCGCCGCGTTGTTGCACGGCCCGAGCTGGAAGCGGTTGGCCACCGCCATCTCGAGGAGCTCGTCCTTGGTGTGGTTCATGAAGAACTTGCCGAGGATGTCCATGAGCTCGTCGGCCTGGGCGCGGGTCATGTGCTCCCAGCTCTTCGTCGTCCAGTCCCAGTCGCCGAACGTGCCGGTGGCGATGCCGTCCTGCGCGATGTACTCTATCATGGCGGCGTTGTTCTTGGCCCCGCTCGGGTTGAGCAGCAAGTTGAGGGCGATGTAGCCGTCCTTGCACGGCCAGAGGAGGGTGTTGTAGTAGGTGGAGCCGTCCGCCAGCGTCACCGAGGCGCGGGCCCGGCCGTAGCGCCCCGGCACCTGCTTGAAGAGGGCGTAGGGGCCTTCTATCTCCGCGGAGCACACCACGTCCAGCGCCTGCTGCGTGATGCCCTCGACGTGCTGGCCGGTGCCGGTGTGGACCCGCTGCGCCAGCGCGATGAGCGTGCCGACCGCCCCGTTCATGGCCCCGAGCGAGTGGGTGTGCTGGAAGCTGGAGCCGAGCGGCGGACGGTCCGGGTAGCCGACCGTGTAGACCATGCCGCCGAGCGCCCGCACCACGATGTCCGGGTCCTTGTAGTCCCGGTACGGCCCCTCCTGCCCGAAGCCGGTCATGGAGGTGAGGACGATGCCGGGATTGACGGCGCTGAGGTCTTTGTACCCGAGACCGAGGCTGTCGAGGTAGCCCGGCGCGAAGGACTCCAGCACGGCGTCCGCCGTCTTCGCCAGCTCGAGGAGCAGCTCGCGGCCTTCCGGTTTCTCGATGTCGAGGGTGATGCCCTGCTTGTTGGCGTTGAAGGAGAGCCACCAGAGGTTCTTCTCCGGGTCGGGGTCGTTCTGGTGGAAGGGCGGGCGGAAGCGGGAGGGGGCGCCGCCGGGTCGCTCGATCTTGATGACGCGGGCGCCGAAGTCGCTCAGGGCCCGTCCGGCGATGAAGGCGCGCTCGTCCGTCAGGTCGAGGATGCGGTAGCAGCTCAGCATGGGTCGGCCTCCTGAAGCGTCCCGCCGCACGCGGGGACGGGGGAAAGCGGTGCGGGGGCGGTTGGTCCGGTAACGTTTTAGTATAGTATTTCAGGAGGGGAGGGGGCAAATGAGCCTTATTCGATGTTGTCCCGTTTGGCGATATTGTGGCGGGCGCAAAGAATTTGAATATTTGAAGCAACCAGGGATGAACCGCCCTTGGAGAACGGAATAATATGATCAAAGTGGAGATTATCGGTACTTCCACACTTTACACATCTACCTTTATCACGTTTCCATACTTCAAGTTTCACATTCGGTGGGATGAGTCGGTTATGTTCCAAATCGGCCGCGTCCTGTATCGGACGCTTGTCATTGACATTTTCATCAGAAAGCTTGAGTTTAAATTTGAAAACCTGTCTACCTTGACTTGGTTCTTTCCACGCGCCTACCAACAAGAAAACACCGTTGTATACCCAAAGCCTGTGTGCGGTTTTTCATATACTTTCACAAATTCGCGATCTTGTGTTGAACGTTTGTGCCGTTCGGCGGCTTCGTAGAAGAGCCCATTTTGAGTTAGGGACCCACTAGGATTCCTATACGGTTGGTCTAGGATTTTTGGAATGGGCGTATCTTTGGTTCGTGAAACGTCGTGTCCTTCGTAAACGAAAATCTGCCCATCATTTTCAATTCTGTCGGCGTAAGGGGCATTCGGTCGCAAACTCATTAAAATAACACTCGTGTTGCCTCGCAGGTGGTAATTCATCCCCCGTTGTAGGGCGACGCCTTCTTCAGAACACATTTCGAGATAGGATATTACGTCCCCAGGATGTAGCATTTGGAGAAACCTCGCTTGTCATTCAATACTGTAAATAAGATATACGCATAATCGCGCGTGTCGTCAAGCGAGAAGCCAGGGGGCGGGGGCCCCCCCC
>DAOUEG010000063.1:0-12828 GCA_034430495.1 Dehalococcoidales bacterium
CGCAGACCCGTTTCACGTTCCAGACGTCCCGCAGGTACTGGACGAAGACGCGGTGGAGCTCGTCGTGGGGGCGGCCGGTCCAGGCGTAGTGCTCCACCACGCGGACGACGGGCTCGCCGGGGAGGTCGTCCCGGGCCGGGAACTCCACCGCGGCGATGGTCAAAACGGTGCTGTCCCGGTCCCGGGTGCCGGTGACGCCGTCCATGGCCTCGCCAGCGAGGTCGAGCCCGGCGACGTACGTCGTTCCCATGGCCGGGTAGCGCTGCCGGGCGTGGGTGCCGCGCAGCAGGGCCAGCTGCTCCGGCGTGAAGAGGCCGCCGCCCTCGCGCACCGTCAGCAGGCGGTACTGGGTGCGGAAGAGGGGGTGGTCCTCGCCGAGGCGCTCGCGCTCCGCCTCCACGAAGGCGCGGTACGGGGGATGGCAGGCGGCGACGGCCTCCCAGTCGAACCGGAAGTGCCGCCTGACGCCGTCGAGCTTCTCCCGTTCCAGGTTGACCTGCTTGACCTCCTCCAGCAGGGTTGACTCGTCCCAGGTGGTGCCGTAGTGGACGACGGTGGCGTTCTCCGCGGCGGCCATGGGGCGGAACTCCTTGGTGTACTTCTCTTTCGAGACGTCCTGTGATTCGTCTATTTCCAGCAGCATCTGGGCCGTGTTGCCGACGACGCGGGCGCCCGGCTCCGCCGAGAGGAAGACCTGTCTCGCCTGGCCCAGGCGGACGATGTGGCCGGCCTCGGTGTACCAGGAGCCGGCGAAACCGGCGTCGTCGAGGCGGTCCTTGAGGCGGCGCATCGAGAGCAGGCACTGGGGATTGAAGGTGGGCGCGCACTTGACGAGGGTGCGGGGCAGGCCCATGGCGAGGGTCAGCAGCAGCATCTCCAGCTGGGCGGAGAGCTCGTTCTTGCCGCCCTGCCGGGCGATCTCCACGGAGAAGGTCTCCCCCTTGTGGCCGAAGACGCTGTCCAGCACGACGCTGGCAATCTCCCGCTGGTAGGGACGCAGGGCCGGCAGCACGTTGTACGAGGTGACCACGCTACCGGACCTTCCCGGACAGGAACTCCGTGCCGACGCTGATGCCGAGGGGCACGGCGATATCCCGCAGGACGTTGCCGATGGCCTCGCGCAGGCCCTTGCGCTGCTCCCTGGAAATCTGGTAGCGGGTGCGGATGAGGCGCTCCAGGGCGTTGGTGGCCTGGACGAGCAGGCGCAGGTTGGCGGCGTCCCCGCCGGAGACGACCTTGACGATTTCCAGGCGGATGAGGGCGATTTCGTCGTCAATGCCCTCGACGCCGCAGGCGCGGTCGAAGTCAATCTTCTCGGCGGTGTCGAAGAGTTTATCGTAGAAGGACGCCCGCTCAGTCTTTTTTGCGGCCTCCTTTTTTGGGCGCGGTTTTCTTTTTTCCATGGGTACCTCCCTCCCGCACGACGCGGGCACTGGCGAGGACGATAGTATAGGCGGCCAGGTCCCAGCGTTTCGCGGTCACGGCGCGTTTCAGTGAGCTCATGCCTGCCTCCTTTCCACGTGGTCAGGACTACCATGATAGAACATATTTTCTAAATTGGCCAGCATATTTTGTCGCGTTTTTTGGCGCGAATTACGAAGGGATTAGCTTTGGACAGACGCTCCGGTGAATTCTCCCTCACCCCTGCCCGCTCCCATCAAGCGAGCGGCTGAAAGGAGGTAGTTGTCTTTTCGGGACGTGAGGTTATAGAATGAAAAAACCATGACGCAGACGGAGGACCTCTACCAGCTCGAGCAGCTCGACGCGGCCATCGAGGACGACGAGGCGGCGCTGGCGGCGGCCAGGGCCAGGCTCGGCGACAGGCGGGTTCTGGAGGCGGCGGCGGTCAAGCTCGACGCGGCGAAGCAGGACCTCGAGGAGCGGCGGACCAAACACCGGGCGGCCGAGGCGGACGTTGACGACATCACCGCCAGGATAGAGAGCGAAGAGCAGAAGCTCTACTCCGGCACCATCTTCAACCCCAAGGAACTCAACAGCCTCCAGCACGAGGTCACCACGGAGAAGGAACGGCGCGACGCGCTGGAAAACGCGGCGCTGGAAATCATTGACGGGGTGGAGCAGGCGGAACAGGCGGTGAGCGAGCTGACGGCGGCCTGCGCCAGGCTGGAGAAGGACTGGGAGGCGATGCAGGTGAAGCTGCAGGGGGATATCGAACGGCTGACCGGGACGCTCGAAACGCTGCGGAAGGACCGGGACAAGGCGGCGGCGGGCATCGAGAAGGCGGCGCTCGACCTGTACGGGCGCATCCGGCAGCAGAAGAAGCCGGCGGTCTCCCGCGTGGAGCAGGGCATCTGCCAGAGCTGCCGCATCCAGCCGCCGGTCAGCTCGCTGCAGCGGGCCCGGGCCGGGCAGGCGGCCACCTGCGGCTGCGGGCGCATTCTCTACGCTCCCTGAGGACTTTCAATAGGCCTTCCGGGAAATGGACGGCTCCCCCGGAGAAATCACGCCCGAGAGAAAAGCTTGAATTCCAGCACTACCATCATCATCCACACGGACGGCGCGGCACGGGGCAATCCCGGCCCGGCGGCCATCGGCGTGACGCTCCACGACGACAAGGGCACGCTGCTGGCGAAGATATCCGAGCGCATCGGCGTGGCGACGAACAACGTCGCCGAGTACCGGGCGGTCATCGCCGGGCTGCAGAAGGCCATCCAGCTCGGGGCGAACGAGGTACGGCTCGTCTCGGATTCCGAGCTCGTGGTGCGGCAGATAAACGGGCGCTACAAGGTGAAGAACGCCGGCATCATCCCGCTCTACCACGAGGTGGTGAAGCTGGCCGGGAAGCTGGCGAAATTCACCGCGACGAACGTGCCGCGGGGCAGGAACGCCGCCGCCGACGGACTGGCGAACGCGGCGCTCGACGCCTGAGGGAGCGGGCCGCTACTGGGCCGGGGTGGGGATACCCTCGACGCACTCACCCTGCTGCTGCATCTTCTGGCAGACCGGGCACAGGTGAACGCCTATCGGCTGCCCCTCCCGGAGATTGGCCCGGTTGATGGCCGTGCCCTCCGTGCAGTTCTTGCAGAGGTGATAGACCACCGGACTCCTGGCTGAATAGTACGCCATACCATACCTCCATTTTCCGCCGATATTGTACCACCGGCGTCAAGCGGAGGGTACCCGCGGGGGGTAACCGTCCGCCCCGGGAGGGCGGGATTTCACCCTCACCCCGGCGAGGAACCCATTGACTCCCCTCCCCCGGTGGCCTAGACTGTAGGAGGCCAAGCAGACCGGGCGGCCGCCCGCCTTCGGGCGGGAGGAAAGTCCGAGCTCCACCGGGCAGGATGCCGGGTAACACCCGGGAGGGGTGACCCTACGGAAAGTGCCACAGAAACATACCGCCCCCGATGCCATCGGGAGCAAGGGTGAAATGGTGAGGCAAGAGCTCACCGGCGGGCGGGTAACCGTCCGGCCGGGCAAACCCCATCCGGAGCAAGACCGAATAGAGGGACCAAGGGACGCCCGGCCCGTCCCCGGGTTGGTCGCACGATCCCGGTAGTAATACCGGGGCTAGATAGATGGTCGCCGTCCGCCTGAGGCGGATACAGAACTCGGCTTACAGGTCTGCTTGGCCACCCCCCCCCCTCACAATTCCGTCTCGTTCGCGCCGCGGCGGGCCTCCCGCCGTCCCCGGACGATGCAGGCGAAAAATCCACGGTTTCGGGCAGTTGACGGGAGTGCTATAATCTTCAGGCCGGAATCTCGGGAAAAAGACCGCATTGCCTGAATACGCGGCGTCGTGCGAGGTGCGTCATGAGATTCAAGTCTTCCGTCCAGAACGGCTACCAGATCTACGCCATCACCGGGGTCAACACGGTTTCCTTCGCCATTGATTTTGAAAACGCCGATACCGCGGACCTGCTCGGGTTCGCGGTGGAGCGCGCGGACCCGCAAAAAGAAGAGCGCTATTTCATGTACGGTTTCAAGGTTTTTAAGGAACTGGTCCCCTATCCGAGCGAATACATGCTGGTCAGCACCTTCGATAACCCCGTCCAGAGCTTCGTGTGGGACGATTTCACGGCCCACGATGACAGCGCCTACACCTACTACTTCCATCCCGTGAAGGGAAGGCCGAAGAACCTCACCCGGGAGGCGCCCGTCGCCATCACCGTCAGGACGGAGATGCTCTTCAGCGAGGCGGAACACAGCGTGTTCTTCAACCGGGGCGTGGCCAGCAGCCAGGCCTACGCGCGGCGGTTCGACAACGTGGCCCCCGGCAAGCTGGAGAAAACGGACAAGAAGAAATACCAGGAAGCGCTCGACTGGCTGAGCCGGGACCTCGACGACGCCATCTTGACGTTCATCCGGCAGGCGGCGGCGGGCGACACGCTGCTCGGGTGTTTCTACGAGTTCAGCTACCGGGAAGTCCTCGAGGAGTTCAAGGCCGCCATCGAGCGGGGCGTCAACGTCAGGATAATCATTGACGCCAAGGAGAACAAAGACGAGTTCCCGAGGCGGGAAAACCTGGACGCCATCCGGGAGGCCGGCTTGCCGGAAGACGGCCACATCATCCGGCGGGAAGCCCGGAAGAGCGCCATCCAGCACAACAAGTTCATCGTCTACCTCACCGGCGACCCCCCGGCGGCCCGGCAGGTCTTCACCGGCTCGACGAACATCTCGCTCGGCGGCATCATGGGGCAGACCAACGTGGGCCACTGGCTGCGCAACGAGAGCGTGGCCGCCAGGTACGCGCAGTACTGGGAAATCCTGAGCCGCGACCCCGGCGGCCGGACGGGCGACAGCCGGTCCCAGGTGCTGAAAAAGAACGCCGCGCTGCGCAAGGAGGTGACGGCCCTCCAGGCGGACGTCGCCTTCGACAGCATCCCGGACGGCACGACGCCCGTCTTCAGCCCGCGCACCGGGACGGACATGCTCACCACCTACGGCAGGATGGTGGACGAGCCGCAGCAATCGGCCGCCATCACGCTGCCGTTCGGGCTGAACAAGCTGTTCCGGAACATGCTCAAGGACAACACCGAGAAAGACCGCATCGTCTTCATGCTGCTGGAAAAGAAGGACGGCCCGAACCCGAACAGCAAGGACGTGTTCTTCAAGCTGGGCGCCTGGAACAACATCTACCAGGCCTACGGCTGCTACCTGAAGGACCCGCTCTACCACTGGGCCAAGGAAACCAACACCCGGGGGCTGCAGCTGAACCACCACGTGAGCTACATCCATACCAAGCTGCTGCTGATGGACCCGCTGAGCGACGACCCGGTCATCGTCACCGGCTCCGCCAATTTCAGCGAGGCCTCCCTGAAAGAGAACGACGAGAACGCCCTCATCATCAGGAAAGACCTGCGGGCGGCGGACATCTACTTCACGGAGTTCAACCGGCTTTTCAACCACTACTACTTCCGGTCCGTCATCGAAGACCTGAGAAAGCAGGGCAAGCTGGACGAGGAAGCCTCCATATTCCTC
Organism: Dehalococcoidales bacterium; assembly: GCA_034430495.1. GTDB lineage: Bacteria > Chloroflexota > Dehalococcoidia > Dehalococcoidales > RBG-16-60-22 > DAOUEG01. The sequence continues at coordinate 5,443 of DAOUEG010000063.1, forward strand.
GCCGCCGACGATACCTGGACGGGCAAGTACCGGCCGGGCACGTTCCGCTACAAGCGGCTCCAGATGTTCCGGGAGATGGAGGGCATCACTCCCTAGCCGCCGCGCCGCCGCCGGACCACTCGGGGTTGGGACGGGCGCCGGCGGTCTGCCTGCCCGCCGCGTCTCGCCACTTGACACATCCGGTACTTTTTCACTATTCTGTAGCGACGAAATACCTCGGGCGCCGAGGCACACGGCGCGGGAGGGGAAAGCATGGCAGCAGAGCCCATCGAACCCGGCGACCTCGTTCCCGGCTACGCGTTCCCGCCGGCCCGCCTTGCCGTTGACGCGGCGCGGGCGGCCGCCTACCTGCGGGCCACCGAGGGCGAGGGGGAGCGCTTCGAGGCCTCCGGCACCGTGCCGCCGATGGCGGTGGCGGCGCTGGCGATGGCCGCCATGGGCGAGGCGATGGCGCTGCCCGCCGGCACCGTCCACGTCTCCCAGGAGGTCACCTTCCACCGCCCGGCCCGGCTCGGCGAGGTGCTCATCAGCCGCGCCATGGTGACGAGACGCGTCAATCGCGGTAAAATCAACCTGATGAACGTGGGTATCAACGTGGCCGACCCGAGCGACCTGCCGGTGATGACGGCCGAAACGAGTTTCGTCCTGCCGACCGAATGAACGTCATGACCATACATCCGAGAGAGCTGAAACCCGGCGACCGGCTGCCGGCGCTGACGCGGCGCATCGCGCAGGAGCGCATCAACGCCTACGCCGAGGCCAGCGGCGACTACAACCCGATCCACATTGACCCCGAATTCGCCGGGAAGACGGCGCTCGGCGGGACGGTGGCCCACGGGATGCTGGTGCTGGCCTATGTCTCCGAGCTGATGACGGCGGTGTTCGGGGAAAGCTGGGTACGCGGGGGGCACCTGAGCGCCCGGTTCAAGGGGGCCGCCTACCCCGGCGACACGGTGACCGTGAGCGGCACGGTGACGAAGCTCGAGGGGAACCGCCTGACCTGCGACGTCCAGGTGCGCAACCAGCGGAACGAGCCGGTCATTTTGGGCGAGGCCGCGGCGGAGGTGCCGGCATGAAGATAGCCATTGACGCCATGGGCGGCGACTACGCCCCGGCGGAAATCGTCAAGGGAGCGGTGCTCGGGGCCCGGGAGCACGGCGTCGGCATTATCCTGTCCGGGCCGGAAGACGTTATCAGGGCCGAGCTGGCCAGGCACGACACGAGCGGCCTCGACCTGACCATTGACCACACCGACGAGTACCTCGAAGAGGGGGAGAACGCCGGCTGGGCCATCCGCACCAAGCGGAAGGCCTCCATCTTCCAGGCGGTCAAGCAGGTGCTGGCCGGCAACGCCGCGGCGGCGGTGGGCGTCGGCCCGACGGGCGGCGTCATCACGGCGGCGCTCATGGTGCTCGGCACGCTGGAGGGGCTGAGCCGCCCGGTCATCGGCGGGGCGTTCCTCGGCTTCACGCCGGAGACGCTGACCATTGACCTCGGCGGGAGCGTGGACTGCCGCCCGGACCAGCTGCTCGACTTCGGCATCATCGGCTCCGTCTACGCCACGACCTGGATGGGCATGGAGAACCCGACGGTGGCGCTCCTCAGCAACGGCAAGGAGGAGGGCAAGGGCAACGAGGCGGTCAAGGCGGCCTATCCCCTGTTCCAGCAGTCCGGGCTCAACTTCGTCGGCCTGGTGGAAGGGTATGACGTGGCGCTCGGCAAGGCCAACGTCATCATCTGCGACGGCTTCACCGGGAACGTGATGGCCAAGTTCTGCGAGGGCCTCGGCGAGGTGACCTCGAATTGGCTCGCCGAACGGCTCAAGGGCAGCCTGCCGGACGCGGAAGTCGAGCGGGTCGTCACGGACTTGAAACGGGCCACCATCCCGGCGGACACGGTGGGCGGCGGGCCGCTCTGGGGCGTCAACGGCGTCGTCTGCAAGGCGCACGGCCGGAGCAAGGCGCCGGAGGTAAGTTCGACCATCGGCACCGCCAAGCGGGCGGTGGAGATTGATCTAGTCGGCACGTTCCGGCGCGAGCTGGCCGCGATCAAGCAGCACATCACCCTGCCGGAAACGGAAACGCAGTAGCCGGCTCAGGAGGTTACCATGGCCAACGTCGGCATTTTGACGGACACCATCGCCTGCCTGCCGCAGGACAAGGTAGACAGGTACGGCATCAGGCTGCTGCCGGTCTCCTACACCATTGACGGCACGCCCTACCGGGACGGCATTGACCTCACCCCGGACGAGTTCTGGAAGCTCTTTCCCGGGATGAAGGAATTCACCACCGGGGCGCCGCCGCTCAGCGAGTACACCAGCCTGTTCACCGAGATGGCCAGGGACACGGACAAGATCGTCTGCCTCTTCGTCTCCAAGGCGCTGAGCGCCGTCAACGAGACGGCGGTGCAGGCGGCCGACCTCTTCCGGAAGGACCACCCGGACGTGGACATCACCGTGCTGGACAGCCGGACGGCCGCCGGGGCGGAGGCCTTCATGGTGGAGGCGATGGCGGAAGCCGCCGCGGCGGGCAAGAGCGTGGCGGAGATTACGGCCGTGGCGGAGGAGACGCGAAAGCACGTCAAGTTCGTGACGGTGATGGAGACGCTCAAGTACCTCATCAAGAGCGGGCGGGCGCCCAAGACGGCCTACATGGGCGAGCTCTTCCAGGTGAAGCCCATCATCGGGATGCTGGGGGACAGCGGCGAGGTGGAGAACCTCGGCCGGGCGCGGGGCAAGGAGAAGGCGGTTGCGCGGGCGCTCGACATCATGGAGGAGCAGTTCCCCAGGGGCCATCCCATCAAGGTCTACGTCCACTACACCGACAACCGGGAAGCCGGCGAGAAACTCAAGGACATGGTCACCGGGCGGTTCAACTGCGAGGAAACGTACTTTACCTCCTACACGCCGGTCATGTCCGGCCACACCGGGCCGGTGCTGGCGGTATCCTTCTACCACTGACGGAGCGGACATGGAGCAACAGACGACGCTGAGCGGCCAGGACCTCCGGGCGATGCTCACGGCCGGCACCGGCTGGCTGGAGAAAATCGTGCCGGACATCAACGCGCTCAACGTGTACCCCGTGCCGGACGGCGACTGCGGCACCAACATGCTGCTCACGATGCGCGCCAGCCTGGCGGAAGCCGGCAAGCTGGACAAGGACGCCGGGGCGGACGCGGTGGCGGCGGCGCTGGCGCGGGGGGCGCTCATGGGGGCGCGGGGGAACAGCGGCGTCATCCTCTCCCAGATATGGCGCGGCCTGGCGGAGGGGACCAGGGACCGGGCGACGCTCGACGCCGGGAGCCTGGCGGCGGCCCTCGGCGAGGCGGCGACGGTGGCCTACAGGGCGCTCAGCAAGCCGGTGGAGGGAACCATTTTAACGGTCATCCGGGAGGCCGCCGCGGCCGCGGCAAGGGCCGCCGAGCGCGAAGGGGCCGCCCCGGCGAGCGCCCTCGAAGCGGCGGTCCAGGCGGCGCGGGAGGCGGTCCGGAAGACCCCGGAGCTGCTCAGCGTGCTCAAGGAGGCGGGCGTCGTGGACGCGGGCGGGCACGGCCTGTTCACCCTGCTCCAGGGCGCCTGGCTCCACCTGCGGCACGATACCGGCCACCGCGCGCCGGAGCTCCTCTCCAGCGGCATCGTACCCGCCGTGGAGAACGCCCCGGCCCCGGAGGAGGACGATTCCTACGGCTACTGCACCCAGTTCATGCTCAAGGGGAAGGGCCTCGACATGGACGGGCTGAAGAAGCAGCTCGAAGGCATGGGCAAGTCGCTCATGGTGGTGGGCGACGGCACGGCCGTCCGCGTCCACGTCCACGCGCTGGAACCGGAGAAGGTGCTCCAGGCGGCCGAGGCCTACGGCAAGCCGGAGGACATTGACATCAACGACATGGACGAGCAGCACATCGAGTTCCTCGTGCTCCACCGGGAGCGGACCGTGCAGCTCGGGATGGCGATCATCGCGGTGGTGAACGGGGACGGCCTCGTCTCCGTCTTCTCCGACCTCGGAGCGGCGGCGGTCGTGCCCGGCGGCCAGACCATGAACCCGTCCACGATGGACCTGCTGCGCACCATCGAAGAGGTACCCTCCGACAAAATCATCCTGCTGCCCAACAACAAGAACGTGCTGCCGACGGCGCTGCTCTGCCCGCCGCTGACCAAGAAGACGGTGCGGGTGATACCGACGGAAACGGTGCCCCAGGGCATCGCGGCGCTCATCGCCTTCCTGCCGGAGGCCGACTACGAGACGAACGTCCGCGAGATGACGGAGGCCATCGGGACGGTGCGGACGCTGGAAATCACCCGGGCGACGCGGGCCACCCGGACCAACGGGCTCGACATCGCGGCGGGAGAGTGCATCGGCCTGGTGGACAACGAGCTGCTCGCCTCCGGGGGCACCTCCGAGGAGGTGGCCTTCAAGCTCCTGGGGCGGCTCGACACGGCCGGCGCGGAAATCCTGACGCTCTACCACGGAAAGGCCACCAGCGCCGAGGCGGCGGCGGCGCTCGGGAAGGACATCAAGGCCCGCTATGCCGGCCTCGAGGTCGGCGTGGTGAACGGCGGGCAGCCCAACTACGACTACCTCATCTCGGTGGAGTAGCCGCCGCTGTTAACCGGAATTTCACTTTTTCCCCGCCCGTTTGTGGTATGATGAGGAAAGACACTTTTCCTCCAGACGGACTACACGGGGTGAGGCCTCATGTCGAACACCACCAGGCTCCTTATCGCCATGGCGATTATCATCGTCGTGGTCATCTCATTCGGCGCCGGCTACTTCGTGCGGGCGCAGATACCGGTCACCTACCCGGCCGGCCTCGATAAGATCGCCGAGGTCTGGGACCACATCACCAAGGAGTACGTTGACCCGGCGGCCATCAATACCGACAACATGAGCGCCTCGGCCATCGAGGGCATCCTCAAGGCCCTCGACGACCCGTACTCGACCTACCTCGACAAGAACAGCTACGAGCGCTTCTCGACGAGCCTGCAGGGCAACTACGAGGGCATCGGCGCCTACGTGAGCATGGTGTCCGGCAACATCACCATCACCTCGCTCATCCCCGGCTCGCCGGCGGAGGCGGCCGGGCTGCAGGCCGGCGACACCATCGAAGCGGTGGACGGCCAGAGCCTGGCCGGGGTGAACCTGATGGAGGCCATCAGCCTCATCCGGGGGCCGGAGGGGACGAGCGTCAACCTGACGGTACGCCACGAGGGGACGGCCGCGCCGGTGGCCGTCACCATCACCCGGGCGAAGCTCGAGGTGCCGAGCGTGATGATGACCTGGCAGGGCGACATCGCCATCATGACCATCACCCAGTTCACCAAGACCACGCCGGACGAAATCATACCGTACATCCAGGAAATCAACGCCAACACGAACGCCAGGGGCATCGTGCTCGACCTGCGGAACAACCCCGGCGGCCTGCTGGCGGCGGTGGTGGACGTGGCGAGCCACTTCATCACCGACGGGCTCATCGTCGAGGTGCAGAGCAACATCGGGACCATCGCCAGGTACGAGGCGGAGACCTTCGAGGACACGACGGCGCTGCCGATGGTGGTGCTGGTGAACCACGCCAGCGCCAGCGGCGCCGAGGTGCTCACCGGGGCGCTCCAGGACCACGACCGGGCGCTGGTGGCCGGGGAGACGACCTTCGGCAAGGGCAGCGTTGACAACCTCTACCGGCTCAGCGACGGCAGCGGGCTCTACCTGACCATCATGCGGTGGCTGACGCCGAACGGGCGGCTCATCGAGGGGCAGGGCATCACGCCGGACGTGCACCTCGACCTGACCGGGCAGGCGGCCATCGACTGGGCCGTCGGCCAGCTCACCGGCGGGAAGTAGCCATGAGCGAGTCCATCACCATCGGCGGCGCGACGCTCCGCGTCAAGCAGGGCGACCTCACCCGGGAGGCGACGGACGCCATCGTCAACGCGGCCAACTCCGGCCTCATGGGCGGGGGCGGCGTGGACGGGGCCATCCACCGCGCCGGGGGACCGGCCATCCTGGAAGAGTGCGCCGGAATCGTCGCCGAGCGCGGGCGGTTGCCCACCGGCCAGGCGGTCATCACGACGGCCGGCAAGATGCCGTCCGGGCACGTCATCCACACGGTGGGGCCGGTGTGGCGCGGGGGCGGACACGGCGAGCCGGAGCTGCTGGCGAGCGCCTACCGGGAGAGCCTGAAACTGGCGGCGCGGGAGCGGCTGACGAGCGTGGCCTTTCCGGCCGTCAGCGCCGGCATCTACGGCTACCCCATGAAGGAGGCGGCGGCCATCGCCATCGGGACGGCGGCGGACTTTCTCAGGACCCCGTCCTCGGTGAAGGACGTGGTCTTCGTGCTCTATAACGACCAGGCCTATCGGGCCTTCCAGAAGGCGCTGGACGCATTGCGGGAGGGGAACTGACCCGGGGATTTTATCATGCTCATCGTCATGAAGAACGACGCCAGCGAGGCGCAGATTACGGCGGTCATCCGGGAGATCGAGGCCATGGGCTTCCGGGGCGTGCCGATGCCCGGCGCGGCGCGGACGGCCGTCTGCATATTGGGGAACAAGGGGCCGGTGGAGGCGGGGCGGCTGCTGGCGCTCGAAGGCGTGCAGGAAGCGATACCGGTCACCAAGCCCTACAAGCTCGTCTCCCGGGAAACGCACCACGGGCCCTCGCTGGTGCGGGCGGGGAGCGCCGTCTTCGGCGGGAAGGAGCCGGTCGTGGTGGCCGGGCCGTGCGCCGTGGAGAGCCTGGAGCAGTCGCTCGCCATCGGGCGGGCGGTCAAAGCGGCGGGGGCGGACCTGTTCCGCGGCGGCGCCTACAAGCCGCGCACCTCGCCCTATTCCTTCCAGGGCCTCGGGGAAGAGGGGCTCCAGATACTCCAGACGGTGCGCGAGGAAACCGGTCTCGGCATCGTCACCGAGGCGACCGACACGGACAACCTGCTGCTCGTGGAGCGGTACGCGGACGTCATCCAGATAGGGGCCCGCAACATGCAGAACTACTCCCTGCTGCGGCTGGCCGGGGAGACCAGGAAGCCGGTGCTGCTGAAGCGGGGCTTCGCCGCAACGCTCGACGAGTGGCTCATGGCGGCGGAGTACATCATGTCCGGCGGCAACCGGGACGTCATCCTCTGCGAGCGCGGGATACGGACGTTCTCCGATACGACGCGGAACACCCTCGACCTGAGCGCCATCCCGGCCATCAAGGAGGTCAGCCACCTGCCGGTCATCGTGGACCCGAGCCACGCGGCGGGGCGGCGGGACTACGTGCTGCCGCTCGCCAGGGCGGCGCTGGCGGTGGGCGCCGACGGGCTCATCGTGGAGGTGCACGATAACCCGCCGCTGGCCGTGTCCGACGGGGCGCAATCGCTCTACCCGGCGCAGTTCGACGAGCTGATGGCGGC
>DAOUEG010000064.1:0-10741 GCA_034430495.1 Dehalococcoidales bacterium
TGCCTTCAGTGGAGGCACCCAGTTCACGTTCATTGTTGCTGAATGTTCTTGGATTGTCGCAGGATACCTCTTCCGTGGATTGAAGAACCTGCTGGCAACGGCTTAATTTACTGCTCATTTGACCAACCACTTTGGAGTAGTAAGGCGACCTTTGACAACTAGGCGGCTTGCCGGGGAACGTGGTATACTTGTACAATTTCCAATAAACCGCAAGGCATTCCCCCATTGTAGCCTTCAGGAAGGAGCTCGAAGACCACCATGGCAAGACCTGACAACTGGACCGAGATGACCCCGCAGGAAAAGCGGGCCTGGCGTTTGGAAAACTTCCGCAACTCCGGGGCGAACGTACCGTTCGTGAGCGAGCGGGCCAAGCAGAACTACGAGACCCGGGTGAAGCGGCTCATTAACGTGTACAACCTCCGCGAGCCGGACCGCGTGCCGGTCAACCTGAACGCCGGCAACCTGCCGCTGACCATGGCCGGACTGGAGCCGTACAGCGCGTTCTACGAGCCGGAAAAGGCGCTGGAAGCCTCCATGAAGTTCAACGAGCAGTACAGCGACGAGCTGGAGATGTTCTCCATGCCGATGGCCGGGTCCGGCGAGGCGCTCGATATTCTGGACTACAAGCTCTATTCCTGGCCGGGGCACGGCCTGCCCAAGAACGCGCCCGGCTGGCAGTTCATCGAGGGCGAGTACATGACGGTGGACGAGTACGACGACCTCATCCGCGACCCGTCCGATTTCTGGATTCGTACCTACCTGCCGCGGGTGTTCGGCTCCTTCGAGGCCTTCCGGATGTTCCAGCCCTTCACCAATATCAACGAGAACGTCCACGTCTCCTACCTGTCACCGCTGGCGGCGCCGCCGGTGCAGGAGATGCTCAAGACCCTGCTCAAGGCCGGCGAGGCCTTCCAGCGCAACAACGCCAACATGTTCCGGTTCATGGCCGGCAGCCCGTCCCACGGTTTCCCTTCCACCTTCGGCGCCTTCTGCAAGGCCCCCTTCGACATCCTCGGCGATACGCTGCGCGGCACGACGAACATCATGAAGGACATGTTCCGGCGGCCGGAGAAGCTCCTCAAGGCGCTCGATGTCATCACGGAGTTCACCATCGCCAACACGCTGAGCATGCCCAACGTTGACAACATCTTCATGGTGATGTACCCGCTCCACAAGGGGGCGGACGGCTGGATGTCCCGGGCGCAGTTCGAGAAGTTCTACTGGCCCACCCTCAAGCGCTGCATGGACGCCTTCATCAAGGAAGGTCTCATCCAGTACCTCTTCGCCGAGGGCGGCTACAACACGCGGCTCGACTACGTCAACCAGTTCGGCAAGGGCGAGGTGCTCTGGTACTTCGACCGGACGGACATGGCGGACGCCAAGAAAAAGCTCGGCAACAACTGCCCGCTGATGGGCAACATCCCGTCCTCGCTCATCGTCACCGGCGGACCCAAGGACATCAAGGAGTACTGCCGCAAGGTCATCGAGACCTGCAAGCCCGGCGGCGGCTACATCCTCTCGCCCGGCTCCTCGGCGGAGAACCCCAAGCTGGAGAACCTCAAGGCCATCGTGGAAGCCGTCAACGAATACGGCTGGTACAAGTAGCCATCCTGTCACAGGTGACTAGCGGCCGGCTGCCCGTCCGGGCAGCCGGCCTTGGTTTTTATATTGAAATCACAAATTGGTTGTTGTAGTATATTGTATTCGAAATTCATTGGTTGAGTTAGAATATGGCGATTGAGGGAAATAGCACAAATCCAACTTCTTACCGCGAGATGCTTCAAAAACTAGAACAAGAATCACAAAAATCTTACGATAAGACAGTATTAACCCTTTCTGGTGGCGCGTTAGGTCTATCTATTACCTTCATTTCAGATATCATCGGGTCAAGGCCGGTCGAACAAATCCCGTTTATAATCGGTGCATGGATTACTTGGGGAATTAGTGTAGCTTGTGTACTTTTTTCGTTCTTTTTTAGTCAGAGAGCACTAAAAAAGGCTGTGGACCAATATGATAATGGCGAAGAACCTAAGAACATATACGATCAAATAACATCCCTCTTGAATATATCAGGAGGGGTGCTTTTTATTGTCGGTGTTGTGTTGATTGTCGTGTTTGTATCGAGCAATTTAGCGTGAGGTGAAAAATGCCTGATAAACCTAAGCCTGCTCCAAGTCCTGAGAAAAAGGGACAAACCATACCGAAACCGGGACAAACCATCCCCAAACCTCCGACAAAAAAATAGGACAGATTTATACGTCGTACTAACTATTTGCAGGCATAATGGTCTGTGGTTTTGGGGGTATTTGATGTGTGAGAAAAAGGGTCCTAAGTCTGAACCCAAAATTATCAAAGAAGGACGAACTATTCCCGCGAAACCTCAGCAAATACCACCCAGAACACCGCAAAAATAGGATTATCTGATGGGGTGCAAACACTATGAAAAAGAATACTCATGACCTTGCCATTTTCAAGGAGTTCGACTTCGAGATGCCGCCGGTGGGCATCAAGTTCCTGCTCTACAAGCCGGAAAGCATCCAGAAACTGCAGAAAAACCTCTCCATGTGCGAGATGCTGCGGGAAGCGCAGACGTCCGAGCCCTTCTACGCGGAGGTGGACAACTTCACCTGCGTGGGGCCCATTTTGACCGGCATGGCCGAAGGCGACCCCGTCTTCGAGGCCGGGCACATCGGGGAGACGCTCGGCATCTTCGAGGAGGCCCGCGCCAACCGCCGCCTCTACCACTACATCACCACGCTGGAGCGGAACAGCGTCCGCTACGTGGCCTTCGCCTCGCTGGACAACCTGCCGTTCGACCCGGACGTGCTCATTCTGGCGACCGACGCCGTGCGGCTGGAAATCATCCTGCGCGCCATGTGCTACGGCACCGGCAAGATGTGGACGAGCGTCGGGACGCCGGTCATCGCCTGCTCGTGGCTGACGACCTATCCGTACATCTCCGGGGAACTGAACTTCCTGATGACCGATGTATCCCACGGCATGGTGTCCAAGCAGGTCTATCCGCCGGGGACGGTGCTTATCGCCATCCCCTATGACAAGCTCGGGCCGGTGATGGACGGCCTGGGAAAGATCGAATGGTACCCGGCCATGTACAAGGAAGGGCCGGCCGCCCACGACAAGAAGTTCGCCGAGACGGTGGCGGCGCTCCACGAAAGGCTGGAAAAAGGCTAGCCGGTCAGATTATTCACCGTCCGGCCGTTGAGGTCGCACCCCATCGCCCTGAGGAGCTCGCCGACGGCGTGCTCGCGCTCCAGGCAGTGGCGCATGGGCAGCTCCGGATGGAGATGGTAGGAATTGCCCCGGCCGTGCCGCTCCGGCTCGACGTAGCCCTCCGCGATGAGGTCGTGGATAATTTTCTGGACGCCCCGCTCGGACAGCGAAGCCTCGGCGGCGATCTCGCGGGCCGTCGCCTGCCGGTGCTTGGCCAGGTAGACGAGGATACGGCCGTGGTCGGTGATGAACGTCCAGGGACGAGTTTTCATCGGCTGACCTCCCGGGGACCGGTTGACAACCCCCCGGCCGGTACGGTATAATACGAATATCTATTCGTGCATTGGCGTGCGTACCAGCCTCAGCATTGTACCACGCATTCCGCGATACCACAACCTCGAAAGGAGCCGTGTCGTTATGGAAGAGCAGAAAAAACACAACAGGAACGTGAACCAGACCCCGATGAACCCCAATTGCCGGCTCTGCCACTATGCCGGCTACTCCAACCTGTGCACCTTCGCCCACGGCGGCGAGTGCCCCTACGTCTCCCTCCGCAACAACCTCCAGCAGAACAGCTAAGTCCCTGACGCCGGAAACAGACTCCCCGGACGGGCTGTCCGGGGAGTTTTGGTTTTCCTGGTCTCGGCCGCGAACGGCCGTTCCTAGCCGCCGAGGGCCGCGATGTAGACGAGCAAGGTCTCGGCGGAGATGGCGTAGCCGACCCCCTCGACGTCGACGCCGACCGCCTTGGCGGTCACCATGCCGACGAGCTGGCCGTTCAGGTTGAGCATGGGCCCGCCGCTGTTGCCCGGGTTGACGGCGGAGTCCGTCTGGACCCAGTTGATGTTGGAGCCGGAATCGTACTCATAGGAAGAGATGATGCCGCTCGTCACGGTCAGGTTTTCGTTCCCCAGGGGATAGCCGAGCACGATGACCTGCTGCCCGAGCTGACCGGCGTTCCCGGCCACGAGCTCGATAACGGGCAAATCGGCGGCGTCTATTTTCACCAGGGCGATATCGTGCTCCGTGTCAATGCCGAGGACGCGGCCGGTATGGGTGGTGCCATCGTCCAGGTAGACGGTGATGGTGGCGGCATCCCTGACGACGTGGGCGTTGGTCACTATGGTGCCGCTGGACTTGATGATGAACCCGGAGCCCGACCCCAGGTCGGTCTCTATCCTGACGACGGCGCCCCGGTAGGTCTCCGTCACTTCCTGGCGGGTCATCTCGGTGGTGGTCCCGGTGAGGTCGGGGACGGGAATCGAGTCCGCGCTGACCGGCACGCCGTCCATCCGCTTCATCCAGGCCGGATCGAAGCTGAGCCAGTCATTACTGGTGATGCGCACCAGGCCCGTTCCGTCGGCGTTCAAGACGGCGATTTCCCAATCGGTGCTGAAACTCCAGTACGCCGCCGCCACCCGGTCCCCGTCCGGGGAGAAGTCAGGGAAGCGCAGGCTCTTGTCGTTGGGCGTATAGAAGTGCTGGATATCGGTCCCGTCCGGCTTGACGGTGAAGAGCCCGTAGTAAGCGTTGCGTTCGGAATCATAGAGAATTCTCTGGCTGTCCGGCGTCCAGGTGGGGTCCCAGTCGTACCAGTAGTCGTCCTCGGTCACGCGGACGACATTGGACCCGTCCGCGTTCATCACGTAAATCTCAACGTTGGTGACGGTGGGTCCCGGGAAGATCTTGACGAAGGCGATTTTCCTCCCGTCCGGCGAGTAGGAGGGCGATACGTTCAAGTCCTGGTTATCGGTAAGGGTACGGACTTCGCCGGTGGCGACGTCGATGGTATGGATATTGGCATCGTTCGCCTCCACATCCAGGGCGCTGTACACAATCTTCTCACCGTCCGGCGACCAGGAAAGGTCGGTCAGACCGGTCTGAGCGAGCAGTTGCGTCCGCCATTCACCATCGGTGTTCATGATATACAGGCCGTCCGTGGTCACGTAGGCGATCCGCCGCCCGTCCGGCGAGGAAACCACCGCCTGGGCATCGGCGCCGTGCGTCAGCTGTTTCACGCCGGAGCCGTCCGCCTCCATGATAAACACGTCGAAAATCCCGTTATCGGGGTCGGACTTGTCACCAAGGAAGACGATGCGGTCCGGCTCCACGGTGATGCCGGTGGACGCTTCGAGCGTCTGGCCGTTCCAGGTAGCAGTGGCGGTAATGCCCTTGACGTAGATGTCCGGCTTCGTGCCGGCGACGAAGGTGTCCCCGTTGAAGGTACCGGCATCGGCGGCGGCCGACCAGGCGATGGTCACGTCGTCAATGCGGTTGCCGTACTCGTCGGCCCCGACGGCGGCGTACTGCTGTGATTTCCCGATGCCCAACTGCGAGTTTCCCGGGGCGATGAACAGCTGGTCCAGCCCGGCGGGCACGACGGTCACCGAGGCGGTGGCGGTCTCTTCAACGGCACCCTGCTTCACCGAGACCGTAACGGCGCCGGGGTACCGGCCGGCCTTTTTGACCACGCGGAGCATACCGGCCGGGGTCAACGAGCCGAGGGTTTCGTCGTTCAGGGTCCACAGGGGGGAAAGGCCTTCGAGCGGGTTGCCGTAGCGGTCGGCGGCGGTGAACTGAAGCTGCTGCCCGCCATCGGCGGGGAGCTCCAAATCGCCGAGCGTGATGCTGGCCAGCGGGCCGGGATCGACGGTGATGTCAACGTCCGCGGTCAGGGTGACGCCGCCCGCCTGGACGGTAGCGGTGAGGGCCTGCGGGAAGGTCCCGCTCCTGGTGCCGGCGGTAAAGGTACCGGCCTTGAAGGCGCCGGCGGCCGGCGTGGTCTCCCAGGAAGCCTGGTAGTCCTTGATGGGATTGCCGAACTCATCGGCGCAGGTGAGAACGAAGTCCTGAGTGCCCTCAATATCGAGGGTGGCCCGGGAGGGCTCGACGGTCACCGCGGCCAGTTTGCCGGCGGTCACCGTAATCATGGTGCCGCCGCTGGTGACGGAATTCTCGCCGCTGACGGCGGTCACGGTCACGTTGTACGAACCGGCGGTGGTGTACTCGTGGGTGACGAGCTCGGTGAGCGAGGTGGTGGTCGCCGTGTTGCCGTCGCCGAAGGCCCAGTTGTACTGGTCGGCCGCGGACGAGGTGTTATTCAGGCTGACGGAAAAGGGCGCGGCGCCGTTGACGGCGTTGGCCGAGAAAGAAGCGGCGAGCGCGGGCGTTTTGGCGCCGGAGCAGCCGACAACCAAAAAGGAGAGAGTGACGAGAGCAACCGCGAGGAGGGCGAGCCATTTCCATTTCATCACGTTCGTACGCCTTTCCGCTAAAATCCCCAAAATCTGCACCATCTTACCCGAATGGGCCCTAGGTGTCAATAGTATTTTGTCGCTATTTGCCGGCACCGTAATTTCCGGCGTAAAAAACCGTGCCCGGCCCGCTCTCCGGCGTTGACGCCGCAGGTTGCGTCAGGCATAATAAGAGGGCCCCGTTTTCCGTGACGGGCGACCATCCGGAGAGGTGTCCGAGTGGTTTATGGTGCCGCTCTCGAAAAGCGGTCTACGTTTTTGCGTAGCGTGGGTTCGAATCCCACCCTCTCCGCCATTTCCGCCTTCACCCGGCAATAATCATGCTATCTTCGCGCTGCCCCGCGGCAGCACCACCGCGCGGAACCGGAACACGCGGCTGAAGCTAATCGGGAATTGACGCTCGGGGCGTCTTTAAGCTAAAGTTATAGGGCGCGGAGAGATGCTGGAGTGGACGATCAGGCACGCCTGGAGAGCGTGTGTAGCCGTAAGGCTACCGTGGGTTCGAATCCCACTCTCTCCGCCACGCTTTTCCCATGAGGCCGTCCCCCGGGCCGCGCCGTCGCCGCTCCGGCGGACCCGCCCGGCGGCCTTTCTTACCGGCATCCCCTCGTTAAGACGTAACTACGTTATGTAAACTACCTGCGATGGGCGCCGGTTTTGTTATCTTGAAATCCCTGTGCTAGAATGGTAACGCTTTGGCTACAGATACGAAATACTGGGTCGCTTTTAATAATATCCCGGGCATCGGACGGGTGCGGCTGTCCCTCCTGGAGCAGCACTTCGGGTCGCTGCGGGAGGCGTGGACGGCGCCGCTCGCCGAGGTGCGCCGGGCCGGGCTGGACCCGGCGGCGGTCCGCGCCATCACCCGCTGGCGGGACGCGGTCTCGCCGGACGAGGAGATGGAAAAGCTCGACCGCGCCGGCGTCAGCGTGCTCACCAGCAACGAGGAGGCCTACCCTGCCCGCCTGCGGGAGATATACGACTATCCCCCCGTCCTCTACCGGCGCGGCGAGCTGCGCCCGGAAGACGAGTACGCCGTGGCCGTGGTGGGCACGCGCCGGGCGACCGTCTACGGCAAGCAGGTGACCTCGGAGCTGGCGGCCGAACTGGCGGCGGCCGGCATCACCATCGTCAGCGGGTTGGCCCGGGGCGTGGATACGATAGCCCACCGGGCGGCCCTCGACGCGGGCGGCCGGACCATCGCCGTGTTCGCCTGCGGGCTGGACATGATTTACCCGCCGGAGAACGAGCGGCTGGCCCGGGACATCGTCACCTGCGGCGCCTGCGTCAGCGAGTATCCGCTCGGCATGCGGCCCCGCGCCGAGAATTTCCCCCGGCGCAATCGGATATTGAGCGGCTTGAGCCTGGGCGTCCTCGTCACCGAGGCCGCCGAGGACAGCGGCGCCATGATAACCGCCCGCTTCGCGGTGGAGCAGAACCGGGAGGTCTTCGCCGTACCGGGCAGCGTGCTCTCACCGGCGAGCCGCGGCACCAATCGCCTCATCCAGGACGGCGCCAAGCTGGTGCGGCAGGCATCCGATATCATGGAGGAGCTGAACCTGACGTCCGCCGCCCGCCAGATGGAGATGCGGGAGCTGCTGCCGGAGACCGGCATCGAGGCCGTCCTGCTGCGGGAGCTCGGGGCGGAACCGTGCCACATTGACGAGGTGTGCCGCCGCAGCGGCCTGCCCGTCGCCGAGGTCAGCGGCACGCTGGCCATGATGGAACTCAAAGGCCTCGTCAAGCAGGTCGGGGCCATGAACTACGTCCTGGCGCGGGAGCTGCGCCCGGAATATCACGTGAAAGTCGAATGAACTACGCATGAGCAAGAAACTCGTTATCGTCGAATCCCCCGCCAAGGCCAAGACCCTCGGCAAGATCTTGGGCCGCGGCTACAGTTTGAAGGCGTCACTCGGGCACGTCCGCGACCTGCCCCGCGGCCAGATGGGCATTGACCTGGACAACCAGTACCGGCCGAAGTACGTCGTCCCGAAGGCCAAGACCAAGCTCGTCAACGAGCTGAAGGCGGCGGCCAAGGACGCCACGGACATCTACCTCGCGACCGACCCCGACCGGGAGGGCGAGGCCATCGCCTGGCACCTCGCCGAGGTGGCCGGCACCGGCAACCAGAAGCTGCACCGCGTCGTCTTCCGGGAAATCACCGCCGATGCTGTGAAAGAGGCTTTCAAGCAGCCGCGGGATATTGACATGAAGCTGGTGGACGCGCAGCAGGCCCGCCGCGTGCTCGACCGCCTCGTCGGCTACAAAATCAGTCCCCTGCTGTGGAAGAAGGTCCGCAAGCGGCTCTCCGCCGGGCGGGTGCAGTCCGTGGCGGTGAAAATCGTGGTGGACCGGGAGCGGGAAATCCAGGCCTTCGACGCGAAGGAATACTGGACCGTCGAGGCCGAATTACAGAAAGACAAAGACACAACGAAGTTCCGGGCGGCGCTCGTCGGACTGCTCGGCGGCAAGAAGATGGAGGTAGGCTCCGAGAAGGAGGCGGGCGAGGTCGAGAAAAACCTCAAGGCCGCGGCCTACGCCGTGGACAAGGTGGCCACCAAGAAGGCTACCCGCCAGCCGGCCCCGCCGTTCACGACGAGCACCCTCCAGCAGGAGGCCTACCGCAAGCTGCGCTACAGCACCAAGCAGACCATGGCCATCGCCCAGCAGTTGTACGAGGGCCTGTCCATCGGCGGCGAGGGCAACGTCGGCCTCATCACCTACATGCGGACGGACTCCACCCGCGTGGCCGAGTCCGCCATCGCCGAGGCGCGGGACTATATCAAGACGAAGTACGGGGCGGACTACTGCCCCGCCAAGGCCCGGCACTACGCGGCGCGCGCCTCCGCCCAGGACGCCCACGAGGCTATCCGGCCGACCCGCATCCACCGCGAGCCGGCGGCCGTCAAGCAGTACCTCAACGCCACCCAGTTCCGCCTCTACGAGCTCATCTGGAAGCGCATGGTAGCCAGCCAGATGGCGGCGGCGCAGTTCGATAACACGACGGTAGACATCGCGGCCAAGGACGGCCGGGACTACCTGCTGCGCACGGCGGCCTCCGTCACCACCTTCCCCGGCTTCATCACCGTCTACAGCGAGGGCAAGGACGATCCAGAAGAAGAATCGAAGGCCAAGCTGCCGAAGCTCGCCAAGGGGGACGCGCTCGGCCTGCTCGGCGTATACACGGAGCAGCGGTTCACCCAGCCGCCGCCGCGCTACACCGAGGCCACGCTCGTCAAGACGATGGAGCAGAACGGCATCGGGCGGCCGAGCACCTACGCCCCGACCATCTCCACCATCCTCGACCGGGACTACGTGCAGAAGGTTAAGGGCGTCTTCCAGCCGACCGAGCTCGGCATGGCCGTCAACGACTTCCTCACCCAGTATTTCCCGGACATCATCAACGTGTCCTTCACGGCGGACATGGAGACGAAGCTCGACGATATCTCCACCGAGGACCAGCCGTGGTCGCAGGTCATTGACGTGTTCTACTCCCCGTTCGACAAGGACCTGCAGAAGGCGCTGGAAACGGCGGAGAAGGTGAAAATAGCCGACGAGGAGACGGGCGACGCCTGTCCCCAGTGCGGCAAGCCGCTCGTCGTCAAGACGGGGCGGTTCGGCAAGTTCGTCGCCTGCTCCGGCTACCCGGAGTGCCGCTATACGCAGTCCTACCAGGTGAAGACCGGCATTACCTGCCCGAAGTGCAAGCAGGGCGAGCTCGTGCAGCGGGTCAGCAAGAAGAAGCGGACCTTCTACGGGTGCAACCGCTACCCGGAGTGCGATTTCGCCACCAACCTCAAGCCGCTGAAGAAGCCCTGCCCCAAGTGCGGCGGTTTGCTCGGGCAGCGGGGACGGCAGGCGGTCTGCACCAGCTGCGATTACCGGGGCAAGGTGGTGGAACCAGTCAATTCGCAATCGGAATAAAGGGTGTATCGCTCATGAATATGAGTGTCACAAAAAAGCAAGAAGAAGTATTGCGGATTCTCGCTGATGAAAGAAGACTAAATCCTCAAACGTCATTGCACGGGTTACACATGAAAACACTTGGAAACAAAGCTGGGGCATATCTCGGTTGGGGTATTATGTACGATGCTTACGCATTGAAAAGCAAAGGATACGTAAGCATAAGTAATAATCGTGTAGCGATTACCCAAAAAGGACTTCAATATATCAGTAGTCCCGCAATTACGATAAAAATGAGTCTGTTTAAGCATCCAAGTTATTGGTGGTCACTTTTCGGCGTGATAGCACTATTT
>DAOUEG010000065.1:0-10224 GCA_034430495.1 Dehalococcoidales bacterium
TAGGGGAGCAGCGGCTGCTCGCCGCAGGGGTTGGTGCTCTCGATGCGCCCGAGGTGCGGCGTCGGGTTGTCCTCGTTGATGCGGTCAATGAAGACGATGCCCGGGTCGCCGTTCCGCCAGGCGTGGTCAACGATGGTATCGAACACCTCCTTGGCGTTGAGGCTCTTGGTCACCTCGCCGGTGCGCGGGTTGACGAGGTCGTAGTCGTCCCCCGCCTTGACCGCCTCCATGAATTTTTCCGTCAGCGCCACGGAGATGTTGAAATTGGTGAGCGAGGTGTTGTCCTCCTTGGCGGTGATGAACTTCTCGATGTCCGGGTGGTCAATGTTCAAAATGCCCATATTGGCGCCGCGCCGCGTGCCGCCCTGCTTGATGACGTCGGTGGCGGTATCGAAGGCGCGGATGAAGGAGACCGGCCCGCTCGCCACGCCGCCCGTCGAGCCGACGCGGTCGTTCTCCGGCCGCAGGCGCGAGAAGGAGAAGCCGGTGCCGCCGCCGCTCTGGTGGATGAGGGCGGTGTACTTCACCGCGTCGAAGATGCTCGTCATGGAGTCCTCGACCGGCAGCACGAAGCAGGCGCTCAGCTGCCCGAGCTCCCGGCCGGCGTTCATCAGAGTCGGCGAGTTGGGCAGGAACTCGAGCCTGGTCATCAGCCGGTAGAACTCGTCCTCGATGGCCGGCACGTTGGCCTTCGCGTCGTACTGGAGCTCCGCCTGCGCCACGTGGTGCGCCACCCGCCGGAACATCTCCTCCGGCGTCTCGATGACGTTGCCCTGCTTGTCCTTCTTCAGGTACCTCCTCTGCAGAACCTGGACAGCGGTGTCCGTCAGGTCAATGCCGGTCTCGGTTTCCTGCGCGGGTACGACGTTCGTGGCGGCTCTCTCCATGATTGCCTGTGCCTCCTGTTCTTGTGGCGGCTCCACCGGCTCGGTCGCCTCCGGCTGGGCCGCGTTGAGTACTTCCATGACCATCGCTTCTATCTCGCTCTCGCTGGGGAGGCGCTGCACGCGCCGGGCCCGCTGGTCCACCAGGCTTTCCATGCCCGGCAGCGTGGGCAGGTAGTCCGCCTGCGCCTTCTCCAGCCGCTCGATGACCTGCGTGGTCAGTTTTTCCACCAGCTTCCGGTCCCGGATGCCCATCGCCTCCGCGTTGGCGAAGACGATGCGCGCCACCTGGTTCCGGTTCACCGGCGTTCCCCTGTTCCGCCCGCTCTTCACTTCTTCCCCCTCCCGGTCCCCTTCGGGCCCGCCGCCGCCTTCTCCGGCGGCAGCAGCGGCAGCTGGGCCTGGTTGTTCATGGCCGGGTACTCCGCCAGCGTGTCCACCTCTTCCTTGAGCATGGTGATATCAGCGAAGTCCCGGTAGACGCTGGCGAACCGGATGTAGGCGATGTGGTCGAGCCCCTTCAGCTTACCCATCACCCGGTCCCCGATGTCCTTGCTCGGGATGTCTCCCTTCCCCGTCTGGTACAGCTCCATCTCGATGTCATCCGCGAGCCGCTCCAGCGTATCGCCCGCCAGCGGCCGTTTCTCGCAGGCCTTCCTGATGCCCGCCAACAGCTTGTCCCGGTTGAACTCCTCGCGCCGCCCGTCCTTCTTGATGACGTAGAGGCCGCCCGGCTGCAGCCGCTCGTAGGTAGTGAACCGCAGTCCGCAGGCCAGGCACTGCCGCCGGCGGCGGATGCCGTCGTTGACGTCCCGTGAGTCCATCACCCGCGAGTCGTAGTGGCCGCAATACGGACAGTTCAATTCCCCACCTCCCACAGCATATGGTAGCAAGCCTCCTAATTTACCACCAGATATTGTAGTCTGTCAATAGTATTTTCATAGGGGTTCCGGCCTCCGATTGTTAAAAAAATGTGGCATTTTCCCCGGCCGGAGTTGTCAGGAGGCTGTTAACAATTGGTTAAAAATATGGAAAGTCCGGGGTTTTCCCTTGTCGCCCGCCAGCCTCCCCTGCTAGCATGAAAAGGTACCTATTTGACCCGCGAGGTGACCATGAGGACCGTCCTCTTCGTCTGTGTCCACAACGCCGGCCGCTCCCAGATGGCGGCGGCGTTTTTCAATCAGCTGGCCCGCGGCAGGGCCGAGGCCGCATCCGCCGGCACCGCCCCGGCTGATGCCGTGAACCCGGTCGTGGTCGAGGCCATGAGGGAAGTCGGCCTCGATATCTCCGCCGCCAAACCCCGACTGCTGGACATTGACATGATCATGGGCGCCGAAAAGATGATTACCATGGGCTGCGGCGCCGAGGCCGAGGGCCTGTGCCCGGCCTCCTTTACCGATACCGAGGACTGGCAGCTCGACGACCCCCACGACCAGCCTATCGAAAAGGTCCGCCCCATCCGCGACGAGATCAAGCGGCGCGTCGAACGTCTCGTCGCAGAAATGGGGCTGGCCTAGCCCGCCGGGGCTTCCCGCCATGACCCGCATGGAAATCGCCGCCTCGCCGCGCCTGTCCTTCCTCGACCGCTTCCTTACCCTCTGGATTTTCCTCGCCATGGCCCTCGGCGTGGGCCTCGGCTACTTCATCCCGGCCGCGGCGGACTTCATTGACCTCTTCAAGGCCGGCACCACCTCCATCCCCATCGCCGTCGGCCTCATCCTCATGATGTACCCGCCCCTTGCCAAGGTCCGCTACGAGGAGCTCGGCGAGGTCTTCCGCAACTGGCGCATCCTCGGTCTGTCGCTGCTCCAGAACTGGGTCATCGGCCCGGTGCTGATGTTCTTCCTCGCCGTCCTCTTCCTCGGCAAGCTCTGGCCCCTCCCCGCCTACATGGAGGGCCTCATCATGATAGGGCTGGCCCGCTGCATCGCCATGGTCATCGTCTGGAACGAGCTCGCCCGCGGCGACCACGACTACGCCGCCGGCCTCGTCGCCTTCAACTCCGTCTTCCAGATATTGTTCTACTCCGTCTACGCCTATATCTTCATCACCGTGCTGCCCGGCAAGTTCGGGCTGGAAGGCGCCGCCGTCAACGTCTCCATGCTGGACATCGCCCGCAGCGTGGCCATCTACCTCGGCCTCCCCTTCCTCGGCGGCCTGCTCACCCGCTACGTGGCCCTCAAGACGAAGGGCCGCGACTGGTACGAGCGGAAATTCATCCCCCGCATCAGCCCCGTCACCCTCGTCGCCCTGCTCTTCACCATCGTCGTCATGTTCTCCCTCAAGGGCGACGTTATCGTCAAGCTGCCGCTCGACGTCGTCAAGATAGCGGTGCCGCTGCTCATCTATTTCGTGGTGATGTTCCTCGTCTCGTTCTGGATGGGCAAGAAGATAGGCGCGGACTACTCCAGGACGACGACCATCGCCTTCACCGCCGCCAGCAACAACTTCGAGCTCGCCATCGCCGTGGCGGTGGCCGTCTTCGGCATCGGCTCCGGGCAGGCCTTCGCCGCCGTCATCGGCCCCCTCGTCGAGGTCCCCGTCCTCATCTCCCTCGTCAACGTCGCCCTCTTCTTCCGGCGCCGCTACTTCAGGACCTGACCTCCGCTCCCCTCAGCAGGTAAATCCCGCTGAGCGCCCGCAGGTTCGGCCACCACCGCACCCGCCGGCTGCCGGACGTGTACCGCTCCTCCGTGATGGCCAGCCCCTTCCGCCGGCAGTAGTCGGTGAAATCCGACAGGCTCAGGAAGTGCAGGTTCGGCGTATCGTGCCAGCGGTACGGCAGCGAGGCCGTCACCGGCGTGTGCCCCCGGAAGAATATCTGGGCTCTCGCTTTCCAGTGGGCAAAGTTCGGTATCTTGACGATGACCTCCTTCCCCACCCGCAGCGCCTCCGCCAGCGCCGTCTCCGGGTGTCGCACCTGCGGAAAGCTCCCGTTGAAGACAACGTAGTCGAACGCCCCGTTCCCGTACTCGGGCAGGTCGGTATCAATGTCCCCGTGCAGCACGCTCAAGCCCTTCGAGACGCAGGCGTAGATGGCGCGCTCGTCCTCCTCGATGCCCTGCACCCGGCAGCCCTTCTCCTTGACGAGCTTCTCCAAGAGCTCCCCGTCGCCGCAGCCCAGGTCGAGCACCGCGGCCTGCGGCCGCACCAGTCCGGCGATGAGCCCGTTATCGAGCGATGTCCCCTCAGATTTCATAGCTCTCCGCTTCGACCGGCTGGCCGCCGCCTACCCGCTCCAGGAAGTGCTTGACGAGCTGCGTCTCCTCCTCCGTCTCCAGCAGGAAGGCGTCATGCCCGTAGCTGGACTCTATCTCGCAGTAGGTGGAGTCGAGCCCGGCCAGCTTGCAGGCCTTGATGATCTCCCGCGTCTGGTAGGCCGGGTAGAGCCAGTCCGAGGCGAAGGCGATGACGAGCACCTGCGTCTCGATGCCGGCGAACGTCTCCCCGAGCCGCTTCCCGCGCGTGGCGTCGTAGTCGTCCATGGCCCGCGTGATATGGAGATAGGCGTTGGCGTCGAAGCGCTTCACGAAGCTGTTGCCCTGGTGGTCGAGGTAGCTCTCCACCTCGTAGCCGGGCCGGAACTTGCGCTCCTGCCAGCCCTCCCGGAACCGCCGCCCGAACTTGTGGGCCATGCTCATCTCGCTCATGTAGGTGATGTGCCCCACCATCCGCGCTATCGCCAGCCCGCCGTCCGGCGCCGGGCCGCCGTAGTAGTCCCCGTTCCTCCAGTTGGGGTCGGCCATGATGGCCTGCCGCCCCACCTCGTTGAAGGCTATCTGCTGCGGCGAGTGGTTGAGCGAGGTGCTGACGGGGACGGCGCTCCGCACCAGCTCCGGGTAGGAGACGAGCCACTCGAGCGCCTGCATGCCGCCCATCGAGCCCCCGGAGACGGCCAGCAGCTTCTCGATGCCGAGGTGCCGTATCAGGCAGGTCTGCGCCTTGACCATGTCGCCGATGCCGATGAGCGGGAACCGCGAGCCGTAGGGCCGGCCGGTGGCCGGGTCCGGGGAGGACGGCCCCGTCGAGCCCTGGCACCCCCCGAGCACGTTGGAGCAGATGACGTAGTACCGGTCCGTGTCGAAGGCCTTGCCCGGCCCTATCATGGCGTCCCACCAGCCCCGCTCGCCCCCGGCGCTGAGGCCCGCCGCGTGGGCGTCCCCGGAGAGCGCGTGGAGGATGAGGACGGCGTTGGACCGGCTCGCGTTGAGCCGCCCGTACGTCTCGTAGGCGAGCGTCACCGGCGCGAGCGTCTGACCGTTCTCCAGGACGAAAGGCTTCTGCTCGGCGAAGGTGAAAGTGCGCAGCGGCACCGCGCCCAGGTCTTTCGGTTTCGTGTCCGTTTTCGTCGCCGTCATGGTGCCGCCTCCTCTATACCGTGGCGCGGAGCGCCTGCTCGATGTCTTCCTTGAGGTCGTCAATGTGCTCCAGCCCCACCGAGAGCCGGAGGTAGTCCTCGGTGACGCCGGTCGCCTCCTGCTCCGCGCGGGTCAGCTGCTGGTGCGTCGTCGAGGCCGGGTGGATGACGAGGCTCTTGACGTCCCCGATGTTGGCCAGGTGCGAGAGCAGCCGGACCGAGTTGATGAACTTCTTGCCGGCCTCCAGGCCGCCCTTGATGCCGAAGCCGAGGATGGGCCCGTAGCCGCCCTTCAGGTAGTTCTCCGCCCGCCGGTGGCTCGGGTGCTCCGGGAGGCCGGGGTAGTTGACCCAGGCCACCCGGTCGTGCTCCTTGAGGAACCGGGCCAGCGCCAGGGCGTTCTCGCTGTGGTGCTTGACCCGCAGCGGCAGCGTCTCGAGCCCCTGGAGGAAGAGGAAGGAGTTGAACGGGCTGAGCGCCGCCCCGAGGTCCCGCTGCAGCTGGACGCGGACCTTGATGATGAAGGCGACGTTGCCCATGCCGGGGAAGTTGCCGAAGGTTTCCCAGTATTTCAGGCCGTGGTAGCTCGGGTCCGGCTCGGTGAACTCGGGGAACTTGCCGTTGCTCCAGTCGAATTTCCCGGAGTCCACGATGACCCCGCCGATGCTCGTGCCGTGCCCGCCGATGTACTTGGTGGCGGAGAGGGTGACGATGTCCGCGCCCCAGTCAATCGGACGGCAGAGCCCCACGCCGACGGTGTTGTCCACCACGAGCGGGATACCGTTCTCGTGGGCGATGGCGGCCAGCTTCTCGAAGTCCGGGACGTCGAGCTTCGGGTTGCCGATGGTCTCGGCGTAGATGGCCCGCGTCCCGGGGGTGATGGCCCTTTTGAAAGCCTCCGGGTCGCCGGAGTCCACGAAGGTTGTCGTCCGGCCGAGCTTGGTAAACGTGTAGTGGAGCTGCTGGTAGGTGCCCCCGTAGAGGTTGTCGGCGGCGACGATCTCGTCGCCCACCCGGGTGATGTTGAGCAGGGCCAGCGCCTGGGCGGCCTGGCCGGAGCCCACCCCGAGCGCCCCGGTGCCTCCCTCGATGGCGGCCACGCGCTTCTCGAAGACGTCGTTGGTCGGGTTCATGATGCGGGTGTAGATGTTGCCGAACTCCTTGAGCGCGAAGAGATTGGCGGCGTGCTCGGTGTCCCTGAACACGTAGGAGCTCGTCTGGTAGATGGGCACGGCGCGGGCCCCGGTGGCGCTGTCCGGCGTCTCCTGCCCGGCGTGGATGGCGTTGGTCTCGAAGCGATAGGTCATGTATCTGTTTCTCCCGTTCGATTTCGTCAGGTTCCTTGGTGAGCGGCATACAAAAACCCGGTCGGTGCGGGTAAATGCCGCAGTCCCGGCCGGGTCAAAGGTACACGTAGGCTATTGTTCGGAGTTAAGGAATATCAGCCAGTCAGTGACTAGTCCCCACGGCCGGTGCGGGCGGGCAGGCAGGCCAGAGCCTGCCCGGGCATGACCATGCGGGACAGGGCGGACCGGTACGCCGGGGCGTCGCCCCGCGGCGCTGAGGAGACGGTCAGGTTGCAGCTGCTGTTTTCCATTGTCCGCCGTTTGTTGAGTAAGTTGACTTTTTTAGTCTACTTTACCCGCTTCCTTCTTGTCAAGAGGGACGGCACCATTATTTTACCACACCCTGTCATCCTCTCCCTTGGGAAAAGAGCCCCGGTCCGAGGAGGAAACCCGTCCGTCATTCCGGCGCAGGCCGGAATCCAGTCGCGCTTAGGCTGACGGGATGCTGGAACAAGCCCGGGAGAACCCGCCGGCGGGCCGACGCCCCCTCACGGCAGGTGCCGGGTAGCATTGAGAAGAGCCCGCCTCACGGGAACGTCACTGGCTCTCGGTTTTGAGGCTCGTCAGCTCCTTCCAGGTGCTCCCCTCCAGGAAGCTGCCCGCCACGTTGCCCTCCATCTCCAGGTAGAGCGGGTACGGCACCGCGAAGCTCAGCACGTCGCTCTTGAGCTGCCGCTTCACCTTCACCCGCGAGTAGATGTCCACCAGCCCGATGACCGCTCTCGGCTTCTCCCGCCCGGATTCCGCGAACGGGTAGATGCCGATGGACTGGCACCCCGCCGCCCACGGCGTGATGACGTTGTCGTTGCTGTCCCGGTTGTAGTTGGCCAGGCACACCATGGCGGAGAGCTGGTCGTTGTCCACCAGGAACATCACCGTCATGATTCCGTCGTCCCCCGCCGCCTGGCTGAACGGCTTGAAGACGATGTACTCGTACGGCACCTCCATCATCGGCAGGCAGCCGAGGAACCTCCTCGCCAGGTCCGGGCTCTTGACGTACCGCTCCCCGTTGGTGAACATGTAGTACAGCTCGCGGTTGATGAACGGCTTGATGAGCCGGCTGACCCACTTGCCCCGTTCCCATTCCTTGGCGCCGACCGAAAGGAAGTAGCAGAACGCCTCCTCGCCGCCGGGCAGGTTCTTGTACTGGTTCCCGAACCCGAGCCCGGTGCCGCCGCCCGGACAGCCGCAGGTGGTGCGGCTGAACACCGCCGGCCGCCCCCGGACCGCGGCGATGAGCAGGTCGATGACGCAGCCGATCTTCCCCTCCCGGAACCGGAGCGCTTCCGGCGGCTTCTCGTTCGTCCCGATGATGGCGATGGGCTCGTGCTTCAGCGATAACGCGGCGGCCGTGGCGCTTTTCAAGGGTACCCCCCTTCGGCGGCCGGGTACGCCCCGGCCGCGCGGTTTCCAACTCGTACCCCCCAGTATAGACCTTTGCCGCCCTGCATGGAACGGCGGCGGTCCCCCCTCTTCCACCGTCCGCCCGCTTTAAGCTACAATAAAGGGAGCGCGAGGAGGCCCCCCATGAACTACCAGGAGTCCATCAACTACCTGCTCAATTTCGCGGATTTCGAGCGCCTCCCCCGCGCCGGCGTCGTCTTCGACCTCGCCCGCGTGGAGAGCCTCCTCCGCCGCCTCCACGACCCCCACCTCGGCCGCCGCACCGTCCACGTGGCCGGCACCAAGGGCAAGGGCAGCACCTGCGCCATGATTTCCTCCGTCCTCGTCGCCGCCGGCCTCCGCACCGGCTTCTACTCCTCTCCGCACCTCCTCACCTACACGGAGCGCATCCGCGTGGACAACAAAAATATCTCGGAGGACGATTGGGCCGCCGTGGCTACCGCCATCGCCCCCTTCGTCACCGAGGAGAACGCGGACGCCTCCCACGGCATCCTGACCACCTTCGAAATCCTCACCGCCATGGCCTTCCTCCACTTCCGCAACGTGCGGGCGGATTTCCAGGTCATGGAGGTCGGCATGGGCGGCCGGCTGGACGCCACCAACGTCGTCGCGCCGGACGTCTGCGTCATCACCTCCATCTCCTACGAGCACATGGAGGTGCTCGGCACGACCCTCGACAAGATAGCCGCGGAGAAGGCCGGCATCATCAAGCCGGGCGTCCCGGTCGTGACCGCACCGCAGCAGCCGGAAGCCCTCGCCGTCATCGAGCGCATCGCCCGCGAGAAGGGGGCCCCGCTCATCCGCGTCGGCGCGGACGTCCCCTACCGGGAGGAGAGCTACGACCTCACCGGCCAGTCGTTCCATCTCCGAGGCCGGCTGGCGACCTACGACCTCCGCATCCCGCTGCTCGGCTCCCACCAGGTCCAGAACGCCGCCGCCGCCGCGGCCGCCTGCGAGGTCCTCGCCGAGGGCGGCACGGCCGTCACCGCCGATCACATCAGGGAGGGCCTGCGCTCCGTGACGTGGCTGGGCCGCCTCCAGGTCCTCCGCCATGACCCCTGGGTGGTCGTGGATATCGCCCACAACGGGGATTCCATGCGCAAGCTCGGCCAGGCGCTCAAGGCCAATTTCCCGTACGATAAAGCCACCCTCGTCATCGGCTTCGGGAACGACAAGGACATGGAGCGCATCATCGAGGAGGCCGTGCGTTTCGCGGACCGCGTCGTCATCGTCGCCTCCCGCCACCCCCGCGCCCTCCCGCCGGAAAAGCTCGCCGCGGCCTTCGCCAAGCGCGGCGTCGAGCCCGCCCTCGCCCCCTCGGTCTCAGCCGCGATGAAGCTGGCATTGGAGAACGCCTCCCCGGACGACCTCATCGTCGCCGCCGGCTCCATCTTCGTCATCGCGGAAGTGCTGGAAGAGATGGGCTAGCACCGCGCCGGGCGTGCTGAAGCGCCCCGGGAAATGTGCTACCGTAGACCGGCACGGAAAAAGGAGGGCGCCATGAAACGTGATGACATGACACCCATGCTGCCGGACAACCTCGCCGAGATGGAGTGGGTCCTCCCCGTGCACGCGATGCCGGACGGGGAGCGGGGCGCCTTCGCCGCCAGAATCATGGCGGAGACGGCGGAGGACTACCGGAACGGGCAAGACCCGCCGCAGGCGGAGCCGGAGGAGACGGGGGAGCGAATGGCCGCTCGTCCCCGGACAGGCCCGGGACGAGCGGCGGATAAAATTGGACGCACGTAGACACCGGCGCAGAATTTACAAATGCCGGCGAAAATCTTACAAGGTGCCCCGGTCCATAGCTTCGGAGCGGGCGAGGACTGCCCCGGTCACCATCCGGGCGGCCCGGTTAGCTTTGGAAATCGCGAGTTTCACGGCGCACTGCACCCCCGTGCGGTCTATGTTTTTTATACCGCAGAGATACTTTACTAGAACACGTGTGCTAATGTCAAGGGGATTGTGTCGCGTTTTTTGCCTCGTAGTACCTCACCCCCTGCCCCCTCTCCGTTAACGGAGAGGGGGTACGGTTTGGTGAACCTATCCCCCCTGGCCCCCTTCCCGTGCGTATTGGTGAAGGGAAGGGCCGGAAAATCCCTCCTGACCTCCCTTTACAAAGGGAGGCAACAGACCGGTACCAATAGCGGTCACTCACACGGGGAGTCCGGAGGTTGAGATTGCCGCGGTCGCTCCGCCCCCTCGCAGTGACAGGGGGCGTCACCCTCACCCT
>DAOUEG010000066.1:0-2352 GCA_034430495.1 Dehalococcoidales bacterium
GCCGCCAGCGTCAGGGTCTGCGTCGTTCCCTTGGCGCTGAGCCGGATGGCCAGCTTGGCAACGACCTCGTTGTTCGGCGCCTCGACGATGTTCACGAAATCGTACTGCCCCAGCAGGGCGTACTGGTCCAGGATTTTGACCCCCATGTATTCCGTTTCCTTGTTGAAATCCTTGAGGATTTCCGGGTCTTCCTGCAGCGCTTTCCTGCCGGCATCGGTCAGGGTGGTCAGCAACAGGTACACAGACATGGTTCCCTCCTTCTGGCGCGGTTCCTTCCGGCCTCTATTACAAGCTATGGCCCACCCCTTTGTCAACCGGGTGGCCCCGCCCCCCGCGTATGCTATAATGGTCACGATTAACCGAATGTGGAGACGCCCATGCCAGCCGAACCGACCGTACCCAACGAACTCGTCGCCTCGCTCAAGGAAAAAGAAGCCACGGAACCGGTCGCCGGTTTCCTCGGCATGAAGCTGGAAGAGTGCACGCCGGGCTACGCCCGCGTCACCATGCCCATGCGCCCGGAGTACGTCAATTTCAATGGCATGGTCTTCGGCGGCATCGTCATGGCCATTGCGGACCAGGCCTTCGCCTACGGCACCAACTCCCTCCTGACGCCCAACCTGGCCGTCCAGTTCAACGTCCACCTCATCGCCGCCGTCGGCGCCACCGACGTCCTCACCGCCGAGTGCCGCGTCGCCAAGAGCGGCAGGCGCATCAGCGTCTCGGAGATGACCGTCACCAACCAGGACGGCCGCCTGATAGCGAAAGCTACCGGGACGACCCTCTACACCGGCTGACCGGCCGGAGCGTCCGCCAGCTTCGATTCACGTTGACAGGTTCGCCTACGCTGTGGTAAGCTGGGGCGATTTCTTTTCCCGCCTGTTTCAAACGAGAAAAATGATGAACCGTTGCCCGGAGCCGCCGAAATTCATCTTTACCGGGCGCACGAGAGGTGCGCGCGGGGGGTATGACGGTTTGCAGGGCAGGTACCGATAGCCGATAATCACGGGTACCGGTGGCGCCGATTACCTCCCTGGAACGGGAGGTAATTCTTATTTAGAGGGGTACCGGGTACCGTACCGGGATCGATGGACAAGCGAGAGACCATACCACAGATTATCAGCAGTAACCGCGCCAAGTGGCCGTCCCGGACCGCCATGTCCATGAAGAACTTCGGCATCTGGCAGCGGTATACCTGGGAGGACTACTACCACCGCGTCAAGTATTTCTCCCTCGGGCTCATCAGCCTCGGCTTCCGGAAGGGCGATGTCGCCTGCATCATCGGTGATAACGAGCCGCAGTGGTTCTGGGGCGAGTTCGCCGCCCAGGCCGCCGGGGGCATCGCCACCGGTATCTACGTGGACTCCATCCCCTCCGAGGTCAAATACGTCGCCGAGCACTCGGACGCCAGGTTCGCTATCGTCAACGACCAGGAGCAGACGGACAAGTTCCTGGAAATCAAGGACGAGCTGCCCCTCCTCGAAAAGGTCATCTACTGGGACCCCAAGGGCCTCCGCAACTACGACGACCCCATCCTCGCCTCCTTCGACGAGGTCATCGAGCTCGGCAAGGCCTGCGATGCCGACCACCCCGGCCTCTTCGAGGAGAACGTGGCCGCCGGCAGGGGCGATGACGTGGCCTGCATCTACTACACCTCCGGCACCACCGGCCTGCCCAAGGGGGCCATCCTTACCCACCGCGCCCTCATCACCACCGCCCGGGGCTTCGTGGACCGCTATCCCATGGACGAGACCGACGACCTCATCTCCAACTTCCCGGCCGCCTGGGTGGGGGACAGCTTCTTCGCCACCATCCCGCATCTCCTCACCGGCGCCCGGCTCAACTTCCCGGAAGAGCCGGAGACCATCGCCGAGGATACCCGGGAGGTCGGCCCGAACTTCGTCATCTACGGGCCGCGCCAGTGGGAAGGACTCGTCAGCGAGATCCAGGTCAAGATCGTGGACACGGGCCCCGTCAAACGGTTCTTCTACAACCTCTTCCTGCCGGTCGGGCACCGGATGGCCGACCTCCGGTTCGACGGCAGGGAGCCCAACCTGTTCTGGAAGTTCCTCCACCAAATCGCCTACTTCATGCTCTTCCGGCCGCTCAAGGACCGGCTCGGCCTCAGCAAGGTGCGCTTCGCCGTGACCGGCAGCTCGGTGCTGAGCCTGGATACCTTTCGGCTCATCCACGCCATCGGCGTCGAGCTGCGACAGGTCTACGCCAGCACCGAGGCCGGGCTCATCTCGTCCCACAGCAAGGGGGAGATCAAGTTCGAGAGCCTCGGCCGTCCCGCCCTCGGTACCTCGCTCCGCATCACCGAGCGGGGCGAGCTCCTCGTCAGCAGCGACT
>DAOUEG010000067.1:0-18946 GCA_034430495.1 Dehalococcoidales bacterium
CCATCTACGACCAAATCGTCAAAGAGTACTGTTACTGATGGAGCGATTCACGGTTTCATGGTGTAAACCATCCAGGTAAAATGCTCGGAACGGCCGAAATCGTCTCGGTTCACGCGACATCGGTTAACCAAATGTTACCAATAAGGTTGAAAAGTCAGCCACTTGGTCCCAAAACAGCGCGATTTGGTGGCAATTCCTAACCCGATTAGCCTCAATGCAACAATGAGTGATCACCAGGTAGGTACCGCGGGTAAAATCAATGGCGCAACCTCCGCTCCGGTATGGCAGGTCGCGTACCCGGTGCGTATCCCCAGGCGTCGTCGCTCCGACCAACGGAAGGTCAGAGCTTTCACGGACGTTCGTACTGCCCGACCAACCGGTCCGCGAGACGATTTCCCGGTTCGCAGGTTGTTCGAAAGGCGTGGTTCCGGTGCCAGTCGGGGGGATTTGGTGACGTTTAGGGCCACGTTTCAGGCTCATAATTTCCCGGGGAAATTACCCGGTACGAACAAACCCCTGGTACTGGCCGGCAGCGTTCCCGAACCGACGCTCGTGGCCGCTTCACCCGCTTGATCAGCTGACAGCGCCGAACATAGGCGACGATCCGTCCCCGTTGGCGTCGTTAGGTTCTACAGAAGATGCTGATTGGCACGGCGACGGGTTCGCCCGGCCGGGGTCACCTCACCGGCGCGGTCGCAACTTCGCCAGCCGGGTGTCGTCGACGGTGAGGACGGCGCGGGGACGTGCCTTCCCGGCGAAGCGGCGCGACCGGCTCCGACCGGCGTCCGCCGCGCCGCGCCGGTCCAGGCCGGAAAGAGCGCGCCCAGGCTCCCTACGAGGCATTGACACTTTTGTTCTGGCTAAAGTGAAGCATTTGCGAGCTAAATATTTTGGCTGCGTAGCTAAAAATCCCCTCATCCCGACCCCATTTTGGGGCAATGTCGCCAATTTCGTAGCTGATTTTCAAACATACCTGCGAGCTGTTAGAGGAGCGGAAAGCCATTCACGGCGATTCTCGTCGGTTGATTTGGGAAACCAGCCAGACTTTTAAAAATGCAATTTCGCCCGAGGCCGGTATAATTGAAAGTGGGGGCCTGAAACAAACCCCGGCCCTGTCCGAAAGGAGGACAATTATGGACGAGGCAACCACGATCATCGATGATCCCAACCTGGAACGCTTCGAGCGGTACTACCAGCGCCTCCGGATAAGCATCAGCCCGCGGTACGCCGCCGACAAGCGGGCATTCCTGGAGAAATACCGCTGCTTTTTGGGCGGGAAGACGCCCGACCACGACTCGGCGATCGACTTCCTCGAGGGCTACGCCGACCGTGCCAGCAGCACCCGGGCGACCTACGCCGGTTATTTCGTCTCCTTCTTCAAGTATCTCGACGGGTCGGAGTTCCCGATCCGCATCCGTGTCGACCGCACCCTCCCCCAGATAATACCTGACCGCGAGATCGAGGCCCTGTTCCAGGCCGCCCGGCAGAAAGAAAGCCATTTTGACTGGACCGAGCGTGATGTCCTCGTCCTCGAGACGATGGACAAGACCGGACTGCGTCTCAGCGAAACCGCCGGGCTTCCGGTCGGCGACCTCGATTTCTCGAGCGACACGCCGCTCGTCATCGCCCGTAAAACCAAGGGGAAAGTCGACCGGGCGATACCTCTGCCGCCGCTGCTGGCCGGCCGCCTGCGTGACTTTGTGAAAGGCCGGCCGCGTGACGAACTCGTCTTCGGGCTGACCTCGAGTGGCCTCAGCTGCCTCGTCACCCGTATCGCGCTGCGGGCCGGTCTGCCCCATATCCATCCGCACTCGCTCCGGCACCACTATGCCACAACCCTCTACCACCGGGGGGTCGGCCTCCTGGAAATCCAGCAGTTGCTCGGCCACAAATCGCTTTCCACGACGCAGAAATACCTCGCCCTCGGCCCCGATGGGCTGAAAAAAGCCGTTGCCCGGCTGGAAGAGCCGCAGACCCCGCCGCCGGCTCCTCCGGCGCCGCCGCCCGCGCCGGCGCCGCCCGCCGAGAACCCCGAACTGGGCACTATCCAGCCCTTCTTTGCCGACAAAAATTCTTCCGGCACCGGGAGCATCGGATCGCCGACAGCCGGGCGATGACCCGAGCCTTCCCGGCAGAAAGGACCCGTACCATGGAGCTTTCGGTGCAACCAGCCCTCCCCGTTCCCGCGGCCGTCGCGGATGCCGGCGGCGCCCCCTTCGAGCGCTACTACGCCACGCTCGCCTTCAGCCGGTCCCGGGCCTACCTCACCCATACCCGGGTGTTCCTGGAGCGCTACCGCGACTACCTCGCCGGGCGTCCGCCGGACAAGGATACGGCGCTCGTCTTCCTCCAGCGGTTCCGGGAGCGGGCCGCGGGCACGCGGGCGACCTACGTCGCCTACCTCTCGGCCTTCTTCACTTTCCTCGGCGACGGGCCGCTGCCGCTCCACCTCAAGCCGCCGAGGACGCTGCCGCCGCTCGTCACCCGGGAGGACCTCGAAAGGCTCGTCGCGACCATGGAGGCCCGCGCCACGCATAAAGCCACGATCGAGCGGGATACCCTGCTCGTCGCCACCGCCGCCGCCACCGGGCTGCGGCGGAGCGAGCTCGCCCGGCTCGCCGTCGGCGACCTCTACCTCGGCGAGCGCCCCCCGTTTTTACGGGTCGTCGGCGGCAAGGGAGGCCGGGACCGCAGCGTCCCCCTGGCGCCGGACGTCGCCGCCCGGCTGGGGAAGTTCACGTGGGGACGGCCGGCGGCGGCGACCGTTTTCGGGCTCACCCCGGGGCAGGTAAGCGGCATCGTCAAGAGCTGGGCCGAGCGGGCCGGCCTGCCCCACCTCCATGTCCACAGCCTGCGGCACTACGTCGCCACGACGCTGCTGCGCCGGGGCGTCAACCCCGGCGCCGTGCAGCGGCTCCTCGGCCACGAGCAGCTCGCCACGACGATGCGCTACTGCCACGTCAGCGGCGACGACCTGGCCGACGCCGTGGCGGCCCTGGGGGCGACGCCCGGCGGCGAGGATCCGGCCGTCCGGCGCCGCCGGCGGGCCGTGGACCGTGATGCCGTGGCCGTCCCGGCCGGTCCGGCGCTCACGGTGGCCGCGCTGGCGCGGC
Organism: Dehalococcoidales bacterium; assembly: GCA_034430495.1. Classification (GTDB taxonomy): domain Bacteria; phylum Chloroflexota; class Dehalococcoidia; order Dehalococcoidales; family RBG-16-60-22; genus DAOUEG01. The sequence continues at coordinate 3,114 of DAOUEG010000067.1, forward strand.
ACGGGCACGAGATCGCGAAAGCGGCGGGGCAGCTCGCCGCCAATTTGAAGTTATTCCGGCGGTACGGCATCGTCCACGAGCAGCCGATCGGGAGGGTTACGCTGGTGGCGGGCCACCGGTCGCGCTTCGTGGCCTTGGCGCCGGCGCTGGCGGACCTGCTCCTGGAGCTCGCCGGGGCGGTGTTCGTGCGGCTGCGGGGGCTGCGGAGCTGGGGGGAGCTGCGGGTCGAGGAGATCAGCGACGACCTGGTCGGCTGGGTGGAGGGACTAGCGGCCGGCGTGGTGCCGGGCGGTTGGGGAGGCCGGGAGGGGGTGGTGGGAAGGTACCGGGTTGGAAGTGAGTACCTGAGGACGGAACAAAAGGCGGGAGAGGCGGCTATTTCCGAAGCTGGGCAGCGAGGCGGGGATGGGGAGCAGAACCGAGGGGCTCAGGGTAATTATTCGCCGAACTGCCCAACTTATAAGACGATGTTGACGAAGCGCTCGGAACCGGGAACGCCCAGCTTGACGGCCAGTTCATCGTGGATTTCACTCATGTGGCGGGGTGCCTCCTTTATGGATCGGTTCCCCCTACTATACACGCCGGACACCGCGGTTTCAACTTGAAATGGAGGGGGCGCCTTTCAGACCACTTCCAGGCTCTCCACGTAGAGCTCCCGCCCCGCGATGATGTCCAGCTGGCGGCCGCCGCAGTCCGGACAGAGAAGGTCGAGCCGCTCCGGCTCGAAGGTCCGCTGGCAGTCCCGGCAGCGCATCGTGACCGGCACGCGCCGGTAGTTGATGGTGGCCCCCCCGGCGATGGTATCCCGGGCGAGGAAGTTGAAATAGAAGTTGACCGCATCCTCCACGACGCCGGAAAGGTCCCCGACAACGAGGTTGATGGCCACGATGCGCTCCGCCCGGTTCTGCTCGGCGTTCTTGAGGGCCAGGGCCAGGAGGGACTCGACGATGCTCTGCTCGTGCATTACCCGGTCGTGCCGCCGGCGGCGCCCGGCCCCGTCAGGCCTTCCCCCCGATCCAGATGGAGACGGCCCGGGCCAGCGAGTTACCGACCTCGGCGGGGTCGCCGTCCTGCAGGCAGATGGCGGTATAGTTCTTGAGGACGAGCGCGGCCACGGACTCCAAAGCGGATTTCACCGCGCCGAGCTGCATCATGATGTCCGAGCACTGGCGCTCGTCCAGCACCATTTTCTGTATACCCCTGGTCTGTCCTTCTATCTTCTTCAACCGTATTACTATCTCTTCACGAGGCACCGGTATGTCCGCCATGTGTGTATCCTCCACGTAGTACTGCATTTATGGCCGTATTTACCGGGTATAAATATCACTAATTCCACTGTTGACAAGCCCGGTCGTTCCCGCATATAATACCGGACGGGGGTATGGTACAACACCCGGAATTGCGGATAAACGTTATCATAGCAGATTATTATCCCATCGGCAAGAATAGAAGGAGGACCCTGCCATGCGAATGAGACCCCGCCGCCACACCTTGATCTTCGCCGCCCTCGCCACCCTGATCATCCTGGGAAGCCTGCTCGCCGGATGCGGCGGCAGCACGACCACCTCGGGCACGACCCCCACCTCCACCATCACCACCCAGACCCCCGCGCCCGCAGTATCCCAGTTTGACACCGTCCAGGCGGCCGCCGCGGCCTACCTGTCCTCGAGCCCCAAGTGGAACATCAGCGCCCAGGACCTGTATATGTTGCTCAATGATGGCGATCCGAGCAACGACCCGTTCATCGTCAGCGTCCGCGCCGCGGACCAGTACACCAAGGGCCACATCCCCGGGGCTATCAACATCCCGCTGGCCGGACTGGCGGACCCGGCCAACCTCGCCAAGCTGCCCAAGGACAAGCAGATCGTCGTCTACTGCTACACCGGCCACACCGGCTCCCAGGCGACTGCCCTGCTCAACCTGATGGGCTATAACGCCACCAACCTCAAGTTCGGCATGACCGCCTGGACGCACGACGTTGATGTCGCTCCCGGCCGCTATGACCCGGCCAAGGACCGCATGGACTACTCGTACCAGACCACGGCCAACGAGGCCACCCAGACCTACGCCTACCCGGTTATCAACAACACCACCTCGACCGACCCCGCGGAAATCGTCCGCGCGGCCGTCCAGGCCTACGTGACCTCGAGCCCCAAGTGGAACATCAACGCCTCCGATCTCTACATGCTGCTCAATGACGGCGACCCGAGCAACGACCCCTTCATCCTGAGCGTTCGCGCCGCCGATATTTACGCCCAGGGCCATATCCCGGGCGCTATCAACATCAGCCTGGCCGCCCTGGCGGACCCGGCTAACCTCGCCAAGCTGCCCACGGACCGGCAGATCGTCGTCTACTGCTACACCGGCATGACCGGCTCCCAGGCCACCGCTATCCTCAACACCCTGGGCTACAACGCCACTAACCTGAAGTTCGGTATGACCTCGTGGACGATGGACACCACGGTGGCCCCCGGCGCCTTCGACAACGCCACCTCTTCCTTCGACTACCCCTTCGTTACCGGTACATCACCCAACTAAAAAACGGTTCCGTCCCCTTTCCTCCACCCCGTGCCGGCTCGAACCCCCGGCCGGCACGGGGACCGAAATGCCGGACCGAGTGAGAGGTTAGTTTAGTATGAAACGACTCGTTTTCCTCTTCATCGGGCTGCTCCTCATCGCCGTCCCGGTCGTGGCGGGGTGCAGCAGCCAGGCGGAGACGACTACCACCGGGCCCACCGCCACCACCACGGCGGCTCCCACGGGAACCACCACGGAAACGACGACCTCCGTCGCCGCCCCGGCGGAGACCAGCTCCTGTGTCATCTGTCACACGGACAAGGCCAAGCTCCAGGCGACCGCTTCGACCGAAGTCGCCGCGACGCCCACCGAGGCGTCCGGCGAAGGCTGAGCCGGAGACTTGCCTGAGTTACAGGCATGGGAAAAGGTCTACGTCTCGGATACCGCCTTCCAGGAGTCCGTCCACGGCAAGCTGACCTGCATCGGCTGTCACCACGGTAACAACGAGGCCCAGGACAAGGACGCCGCCCACGTCAACATGGTGGCGGACCCCTCCGAGGACACCTGCAACATCTGCCACGAGGACATCGCCACTACCGACGCTACCGGACTGCACAGCACCGTCAGCGGCATGCAGTCGGCGCTTATCGAGCGCGGCGGTGACCTGACCGCCGGCTCGGCGCTCGCCGCGGCCTTCGATAACCACTGCAACGGCTGCCACACCACCTGCGGACAGTGCCACGTCAGCCGGCCCACCACGCTCGGCGGCGGGCTGATCGCCGGCCATACCTTCAAGGCCATCCCGTCCATGATGGAAAACTGCGGCGGCTGCCACGGTGCCCGCATCGCCGCCGAATACTTCGGCCAGAACGAGGGCATCCCCGGCGACGTCCACTGGACCAAGCATGGCATGACCTGCTACGACTGCCACTCCGAGGAAGAGCTGCACGGCCAAGGCCAGACGGCCGAGGGCCGCTACCACCAGATGGACGGCCCCTCCTGCACGGATTGCCACACGGACATCGCCGACGCTAACACGCAGCACAGTCTCCACATCGGCAAGGTAGCCTGCCAGGTCTGCCACTCGGTGGACTACAAGAACTGCTACAGCTGCCACGTGGACCGGGATGCCACCGGCACCCCGTACTTCACCACCGACCCCTCGGTGATGACCTTCAAGATCGGCCGCAACCCCAACCCGACCGACGACATCCCCTGGGACTACGTGGTGGTGCGGCACGTACCGGTCACCTCGGACACGTTCTCGTCTTACGGCAGCGACCTGCTGCCCGACTTCGATAACGTACCCACCTGGAAGTACGCCACGCCGCACAACATCCAGCTCGACACCCCGCAGAATGCGAGCTGCTCGAGCTGCCACGGCAACACGGCTATCTTCCTCAGCGCGGGCGACGTGCCGGCCGACCAGATGGACGCCAACAAGGACGTCATCGCCACGCCGCCGGCCTCGTTCAACTAAAAGCCATTGCCCGTAAACAGGAAGGGGGGCTTTCGCCCCCCTTCTTATTTTTCCTGAACCGGGCGACGGTTACTCGTCCAGATAGTACTCCATGCCCAGGTGGGTTATCTGCTCCTCGCCCATGAGCCAGCGGAGCGTGTTCTTGAGCTTGGTCTGCTGGATGAAGAGGTCGTGCTCCGGGTAGACGCTCTCGGCGTGCTGCGGGCTCTTGAAGTAGAAGGAGAGCCACTCCTGGATGCCGGAAAGCCCGGCCCGCTTGGCGAGGTCCATGAAGAGCGCCAGGTCCAGCACGAGCGGCGCGGCCAGCGTGGAGTCCGAGCAGAGGAAGTTGATCTTGATCTGCATCCGCTTGCCGAGCCAGCCGTAGATATCAATGTTGTCCCAGCCTTCCTTGGCGTCGCCGCGGGGCGGGTAGTAGTTGATGCGTACCTTGTGGTAGATGTCGCCGTAGAGGTCCGGGTACATCTTGGGCTGGAAAATGTACTCCAGCGCGCCGAGCTTGGACTCCTCTTTCGTCTTAAAGTTCTCCGGCTCGTCGAGGACCTCCCCGTCCCGGTTGCCGAGGATGTTGGTGGAGAACCAGCCGTCCACACCGAGCATCCGGGCCTTCAGCATGGGGGCGATGACCGTCTTCACGAGCGTCTGGCCGGTCTTGAAGTCCTTGCCGCAGACGGGCACGCCTTCCTTGACGGCGAGGTCCACCATGGCCGGGAAATCCACCGTCAGCGCCGGCGCCCCGTTGGCGAAGGGCACGCCCTCCTTGATGGCGGCGTAGGCGTAAATCATGGACGGCGAGATACGGTCGTCGCTGGCCTCCATGGCCTTTTCGAGGCTCTTGATATCCTTGTGGATGTCCGAGGCGGTGATGAACTTCTCGGTGGAGGCCGCCCAGACGATGACGAGGCGGTCGCACTTGTTGGCCTTCTTGAAGTTCCGGATGTCCTCGCGGACCTGCTCGGCCAGTTGCATCTTGTTGGCCGCCTCCTTGATGTTGGTGCCCTTGATGCGCTTGACGTAGGACGGGTCGAAGACGGCCGGCATGGGCTTGATGGACTTGAGGAAGTCAGCCACCGGCTCGATCTGGTCGTACCGGTCGAGCACGCCGGCCTTGATGGCAGAGAGGTAACCGTCGTCCGGGATGGGGTCCCAGGCCCCGAAGACGAGCTGGTCGAGCTTGGCCAGGGGGACGAAGTCCCGGATGAGCGGCGATTTCTTCTCCGTCCGCTTGCCGAGGCGGATGGTGGCCATCTGGGTCACCGAGCCGAACGGCTTGCCGGTGCCCCGCCGCACGTGCTCCACGCCGGCGATGAAGGTGCTGCTGACGGCGCCGAGGCCGACGAGCAGAATGCCGAGCTTCCCGGCCGCCGGCGCGATGTCCGGCCGCTTCTTCACGACGAAGTCCGCCGCCTCGAGCGGGACTCCCTTTTCCCGGGCAAGCTTCATGAGCGGCTCGTGCCACTGCGCCGGGACCCGCCCGGTCTTGGCCCAGTGCTGGACCGTGCTCTGTCTTCTCCCGAGGGCCTTGGCCAGGGCCGTCTGCCCCCCGAAGCGCTGGATGATTTTTTCTGCTGAGTTCAATGAAGTATTCATGGGCAGCAGTATAACGATATTTTCGTTGCCTGTCAAGTCGGCCCCGAGGCTGGAAAGGGGGACGGGCCGGATTTGTTTTTTGGCGTGCCGCGGGCTACAATTGTCCCATCTACCGGAAAGAGAGGTTGAATGATGAGCACCTGGCACGAATATGTCCAGCGGACCGGCACCCTGCCCGCCTGGCCCTATCCGGTTGACTACACCAGGGTCAACGAGGCCGCCTACGACGTCATCGTTATCGGCGGCGGGGTGGCGGGCCTGCGGGCGGCCATCGCCGCGGCGCAGGAAGGCGCCTCGGTGGCCGTCGTGGAGCGCGGCCACGCCAAGCGGAGCGGGGCCGGCGGGGCTGGCGTTGACCACTGGCACGGCGCCGTTACCAATCCCTGCTCCAGCGTTACCCCGCAGATGTACACGGACGCCTGCTACAACAGCATGCGGGGCTGGACGGGCGGGCACGTCCGCTACGTCATCACGTCGGAGGGCTGGGATACCCTCCAGGAAAGCGAAAAAATGGGCGTCCAGATACGGGACGTCAACGACGAGTTCAAGGGCGCCGACTTCCGCGACGAGGCGACCAAGCTCTGTTTCGCCTACGACTACAAGAGCCGCCACGTCGTGCGCGTCTGGGGCTACAATATCAAGGTCAAGGCCTACGAGGAATGTATCAAGCTCGGCGTCAAGATGTATAACCGCATGATGCCGACGGCCCTCCTCACCGAGGGCGGCAAACAGGGCGCCCGGGTGGTAGGCTGCATCGCCGTCAACACCCGCACCGGCGAGTTCTACGTCATCCGCGCCAAGGCCACCGTCATCTGCACCGGCGGCGCCGGCCGCCTCTACGATTTCTCCCCCGAGGTCACCGCCTCGAGCTCGATGGGCAACCTCAACTCCTCCGGCGCCGGGGAGGCGCTCGGCTGGAAGGCCGGGGCGGAGCTCGTCTGCATGGAAAAGACGGCCCCCGGCCGGCTCACCGGTTACGGCTACGCCCCCTACAGCATGGCCAACGCCCACAATACCTTCCACGGCGTACCCATCGTGGACGCGGACGGCAAGGAGGTCCCCTGGGTGGACGCCTTCGCGCGGCCCATCGAGGGCACGGCAGCCCGCTTCCTGCCCACCGAGGGACAGGACTTCATCCTCGGGGAAGGCATCGGCATCTCCTTCTACGACCCCGCCTACCGCAACAATGCCCTCTCGCCGGAGCTGCCGGAGCTCGTGCGCAAAGGCGTCTACAAGCTGCCGCTCTACGCCGATTTCTCCAAGCTCCCCGAGCTGGAACGCCGCAACGTCTTCGGCATGATGGTCGGCAACGAGGGCAAGACCCGCATCCCCATCTACGAGACGATGACCTGCGCCGGCTTCGACCCGGAGAAAGACCTCTGGCAAGCCCCGGTCATGCCGCCGGAGGGCTACAACCACGGCAACTTCTGGGGGGCCGGCATCAACACGCCGCCCACCATCCGCAGCGGCGGCGGGGGCGGCTTCCTGGTGGACTGGGACTTCCGCACCAATTTGGAGGGGCTCTACGTTGGGGCGGGAGGCAACCTCTTCGGGGGCGGCTGCCACGGCGAGTCCCACACCACGGGACGCTACGCGGGCCGTCACGCCGCCAAATATGCGAAGACCGCCCCGGAGCCGGTGGCGGACGAGTACCAGGTCAAGGTGGAGCGTGAGGCCGCCTACCGGGCCGTCGGCCAGCCCAGGAACCACAACGGCTGGAAGGAAATCAACGTGGCCATTGGCCGCATCATGCGGGACTACTGCGGCCAGTACAAGAACGAGACCACGATGAAGCTCGGCCTGCGGCTCCTCGACGAGCTCCGCACCACCGAGCTCGCCGAAGCCTACGCCTCCAACCCCCACGAGCTCGGCCGCCTGCTCGAATGCGAGGCCGTCATCACCGTCGGCGAGATGATCCTCAAAGCATCACTGGAGCGCAAGGCGAGCAACCTCATGCTGGACTTCCGCCGCCTCGACTATCCCCGGACGGACGACCCCGCCTGGGACAAGCTGCTCCCCATCCGGCAGGAGGACGGCAAGGTCGTCGTGCGGTCACTGCCGCTCGACTTCCACCTCCAGCCCCCCTACGCTCCCACCTACGAAGAAAACTATCAGGCGCACAGGTAAGCCGAGGAGAGTGACGAAATGACCGATACCTACATGGTGCCCAACCCTCCCACGCCGAACAAGGTGCTGGCGTTCGATAAGGACATCTGCATCGGCTGCAACCGGTGCGTCGAGGTCTGCCCCACGGACGTCATGATGCCCAATCCCATCAAGAGCGAGAAGGAGCCCATCGTGATGTACCCGGAGGAGTGCTGGTTCTGCGGTGGCTGCGTCGAGGAATGCCCGGCCCCCGGCGCGATTACCCTCGTCCACCCCACCCAGCAGCGCATCTCCGTCAACTGGAAGCGCCGGGACACCGGCGAGCTGTTCCGGCTCGGCATGAAGAACCCGCCCGAGCCGAATACGCGCCCGCCGTCCGGCGGCCGGTAGCCGGCGCTGCGCTATCAAGCTACAACAAAGAGGGGGCCCGTACGGGCCCCCTCTTCATGGAGGAACCAGCCGCCCCGGCGATAAGGGCGGCGCCGGCTCACTGCCCGGGCCGGAGTTCCGACAAACGGCCCGGCAGCTGCCTGTTCTCACTATAGACCCAAAATGTGAACGAAATGCTAACGCCCGGCCGTTTCCCGCGTCTTTTTTGACCGCCGTTAACAATCCGGGCGTTTTCCACCTACCAGCACTGGTAATTGCCGGTGAAATCTGCTTTAATGTCTAGAAGAAGGAACGGTCCGGCGACCGACGCCCCGGGCGGGGCGGCCGAACAAGCGCCGGGACCGGACAAAGGAACCCAGCGGGGAGCTTGGGAAACCAGGCTGAGAGGCTGCGCACGGGTCGCCTGAAGCGACCCGGAAGCACGACCCGAAGAACCTGATCCGGGTAATGCCGGCGGAGGGAGCACGCGAGAGCAGCTTGGGCCATCCTCCCCGGAGGATGGCCTTCTTGTTTGGGTGGAGCGAACGATGAACGCACTGGTCCTCGTCAACGGGGAGCTTAATCAACCGGACGCCCTCCGTGAGCGCCTGCGGAGGGAGACCTTCGACGCCGTCTGGGGCGTGGACGGCGGCTCCCGCCACGCCGCGGTGCTCGGGGTGCGGGTCACCACCGTCATCGGTGACCTCGATTCCCTGCCCCCGGACGAACTCACCGCCCTCGGCTATGTGGAGCGCCTCACCTTCCCCACCCACAAGGACGAGACGGACCTGGAGCTGGCGCTCGTCCAGGCGGTGCGGCGGGGGGCGGACCGCCTCGTGGTGGTCGGGGCGCTCGGCGGGCGGCTCGACATGACGCTCGCTAACCTCCACCTCCTCGCCCACCCGGCGCTCGAGGGATGCCGCGTGGAGGTCTGGCACGGGAACCAGACGGCCCGGGTGCTCCGTCCCCCCGGCGGCGAAATCACCGGCCGCCCGGGCGATACCGTTTCGCTCATCCCGCTCGATGGCGACGCCGCCGGCGTCACCACCCGGGGACTGGCCTACGCCCTCCGCGACCAGCCGCTCGCCTTCGGGGCGGCCCGCGGATTGAGTAATAGTATGGCAACGACGACGGCCCGGGTGGTGCTCGCCCGGGGCCTGCTGCTCGCCGTCCACACGTCGGCGGGCGGGAAAGAGGGGGACACATGAAGAAGCACACGTTGAACGTCGGCGTGCAGGTACTGCCGCTGACGGAGGATGCCTACCCGGTGGTGGACCGCGCCATCGCGGCTATCCAGGCGAGCGGCCTCCGCTACGAGGTCGGCCCGCTGGAGACCGTGCTCGAAGGGGATGACCTCGACACGCTCCTCGCCGCCGCCAAGGCCGCCCACCTCGCCGCCTTCGAGGCGGGCGCCGGCAAGGTGGTCACCATCATCAAGATAGCGGACGCCCTCGAAGGCACCACCATTGAGCAAAAAACCGGCAAGTACCGCGGGAGCGCCCCGTGAACCACCGCCGAGATATCGTACCGCCGCTGGCACTGCTCGTCATCCTCATCCTCGGGTGGTACTTCGTGGCCAGGGTGAGCGGGCTGCGGGCGTTCATTCTGCCCACGCCGATGGAGGTGCTCCAGGCCGGCTGGCGCACCCGCGCCTCGCTCGGGGACGCCATCGTGGTGACGCTGTCGGCCACCGGCATCGGGCTGGCCGGGGCGCTCGTCACCGGCGTCGGCATCGCCGCGCTGATGGACTTCTGGTCGCTGGCACGGCGCGCCCTCTACCCGCTGCTCGTCGTCTCCCAGACCATCCAGATACTCGCCATCGCGCCCATCATGGTCATCTGGTTCGGTTTCGGGATGACGCCGACCGTCGTCATCGTCATTCTGTTCTGCTTCTTCCCGCTCGCCATCAGCACCGCCGACGGCCTCATGTCCGCTGACCCGGAGCTGCTGGCGCTGCTCCGCGCTCTCGGCGCGAGCCGGTGGCAGGCGTGGCGCATGGTGCGGCTGCCCTCCGCCCTGCCCTCGTTCTTCTCCGGCCTGCGGCTGGCGGTGACCTACAGCATCGTCGCCGCCACCATCGGGGAGTGGGTCGGCGGCTCGCCGGGGCTCGGCCTCTACATGCTGCGCTCCAAGAACGCCCTCGCTACGGACCAGGTCTTCGTGGCCATGTTCATCACCTCGCTGCTCAGCGTGGCCCTCTTCGTGCTCGTCTGGGCCATCGAGCGGGCCGTCCTGCCCTGGTACTACTCGGCCAGCCGCCAGCAGCAGTGGGAAGACCAGGGAATCTACTGAAGGAGTCCAACCATGAAACGTCTCATCGCACTCATGCTCGTGGCCGCCGTTTTCGTACCGCTCGCCGCCTGCGGTTCGTCCCGGCCGGCGACGCTCACCAAGGTCACGCTGATGCTGGACTGGGTGCCCAACACCAACCACACCGGCATCTTCGTCGCGCAGGAGGAGGGCTACTTCCGGGACGCCGGGCTCGACGTGAACATCATCCAGCCCGGCGAAGTCTACCCGGAGGCCGCCGTGGCCAGCGGCGCCGCCGATTTCGGCATCAGCTTTCAGGAGCAGGTGACGCTCTCGCGGGCCCAGGACGTGCCCATCGTCTCCATCGCCGCGGTCATCCAGCACAACACCTCCGGCTTCGCCTCGCTCGCTTCGAGCAACGTCCACTCCCCCAGGGACTTCGCCGGGCTCCGCTACGGCTCGTTCGGCAGCCCCTTCGAGGAACCTACGATCGCCAGCCTCATGGCGTGCGACGGCGGCGACCCGGGCACGGTGAAAATCGTGGACACCGGCTACGGCGACCCGGTCGCCTTGCTCGCCGAGCACCAGATTGACCTCGCCTGGATCTTCTACGGCTGGGAGTATTTCCAGGCCAAAGAGCAGGGCCTCGACCTCAACGTCGTCATGATGAAGGACTACACGAGCTGCATCCCGGACTACTATACCCCGGTCGTCATCGCCAGCGAGGACACCATCGCCAACCGGCCGGACGTGGTCAAGGCCTTCCTCAAGGCCCTCTCCCGGGGGTACGACTACGCCATCCAGCACCCGTCCGAGGCCGCCGATATCCTCGTCAAGGCCGTGCCGGAGCTGGATTCCAAGCTCGTCCACGACAGCCAGGCCTGGCTTTCCGGCCAGTACCAGGCGGACGCGCCCCGCTGGGGCGAGCAGAAGCTCAGCGTCTGGCAGGACTACACGGACTGGATGGTGCGCAACGGCGTGCTGGAAAAACCTATCGAGGCGGACAAGGCGTTTACCAATGACTTTCTTCCGTGAGCGTACGGTAACATCGAACCAGTCTGCGGGAGTGCCCCGCATCGAGTTCCGGCACGTCAGCAAGACGTTCGCCGGGGTCGGCCAGGCGGTGCCGGCGCTCCGGGATATGTCCTTCCGGGTAATGCCGGGGGAGCTCGTCACCGTCATCGGGCCGAGCGGCAGCGGCAAGAGCACGCTCTTCAACCTCTGCGTGGGGCTCATCGAGCCGGACGCGGGGGAGATACTCTTCGACGGCACCCGTCCCGCCCGGCGCACCGGCCTGGTGGGCTACATGCCCCAGCACGACCTGCTGCTGCCCTGGCGCAGCGTGCTGGACAATGTCATCATCCCGCTGGAGATCCAGGGGGTGAACCGGGAGGAGGCCCGCCGCCGGGGCCTCGCCATGCTCGGTGAGTTCGACCTGGACAAGTTCCGCAGCGAGTATCCCGCCGCCCTCTCCGGCGGCATGCGGCAGCGGGTGGCTTTGCTGCGGACCTGGCTTACCGGGCGGGACACGCTGCTGCTCGACGAGTCCTTCGGCGCGCTCGACGCCATGACCCGCCGCGAGCTGCGCCAGTGGCTCCTCGACGTCTGGGAGAAGTTCGAGCGTACCGTCGTCTTCATCACCCATGACGTCGAGGAGGCGGTCTACCTCGCCGACCGCGTCGTCGTGGTGAGCTCGCGGCCCGGCACGGTGCGGCGCGAGCTGGCGGTGGACCTGCCCCGCCCCCGCCGTAAGGAGATGATCGCGGACCCCGCCTTCCGGTCGCTGCTGGCGGCGCTTCTCGCCGAGCTGGAACCGGGCCCGGCCTGACCGGCGCGTCCATCCACAACTAAAAGTGAGAGCCCCGGAGGAATGCCCCCGGGGCTCTTCTTTTTCAGGATGAGGTCAGGAGACGAACCCTAGTCACCATGCTGGATGGTAGCCAGGCAGTCGTCCAGGTTGATCCAGTCGCGGCCGATGGTGCCGATCTCGTCACTCACCAGCACGAGGGGCTGGATCATGACCGTCCCGCAGTTCACCCACATGTTGTAGCCGTAGTTCAGGACGTCGGTCCAATACTGCCGCTGCAGGTCGGGGTTGAGCTCGCTGGTTGCCTTGGCATAGAGCTCGTCCTCCACGGGGTCGTTGCCGGTGGTGTGCACGCCGCCGGAGGTGTACATGTTGGCGGAGTGGTAGATGGCGTTCGGTACCACGGAGAACGGGCCCCACATCCACATGCCGCCCGCTTGCGGCGCGGCCGGGTCTTCGTTCCGGACGAAGACGATGCCGCTCCAGGCCACGTTCTCCATGACGACGATGTTAACGTCGAGGCCCACGGCCTGCCAGTAGCCCTGGAGGACCTGGGCGAAGTCGCTCTGCGTCGCCGTGATGTAGAAGTTGATGGTCGGCGTGGTGAAGGCATCCGGATAGCCTGCCTCTGCTAGCAGCTGTTTGGCCAGCTCCGGATCATAGGGGTCAGGTTGCCAGGAATTGTCCCAGCCGTAGCCGCCGGGGGCGATGAACCACCGGCCGCCCGGGACCGCCGTGCCCTGGAAGAAGGTGTCGCATATCTCCTGGCGGTTGAGGGCGTAGGACATCGCCTGCCGGACGCGGATGTCATGGGTCGGGGTGTTGTTGATCCACGTGCCGGGCCAGACGATAGTATACACTGAAGGCAACCCGACGGACACGACTTTGCTGCCGGAGTCTCTCATCTCAACGAGGCGGTCGGTGCTGATTCCGGTGGCGATGTCGATCTCGCCGCGCTTGTACATGGCGGTCATGGTGGCTTCTTCCGGTACCAGCCAGTACTTCAGGTACTGGAAGGCCGGAACGTCCCTGAAGTGGTCGGTGTTGGCTTGGAAGGTGACGGATACCTGCGGTTCGTGCGCCGTCATCTTCCAGGGTCCGGTACCGATGGGATGCTGGGCAAAGTAATCCTGACCGACGGCCTGGTAGTAGTCGGCCGGGATAACGAACATCGCTTCAAAAGCGATGATCAGCGTCGGTTCGGGATGATCCGTCACGTACTGGAACGTGAACTCATCGACTACGCTCGTGCTGACGTAGTTGCGCGTCAGGTAGGGAGACCACGGGTTGGTGGAGTCCTCCGCGGCGAAGTGATCCACGGAGAACTTGATGTCCTTCGCGGTGCACTGCGTGCCATCGTGGAAGTAGACGTCATGGCGGATGTGGAACGTCCACGTGTTGCCGTCAGGGCCGATCTCCCAGCTCTGGGCCACGTCGCCGATGTAGTTACCGTTCACATCGTGCATGACCAACGTGTCGTACAGGGCGTAAGCCCCCGGAGCGGCGGTGTAGAGCGTCTCGTCCCACTGCTCGTAGGAGAAGGTGTTGAGGCCCACATTGATGGTCCCGTACGGGGCCGGCGCCGTGGTCGTGGTGGTGGCCGTCGTGGTGGCGGTGGTGGTGGCCGTGGTGGTAGCCGTGGTCGTGGCCGTCGAGGTCGCCGTCTGTGTTACGGTCTGCGTCGCCGGCGCCGCCGTGGTCGTCTCGGTGGTCGTGCCGCCACAGCTGATCAGCAGCATACTGAGCGCAATAATCGCGATCAACGCGAACAGCATTAACTTTTTCATTGTCCCTCCTTTACAAATTAGTTAGTTAATAGCAGCTGTTGTTATATACAGTCTCCCCCCCTTTCGCCGTATTTGAATTCCCCCTTAACCTATAGGAAAGCGGCCAAGATTCACCGCGTTATCGCTACCCTCCGTGCCATCGGTTTTCCGCCGGGCCGCGTTCCGTTTTTCGGAACACCCCGGTCCGTTTTCCGCTTGGCAGCCGGCGGCCGGTCCCGCCATCGGTCCGCCCTGCCGGCACGAGTAAATCCAGTTCAAATCCCGGTCAAACACCGGGGTCGTTTTTCACGATTTCCGTATGGTGAAATTTTCCATCGACTGGATTGACTAACATGATAGGCAACCTGCAGACGAATTGTCAAGCGCCTTGCGCAAGTATTTCAGGTCCAAAGGCAAAAAACGGGTGTAAAAAAGTGATTTGCAGGGTATAACGCGAACGACATACGGGACGAAGTGAACGTGCCCCCGTCAGCCGGACGGAACACACCGTACCGGCCGCCGAACCCGGCCCTACTGCAAAGAGAGTAGTTTCACGCCCCGGTGGTGCCACCAGCGGCGTACGTGGTAAGATGCACCGGGACCGCGCCGACGGCGCGGCTTTTTTAAATCCGTGGAAATCATCATCGTCATACTCGCCGGGCTGGCGGCTTCGTTCGTCGGGGCCGTGGCCGGGTTCGGCGGCTCGGTCATCATGCTCCCGGTGCTGGTGTGGACGTTCGGCATCCAGGATGCGGTGCCCATCCTGGCGGTCGTCCAGCTCATCGGGAACCTCTCACGGGTCGTCTTCAACCGGAAGGAGGTGGAATGGCCGGTGGTGCGGCGGTTCGCCGCCGGGGCGGTACCGGCGGCCGTGGCCGGAGGCATCATCTTCGCCACGGCACCGGCGGCGGCCCTCGTCAGGGTGCTCGGCGGGTTCCTCGTGCTCATGGTGGCTTACCGCCACAGCCGGTGGGGCCGCCAGGTGCGAATGAAAAAGGCCGGTTTCCTGCCGCTGGGGGCGGTCTCCGGCCTGCTCTCCGCCGTGCTGGGAACCGCCGGTCCCTTCGCGGCACCGTTCTTCCTGGCCTACGGGCTCGTAAAAGGGGCCTATATCGGCACGGAGGCGATGACGGCGGTGGTGATGCACGTGACCAAGCTGGGCGTCTACGGGGGCTATGCCCTCGTGGGGGTGAAGACGCTGCTCGTCGGACTGGGAATAGGCATCGTGATGATAGCGGGTACCTACGTCGGCAAGCGATGCCTCGACCGATTACCGGAACGGGTCTTTCCCTATCTTATCGAGGTAACGCTCCTGGTGGCGGGCGTGCTGTTCCTGGTACGGGGCTAGCCAGGAGCGGCCGGGAGAAGCCGTCTAGAGGAGCTTCTCCATCAACAGCTCGTCCTCCTGTCCACCGCCGGCATCGGGCCCCTCCGCGGTCTCCTTGAAGCCGTGCCGACTGTAGAGGCGCACCGCGTGGGCAAGCTCCCGGTCAACGGCGAGGATAATACGGCCCACCGTCTCCTGCTCGGCTATCAGCCCGAGGATGCGCCCGAACAGCCGGCCCCCGATGCCCCGCCGCCGGAACAGGACGGCGACGTGCAGGCCGTAGATTTTTGCGCAGGCCTCATAGCCCGGCTCGCCGGGCACCGAGTACAACACCAGCCCGACCGGCGTGGCGCCATCCAGGGCGAAGACCCCGTACTTGATGTTCGTACGCCAGAACCCCTCGTCGAGCTTGGCCTCGTCCCGGTGGTGACGCCCGTAGCGGGGCTCCGCGGCGAGCGATGCCAGACGTATCGTCCTGAACACCTCCCACCGGTCCGGCGGTAACGTGGTGATTGTTATGGACACGATAGTGCTGCTCCGGCATGAGGCGAGAAGGCTGCAAGAATACCCGCCGCGGCAACTGCCGACCTGACCGGTCCCCTGCTGCCGGGCCGGAGCAAC
>DAOUEG010000068.1:0-8530 GCA_034430495.1 Dehalococcoidales bacterium
GCCCCATGGCCGCCGCGGAGAACGCCACCGTCGTCCACTACGGCACCACCTGGGACGAGTCAACCCTGCTGGAGGAGGTCAAGCAGGTCAACCTGGAGCGGGAGAAGCTCGACGGCGTCAGGCGCCACTTCCGGTTCGACTGGGAAGCCGTCGCCGCCTGCCATCCCCCGTACCGCGCCTTCGTGGAGGCGGAACGGGAGCGCCTCGGCGAGGACCATCCCCTCTTCCGCACCCAGTACCGCCTGCTGACGGTGCGCGAGGGCGGCGGCCTCTTCACCCCGGAGCAGCTCGCTTTATTGCGCGGCACCCACGCCCGCCAGCGCTACCCGGCCCTGGGAACGACGTACGTCGCCGGGCTCGACCTCGCCGGCGAGGCCACGGACGGTGTCACCGGCACCCGGGACCGGGACAGCACCGTTTTGACCATCGCCGCGGTAGAGTTCCCGGCCAGGGACGACCTCCCCGGCGAGCCAGTCGTCCGCGTGGTGGAGCACTACGCCTGGACCGGCCGCCCCCACGACGAGCTCCACCGCGTCTTCGTCCAGTACCTGCGGGACGTCTGGAACGTGAAACGGGTCTGCGTGGACGCCACCGGGATAGGGGAGCCGGTCGCTTCCTATTTGAAGAAGGCCCTCGGCAGCCGGGTGGTGCCGGTCAAGTTCACGGTCCAGGCCAAGTCCGACCTCGGCTTCCGGCTGCTGGCCGCCGTCAACGGCGGCCGCCTCAAGATTTACAAGGGGGACAGCTCCGTGGCGTGGATGCTCTGCCTGGACCAGCTGGAGAAGGCCCGCGCGACGTACCGCCCCAACCGCACCATGAACTTCGACGTGGACCCCGCCCGCGGCCACGACGACTATTTAATGAGCCTGGCCCTGTGTTTGGAGGCTGCCGGAAGGTATGAGGTAAGGAGGGCGAGAGGGGAGTAAAGGCGATTTGTTGTTAAAGGGCAGACGATGATAGACTATAATCAGATTGGAATCATTTGGTAGATACCCCCGTTGACACGAGATTCGCTTCATGTTTAACTGGTATGGTCTATCATTGATCCACATGCGAGGCGTGAAAAATGGCGCCTGAAAAAAAACAGTTAAGCAATTTAATCCCTGTCCTTGTCGCCGCAATCGTCTGCGACGTAGCAGTAACAGACCCCAGTACGGGAAAGAAGAACTTGATAGGAGTATTTGACCACATAGATGTCGCCAAATTTCCAACACAAAGACCTCTTTCAGTTTATGCGAAATTGACAGATGCGGAAGGGTACTACGAGTTGGAGATGAAATTCGTTCAAGTCGCCACGGGTAAAGTCCTTGCAGGAGTAGAAGGACAGCTTGACGCCAAAGATAGACTGGGTTCGGGTGATATGTTCATTAGTTTCCCTCCACTACCAATCCCGGAAGCAGGTCGATACGAATTTCAATTGTGGGCGAACGGTGTATTTTTAGGTGCAACTTTCATCGACGCTCGTCAAAGATAACCCATATTAAAGGGGCTCAAAATGTCACAAGCAATGGATCAAGCTACAATCGTTCAAACACCGGAACCTCAAGCTCCGATTGATGATACTGCTCTTATAGAACACCTGTTTGACCCCGATGAAATCAAACAAATAAAGAGAAATCTTCATTTGCCCGATTCTTTTTCAATTGGGACGTTACGTGATGCACGATTGAAAATGTTGCGACCACTAAAGGTCCGGATTATTAAAGAATCAGGGTGTATCGTGGCTCAGGCTGAAGAGGTAGATGAATTGGGTTACGGGTCTAATGCCTCTGAGGCTTTGATTGATCTTCAAAAGGCTATTGTGGAATTGTATTTTACGCTTAAAAAAGAAAAGAGTAATCTTGGGCCGGATCTTTTACGAATTTGGGGTGTACTCGAAAAAAAAATACTCGAAAGATAACCAATGAAAGCCCACGAATTCGATCGAGTAGTAACAAAGTTCGATTTTAAGACGAGAGACAGCGGGGACCTACTAGCCTGGTTTGAATATGAAGGCAAGATAATAGCGCGCACACGCCGTTCCAAAAGCTCGGGTGAACTCCCGATGCAACATAGTATTCGGCAGCAAATGAAACTCAACGAGGATCAACTTAAGGGAGCTATTCGCTGTACATTGAAGAAGGAAGATTATATTAGCATCCTTAAGTCTAAGGGTTTGATCTGAACCGTTCGGCCTATTCAAGTCTCAAAAATCCAGATACCATATCTGGATTCTTTATTCTCGTCTATCATGCTATACTATTCCCCATACCACCCAAAGGAGAGTAACCTACCTCATGAAAATCGGCATCATCCGCTGTGATACCCACAGCGCGGACTGCGCCGGCTGGCACTGCTTCCCCGCCATGCGGGACCGCACCGGCAGCTTCGCGGACTACGACACCATCGAGCTCGTCGGCTTCGATACCTGCGGCGGCTGCGGCCGCGGCACCCCCAGGAACATCGTCGCCAGGGCCCGCCAGCTCCGCGACCACGGCGCCGAGGTCGTCCACCTCGGCTGCTGCATCGTCGGCGACTGCCCCTTCTACAAGAAGTACTACCAGGCCCTCGCCGCCGAGGGCATCACCCTCGTCGAGAACACCCACGAGCTGCCCCCGCCGGAGATGCGCCGGGAGATCCACCGCCGCGTCGAGGCGCGGGAAAAGGAAAAAGAGCGTATCTTGAAGGAGCACGGGTTTTAGTATGCCGTCCGTAGATGTCGTCAGCCGCGTTGATTTCCAGGCCCTCGATAACGCCGTCAATAACGCCAAGCGCGAGATAGCCACCCGCTACGATTTCAAGGGTATCGCCACCGAGGTCGTCCTGGACCGCAAGACCAAGAACATCCACGTCACCACCGGCGACGAGGGCAAGCTCCGCGCCGTCATTGATATGCTCCAGACCCACGCCATCCGCCAGAAGCTGGACCCCAAGCTGTTCGACGTCGGCGCCTTCGAGCCCGCCTCGCACGGCGGCGTCAAGGTGGACATCAAGGTCAAGGAAGGTCTGAGCCAGGACGTCGCCCGGGACATGGTCAAGGTCGTCAAGGGCACCAAGTACAAGGTCCAGGCCGCCATCCAGGAGAACCAGGTCCGCCTCTCCGGCAAGAAGATCGACGAGCTCCAGGCCATCATGAAGCTCTTCCGCGAGAAGGACTACGACCTCCCCCTCCAGTTCGTCAACATGAAGAGCGACTAGCCCCGCGAAGAAGACGTCATTCCGGCGCGGCCCGTCACGCCCTTTTACTCGATGATGATATCCAGGCTCTCCAGCAGCGCGATGGCCTCCGGCAGCGAGAACTTCGCCCCCTTCAGCGTGTTCGTCCCCGGGTCAATGCTGTAGTTCACCGCCCGCCGGAAGTCCGCCCCGGTCAGGTCCGTCTTGAAGAACCGGGACTTCTCCAGGTCTGAACCGGCGAAGCTCGCCCCCTTCAGCTTCGCCTCGATGAAGTCCGCGTCCTTCACCTCGCACCGCTCCATCTTCAGCCCCGGCAGCGCCAGGAAGCGGAAGTTGGAGTAGTTGAGCTGGCAGTCCGTGAAGCGCAGCTTGCGCGTCTCCGCGGTGCGCGTCCAGTCAATGCCGATGACCTTGCAGTTCTTGAAGGTCGCCTCGTCGAAGCGGCTGTTCATCGGCACCACGGCGGAGAGCACGCAGCCGCTGAAGGTGGTGGCGAGGAAGCGGCAGCCCTCGAACTTGCAGGTGATGAAGGAGCAGTCCTCGAAGCGGCACTCCTCGAACGTCACCCCCTTGATGGTCTCCTCGGTCAGCGCCAGCCCGGTGAACGTCTCCCGCTCGTAGCTGTCCTTCTCGAACGCCGCCATCACCGTATCCCCGTGTCAATGTCCACGTCGAGCGTCGTCGTCGTCCCGTCGCGGATGGTCACCGTGGTCGGCAGCCCCTGCGCCCGGTCAATGCCGGCGTGGTTGATGTCCACCGTGTAGCCGCCCGCCGCCAGCTCTATCGCGTAGTGCCCCTGGCAGTCAATGCTCACGTCGTGGAGCTTCTTCCGCCCGTTCTCGGAGTAGATGACGATGCTCCGCGCCTCGTAGACGGAGCAGGGGACGGTCGGCGTCACGTTTTCGGATTGCACCGGCGAGAGCGGCCCGATGGTCACCGTCCCCGCCAGTGTGCCGGTGCCCTTCGGCCCGCAGCCGGCCAGCACGAGCGCCAGCAGCACTATCAGCGCGCCGAGCCGCTTCTTCATCAGCCCCCGATGACCCCCGTCAGCAGCAGGATGCCGAGGGCGATGGCCACCGGCCCGCCGATGAGGATGCGCCACCGCCGCCAGCGGCCCATGCCGGCTCCCGGCCGCACCAGGCCCGCCGCGAAGGCGAAGGCCCCCACGCAGACGAGCAGGATACCGATGGCCGTGCCGGTCATGACCGCCTCCTTGCGCCCAGTATAGCACAGCGGCGGGGGAGGGAGCAGGCGGGCAGGGCGTCCCGCCGGTCGGGATAGCCGTCGCGCCGGCTGGCATTCGCCCGGCGTTTTGTGTATCATTAACACAAAGTTAACGGTGTGAACTAATTGGGTGGCGGCGGGCCCCTGTTCGCCGCCCCGGAAGGAACCCGATGCCCGTTACGCCGAAGGCCCGCACCCGCGCCTGGATGATGGCCCTCATGGTGCTCACCGGCACCTTCGTGGCCGCCATACCCATGTCCGTCATGCCGGCCCTCTTCAAGGAAATCGCCGACGACCTCGGCCTCTCGCTGGTGCAGGTAGGCACGATTTGGGGCTTCGGCAGCTTCGCCGGCATCTTCGTGAGCATTCTCGCCGGCGTCCTGGCGGACCGCTTCGGCACGCGCCGCGTCATCGTAATCTTCTGCCTGCTCACCGGTCTCACCGGCGCCCTCCGTGGCCTCGCCGGCTCGTTCGTCGTGCTCATGGCCGCCGTGCTCGTCAACGGCGCCGTCCGCCTCATCGTGCCCGTGGCCGTCACCAAGAACATCGGCCTCTGGTTCCGCGGCGGCCGGCTCGGCCTGGCCATGGGCCTCGGTGCCATGGGCATGGGCCTGGGCCTCATGCTCGGCCCGCTCCTCGGCGCCTCGGTGCTCTCCCCCTGGCTCGGCGGCTGGCGCAACGTGATGTACTTCCTCGGCGGGCTGTCCGTCATCGTCGCCCTCGCCTGGTGGTTCTTCGCCAAGGACGCCCCCGGCCACGAACCCGTGCCGGGCGGTACCGGCGTGCCCGTCCGCCGGGCCATCGGCGAGCTTGTCCGCGTCCGCGGCATCTGGGTTGTCGGCCTCACGCTCCTCTTCCGGGCCGGGGCCTTCATGGGCCTGACCGGCTACGTGCCCCTCTACCTCCGCGATTTCCTCCACTGGGATGCCACCCCGGCCGACGGCACCCTCTCCGCCTTCTACGCCGTCAGTACCCTCTGCGTGGTGCCGCTCGCCTTCCTCTCGGACCGCCTCCGCTCGCGCCGCGCCGTCATGCTGCCGGCCCTCGTGGTCGGCTTCGTCGGGCTGATGATATTCCCCTCGGCGAACGGCGCCCTCGTCTGGGTGCTGATGATCGCCTGCGGCATGTTCATGGACAGCTTCATGTCCCTCACCACCACCCTTGTCGCCGAAATCGATGGCATCAAGCCGGAGTACTTCGGCACCGCCCTCGGCTTCGTCTTCACGCTGGGGCAGGTCGGCTCCGTGGCGGCGCCGCCGCTCGGGAACCTGCTGGCCGATATCAACGGCGGCGCCCCGTTCTACTTCTGGGGCGCGATGGGTTTGGTATCGCTCGTTATTCTGGCCGTTTTTCCCATCCGGCGGACGCCGGCCGAAAATCCGGCCCCGGCCGTGGAGGCCGTCGTATGATGGTGCCGGCCGTCAGCCCGCCCGCGAAAGGAACCCCATGCACGACATAACGAGCCCGCGCACCCGCTGGCTGATGCTCGCCCTCATGGTGGCGACCAACGCGCTCGTCGCCACCATCCCCATGTCCTGCCTGCCGGTGCTCTTCAAGGAAATCTCGGGGGACCTCGGCCTCAGCCTCGTCCAGGTCGGCTCGGTCTGGGGTATGGCCAACCTGGCCGGCCTCTTCATGAGCCTGCTGGCCGGCGTCCTGGCGGACCGCTTCGGCACCCGCCGCACCCTCATCCTGTTCAGCCTGCTCACCGCGCTGACCGGCGCCGCCCGGGGCCTCTCGGATTCGTTCGGCATCCTCGTGCTGACGGTCTTTCTCAACGGCGCCGTGCGGCTCGTCATCCCGGTCGCCGTCACCAAGAACATCGGGCTCTGGTTCCGCGGCGGGCGGCTCGGGCTGGCCACCGGCCTCGGCATGATGGGCATGGGGCTCGGCCTCATGCTGGGGCCCCTCATCAGCGCCTCGGTGCTCTCGCCCTGGCTCGGCGGCTGGCGCCACGTGATGTTCTTCCTCGGCGGCGTGGCCGGCGTCATGTGCCTGCTGTGGTGGCTCCTCGCCCGCGAGGCGCCGGAAGCCCCGATGGAGACCAGCCACATTCCCATCCTCCAGGCCTTCCGCGAGCTCGTCAAGGTCCGCCCCATCTGGGTCATGGGCATCACGCTGATGTTCCGGGTCGGCGCCCTGATGGGCATCACCGGCTACGTGCCCCTCTACCTCCGTGACTTCCTCGACTGGTCCCCCGGCCCGGCGGACGGCACCCTCTCCGCTTTCTACGCCGTCAGCGCCGCCGTCGTGGTGCCGCTGACCTTCCTCTCGGACCGCATCGGGTCGCGGCGCAAGATAATGATTCCCGCGCTGGTGGCCGCCGTTATCGGTACCGTGTTCATGCCCATCGCCAACGGCGCCGCCGTCTGGGTGCTGATGATCATGCACGGCATGTTCCTGGATACCTTCATGTCCCTCACCACCACGTTGCTCATGGAACAGAAGGACATCAAGCCGGAATACTTCGGCACCGCCATCGGCATGATTTTCACCATGGGCCTCGTCGGGGCCGTCTCCGGGCCGCCGCTCGGCGCCCTCTTCACCGGCATCAGCGGCAGCGCGCCGTTCTACTTCTGGGCGGGCCTGGCGTTCGTCGCCCTCATGATTTTCAGCTTCGTCAAACTCCATCGCCCGTCGCCGAGGCTGCCGGAGCCGGTCCAATAGGGAGATTGGCGAACGAACCACGCGTTGAGAACGCCCCCGCGGCTATGCTATAGTAACTGAACCGGCGAGGAGGGAGAGAAAACGTGACGACGATGAACCCGCCACAGGACATCACCACTACCCCGGAATGGCAGAACATGACCTGGCAGCAGAGGCGCGAGGAGCGCTTCAAGGTATGGATGAACCCGGAGAATGCTCATTTCGTGGACGCGGACGCGGAGAAGGCCTACCGGACACGCGTCGGCCGCTTCGTCAAGGCGCTCAAGCTCGAAGAGCCGGACCGCGTCCCGGTCATGCTCCCCTCCGGTAACTTCCCCGCCTACCATGCCGGCATAGACTTCCGCACCCTGATGTATGACTACGATGCCATGAAAAAGGCCTGGGTCAAGTTCATGGACGAGTTCGGTGACATGGACACCCTCATGGGTCCCGGCCTCGTGCCCTGCGGCACCATCGCCGAGATTATGAAGAGCAAGGTGACCGCGCTCCCCGGCCTCGGCCTGCCGGAGCACGCCACCATGAACCAGATTATCGAAGGCGAGTACATGTTCCCCGACGAGTACGATGCCTACATCAAGGACCCGACCGATTTCCAGCTCCGCACCATGCTCCCCCGCACCACCGGCCTCTTCGATTCCTTCAGGAAGTTGCCGCCCCTCCGCATGATACGCGGCGAGATGTGGGTCAGCATCCTTTCGGACCCGGACATCCGCCAGACCTTCGAGACCCTCATGAGCATGGCCGACGCGGAGAAGAAGCACCGTGACGCCCACGACGAGATGAACCGCATCATCCTCTCCCGCGGCTACCCCTCCTTCCTCGGCTTCGGCCTCATGGTCGGCGCCCCGTTCGACCACTTCGCCGACCTCCTCCGCGGCACCCGGGGCATCTCCCTCGACCTCTACCGCCAGCCGGAGAAGGTCAAGGAGGGCATGGCCATGCAGCTCGCCTTCGGGCTGGAGCGCATCAAGGGCTTCCCCATGACCCCCTGTCCCATCTGCGCCATCCCGCTCCACAAGGGCGACGACGTCTTCATGTCGGACAAGCAGTTCGAGGAGTTCTACTGGCCCGGCCTGCGCGCCGTGATGATGGCGATGGTGGAAGAGGGCCTCGTGCCCATGCCTTTCGCCGAGGGCAAGTACACCCGCCGCCTCAGGCAGATTGCCGATACGCCGAAAGGCGCCGTCGCCTGGTGGTTCGACCAGACGGACATGGCCGAGGCCAAGAAGACCATCGGGGACATCTGCTGCATCATGGGCAACGTCCCCACCTCCGTCGTCATGACCGCCCCGAAGGAGCAGGTCAAGGAGGCCTGCCGGAAGGTCATCGAGGACTGCAAGGCCGGCGGCGGCTACATCCTGAGCGGCGGCGCCGCCATTGACCACGGCAAGTTCGAGAACCTCAAGGCCATGATGGAGGCCGCCTACGAGTACGGCAAGTACTAGGTTGGGTGCTCGGGCACAAAACGGGGCGGCTCGGCCAT
>DAOUEG010000069.1:0-4012 GCA_034430495.1 Dehalococcoidales bacterium
CCGTACCCTCCTCGGCGCGGGCCACCTGCTGGAAGCGTCCGATATGACCGCCGCCGAGCTGCGCCACGCCGTGACCTCCAAAGGCGGCACGACGGAAAAGGCCCTCCAGGTGCTCGACCTCGGCGGGTTCTCCGTCCTCGTGGCGGATGCCGTGCGGGCCGCCTACGAGCGCTCCGTCGAGCTCGGCGACTGAGCATGAGAGTTGACACCACCAGCGGCCGGCCCTACCGGAACTTCTGGGAGTGGCTGCTCGACGGCTGGCACCGCTCCTTTATCCTCATGCCGCTCATCGGCTACGGCTGGTACCTCGGCAGTACCAGTGAGGTCTAGTACCGGCAACGTATTGACGCCGTCAACCCGCGAAGGTAGAATAGGGAAAACCGCGCAGGAGTGAACGGCCTATGAGCTGGCTTGATATCGCCATCATCATCGTCATCCTCATCCCCACGTTGCTCGGCCTCAAGAACGGCCTGGTAAAGGCCGTCTTCTCCATCGTCGGCGTCATCGTCGGCATCGTGCTCGCCGGCCAGTACTACGACAAGCTGGCGACCCTCATCTCGGACGCCGCCTGGGCCAAGATAGCGGCCTACGTCATCATTCTGGTGGTGGTCTGGGTGGCGGCGTCGCTGGCGGCCTCGCTCGTCAAGAACCTCCTCAAGGCCGTCATGCTCAACTGGGTCAACCGGCTCGGCGGGGCCGTGCTCGGCTTCGTCATGGGGGCGTTCTTCTGCGGCGCCGTCCTCTCCCTCTGGGTCCAGCTCATCGGCAGCGGCCTCATCGGGTCCAGCACCCTCGTCCAGGATTCGTTCATGGCGCAGTTCCTGCTGGACAAGTTCCCCGTCGTGCTCGGCCTGCTCCCCAGCCAGTTCGACCCCGTCAAGAACTTCTTCCAGTAGCCCGGGAATAAAAAACACATCCCCTGACCGTGCGGTCAACGGGATGTGAAACGGCAAGAAGCGGGGCGGAAAGATCCGCCCCGGTGTTTCTCGTTCGGCGGCTTCAGACGGCCGCTATTTCTTGGGGTGGTCGGGGTCCGGCTGCGGGGCATCAACGGGGCAGATGGCCGCGCACTGCGGGCTGTCGTTGTAGCCGACGCACTCGACGCACTTGTTGAAGTCGATGACGTAGGTCGTGTCGCCCTCGCTGATGGCACCCACCGGGCATTCCGGCTCGCAGGCGCCGCAGCTGATGCACTCGTCGGTAATCTTATAGGCCATTCACTTTACCTCCTGAAATTTGGCTGGGCTGGGTTGGCGGGCTACTTCAATTATCTTATACTTGCTGCGCTTTGACAAGCCCTTTCTGTTTCAGGGCCTTCGCCACGCACTCGGGCACCAGGCAGGAAATATCGCCGCCGAGGGCGGCCACCTCGCGGATGAGACTGGCGCTGAGGAACTGGTACTCCTGGCTGGCCATGAAGAACATCATCTCCAGGTGGGGCGAGAGCTTCTTGTTCATCATCGCCTGCTCGAACTCCCACTCGAAGTCCCCCACCGCCCGCAGGCCGCGCACCATCACCTGGGCGCCGACGGCCTTGGCGTACTGCACGGTCAAGGTCGTGTAGCTGTTGACCTCGACGTTCTTGAGGTGGGCGAGCGCCTCCCGGGCGAGACCGACCCGTTCCTCGGTGCTGAAGGTGAGGTTCTTGTTCGGCGTGGCAAAGATGCCGATGTAGAGCTTGTCGAAGATTTTCGAGGCCCGCGTGGCGATATCCATGTGGCCGTTGGTGATGGGGTCGAAACTGCCGGCGTAAAGCGCGTTTGTCAAGAGCCTTCCTCCTTCCGGTACACGTTGATGCAGCTGTCACCGTGGCGGGTCGTTTTCACCAGGCCGTAGGCGCCGTACCGCTCCGCGAGCGTGAGCCGGGGCGAATGCGTCACGACGATGGTGGTGTTCCCGCCGACCAGTTTGGACGTTACCAGCCGGTCAATCACCTCGCCGATGGAGGTGTCCGCGTAGGGCGGGTCCATCAGCACGATGTCGTACTCCTTTTCGAGGAGCCCGAGCGCCTTGGTAACGTTGGTACAGTAGACGCGGGCCTGCTCCGCCAGCCTCGTCTTCTCAAGGTTCTCTTTGATTATACTACAACAGCGGGGGTCCCTATCAACAAAGTCGGCCCGGCCGGCCCCGCGGGAGAGCGCCTCGATTCCCATGGCGCCGCTGCCGGAGAACAGGTCGAGCACCTCCCCCCAGGCCGTGTCCGGCATATTTTCCAGGATGGAAAAGATGGCCCCGCGCACCAGGTCCGTCGCCGGACGGGTAGGGGCGCCCTTGGGGAACTTGAGGGGATGTCCTTTGGCTTTGCCTGTAATGACTCGCATGCGGTGGGCCGGTCGCGGCCCACCTCTCAGGATACCCGCCGGGGTATCCGTTGTCAATACGGGGCAAACGGAGGGGGCCGCCTTTCATGTCATTCCGAGGGAGTTCGCCCCTGGCGAACGACCGAAGAATCCCGGGGCCGGGGCTGGCCCGCCCTGTGGTATCGAGGTTCTGCGTCCGCCTCCGGCGGACTCAGGATGACAGGGGCGTTGCTTTCGGGCTAACGGAGGGGGCCGCGGGTGGAGGTCCCCGCAGCCCCTAGTATCGATACTATCGCGTTTCAGTTTGGCCGGACCAGGCTGGCTCGAAAAGCACCTGCCCCGGGCTTTGGCTCGGCGCGGCCACCGGCCGCGCCCCTGGGTTCATCGGGCACTGCCCGGTCGTTTCTTGTCTAGAGGAAATGCCGCTGTTTGGCCGGTTCGACGTTCTTCTGCGTCTGCGGTACCGGGGTCTGCTGGCGCCGGTGGTTGAAGAGCGGGCGCCGCAGGAAGGACGGCATGTCGAGCTCGTCCTCGGTCCGCATGTTCTTGAGCAGGTTGGTCAGCTCGTCGTCTTCCTGCGCATGGCCCATGCCCATGTTGGCGTGGAAGCCGGTGGTGATGAGGGTGATGCGCACATCGTTCTCCATCGCCGGGTCGTTGGCGACGCCGAAGATGATGTTGGCGTCCGGGTCCACCGCCGCCTTGATGACGTCCGCGGCCTGGTTCACCTCGAACAGGCTCAGGTTGTTGCCGCCGACGACGTTGAAGAGCACGGCCTTGGAGCCCTCGATGGACACATCGAGCAGCGGGCTGGCCAGGGCGTCCTTGGCGGCGTCCACCGCCCGGTTCTGGCCGGTCCCCTTGCCGATGGACATCCACGCCGGGCCGGCGTCCTTCATGATGGCCTTCACATCGGCGAAGTCCAGGTTGATCATGCCGGGGGTGGTGATGACCTCGGCGATGGCCTGCACGCCGTGCCGGAGGACGTCGTCCGCCAGCTTGAAGGCGCTGTCCACGCCGGTCTTGTTGTCGCAGAGGGTCATCAGGCGGTCGTTGGGGATGATGATGAGGGTGTCCACCTTGTCCACCAGGTTGTTGATGCCTTCCTCGGCGTTCTCCATGCGGTGGGCGCCTTCGAAGCTGAAGGGCTTGGTGACCACTGCGATGGTCAGCGCGCCGCTCGCCTTGGAGATTTCGGCCACCACCGGGATGGAACCGGTGCCGGTGCCGCCGCCCATGCCGGCGGTCACGAACACCATGTCCGCGCCGGAGACGAGGTCTCTCACCTCGTCCTTGTTTTCCTCGGCCGCCTTGCTGCCGATGACCGGGTCGCCGCCCGCCCCGAGCCCCTTGGTGAGCTTGGGACCGAGCTGGACGCAGACCGGGGCCTCGCAGACGGCCAGGGCCTGGGCATCGGTGTTCATTGCGATGAACTCCACGCCCTGGATGTTCTCCCTGACCATGCGGGTCACGGCATTGCTGCCGCCGCCGCCCATGCCGATCACTTTAATCTTTGCAGGGTTTGCCACGAAACTTGTTCTAGCCATGAGTGATTCCTCCTCCCTCCTTACTGACAGATACTTTCGTAGTTATTTTGGTCTGTTTTCATGTCCTCGCTCCTACCGGAACAGCCCGCGCAGCCGGGCCGCCAGCTTGTTCAGCGTGCCGCCCAGTAAACCGCCCTTCCACTGCTTGCGGCCCTCGTATCTGGA
>DAOUEG010000070.1:0-4698 GCA_034430495.1 Dehalococcoidales bacterium
GGGTGGATATTCTGCACGGCGCCGTGAACGATACTCACCTGCTGTCTTTCGCACTGGATTTCGTCATCCTCGGCGCCTTTTGCGCCGTCCTGTTCCTGCTCAGTCTGCGCAACATCAAGCGCCGCTGGATCCTGTAACCGCCTTTTCGGTCGGACTCACCCGAAATTTTCTTTTTTCAAACCCGGCCCGCCCTATCCCCGTGGAAAATTTGGGTGTACCATATAGCCCGGTGGACTGTTGACAACGGCGGACGCGGCCGGCTATAATCGCTATTAGGTTTCATTACTGATTATGCAGAGAAGAGAGACCCGGCAAAGGCAGGCGATACTGGAGGTGCTCCGGCGGGCCCGTTCCCACCCTACCGCGGACCGGATTTACGATGAAGTCAGGAAAATCATCCCCGCCATCAGCAAGGGAACGGTCTACCGCAACCTGAAGATACTGCTCGAAGACGGCAAGATAGCGGAGCTGAACCTCAGCGGCACCGTGAGCCGCTACGAGGACAAAAAGGACTCTCACTACCATTTCCGGTGCGAAAAATGCGGCCGGATTTTCGACCTGGAGGAACCGGTGAACACGGCCCTCGACGCGAAAATAGCGCAGCAAACGGGGTTCACCGTCAACTACCACCAGCTCGAGTTCCGGGGGCTCTGTAAAGAGTGTCAGCAATCGACCTGAGACAAAAGGAGGCAAACAATGAGTACGGACGGGATGGATAGACCGACCGCCGACCGGGGCACATCGAACCGGGACTGGTGGCCGAACCAGCTGAACCTCAAGATTCTTCATCAAAACCCGCCCGCCGGCAACCCGATGGGTGGCGACTTCAACTACGCCGAGGAGTTCAACAAACTCGACCTGGCGGCCGTGAAAAAAGACCTCTACGCGCTGATGACCGACTCGCAGGACTGGTGGCCGGCGGACTTCGGCCACTACGGCCCCCTCTTCATCCGCATGGCCTGGCACAGCGCCGGGACCTACCGCATGGGCGATGGCCGCGGCGGCGCGGGCAGCAGCCAGCAGCGCTTCGCGCCCCTCAACAGCTGGCCGGACAACGCCAACCTGGACAAGGCCCGCCGCCTGCTCTGGCCCATCAAGCAGAAGTACGGCCGGAAAATCTCCTGGGCCGACCTCATGGTCCTCGCCGGCAACTGTGCCCTCGAATCAATGGGTTTCAAGACCTTCGGCTTCGGCGGCGGGCGCGTGGACGCCTGGGAGCCGGACGAGAGCGTCTACTGGGGCGCCGAGAGCGAATGGCTCGGCGACAAGCGCTATTCCGGTGACCGGCAGCTTGAAAATCCCCTCGCCGCCGTCCAGATGGGCCTGATTTATGTCAACCCAGAGGGCCCCAACGGCAACCCGGACCCGGTGTTGGCCGCCAAGGACATCCGCGAGGTCTTCGCCCGGATGGCCATGAACGACGAGGAGACGGTGGCCCTCATCGCGGGCGGCCACGCCTTCGGCAAGACCCACGGTGCCGGCGACCCGGCGCTGGTCGGCCGGGAACCGGAGGCCGCGCCTATCGAGGAGCAGGGTCTCGGCTGGAAGAGCCAGTTCGGCACCGGCAAGGGCAATGACACCATCACCGGCGGGCCGGAGGTCATCTGGACCAACACGCCGACCAAGTGGAGCAACAACTTCTTCCGCATCCTGTTCAGCTACGAATGGGAGGTGACCAAGAGCCCGGCCGGCGCCTACCAGTGGCGGCCGAAGGGCAATGCCGGCGCCGGCACGATTCCGGACCCGCACGACCCGTCGAAGCGCCGCTCTCCCTCCATGCTGACGACGGACCTCGCCCTGCGGTTCGACCCGGCCTACGAAAAAATCTCCCGACGTTTCTACGAGCACCCGGACGAGCTGGCGGACGCCTTCGCCCGGGCATGGTTCAAGCTGACCCACCGCGATATGGGCCCGCGCTCGCGCTACCTCGGCCCGGAGGTCCCGAAAGAGGAGCTCATCTGGCAGGACCCGGTACCCGCCGTTGACCATGAGCTGATTGACGCCTCGGACATCGCCGCGCTCAAGGCCAAAATCCTGGCCTCGGGGCTGTCCGTCTCCGAACTGGTCTCGACGGCCTGGGCCTCGGCCGCCACCTTCCGCGGCTCGGACAAGCGCGGCGGTGCCAACGGCGCGCGCCTCCGCCTGGCCCCGCAGAAGGACTGGGAGGTCAACCAGCCGGCCCGCCTGGCGAAGGTGCTGAAGACCCTCGAAGGCATCCAGCAGGCGTTCAACGCCGCCCAGTCCGGCGGCAAGAAAGTGTCTCTCGCCGACCTGATTGTCCTCGGCGGCTGCGCCGGGGTCGAGCAGGCGGCCAGGAACGCCGGTCACGAGGTGACCGTCCCCTTCACGCCGGGCCGCACCGATGCCTCGCCGGAGCAGACGGACGTCGACTCGTTCGGCGTGCTGGAACCGGTCGCCGACGGCTTCCGCAACTACCTCAAGACCACGTTCTCCGTCACGGCGGAGGAGCTCCTCGTGGACCGGGCCCAGCTGCTGACCCTGTCCGCGCCGGAGATGGCAGTGCTCATCGGCGGGATGCGCGTCCTGAATACCAACTACGGCCAGACCAAGCACGGCATCTTCACCGCCCGCCCGGAGGCCCTCACCAATGACTTCTTCGTGAACCTGCTCGACATGGGCACCGAGTGGACGCCGACGGACGACGAGAACGTCTACGAGGGCCGGGACCGCGCCACCGGCGAGCTCAAGTGGACCGGCACCCGCGTTGACCTCATCTTCGGCTCCAACGCCCAGCTCCGGGCCGTGGCGGAAGTCTACGCCGCCGAGGACGCCGGGGAGAAGTTCGTGACGGACTTCGTGGCGGCGTGGGACAAGGTAATGATGGCCGACCGCTTCGACCTCGCCAGAAAGTAGCACCGACGTTTTCACGGGCCGTCGAGGCCTCGGCAGCCCTGCCGCGAATCAGGCCCCCGACGATGAGCCGGGGGCCCTCTTTTTCCCCCACGGAGCCTGCCCAGCGACGCGGGTTGACAAGCCAAAATTCGGTGTGTTAGTATGACCGAAACCAAATGAAAAAAGATTTTCAAATTTGACAACGGCCATGTCAAAAAACGTTGACCGGACGCTGGATATCCTCGAGCTCTTCACCGACCACGCCAGTGATTTGAGCCTGAGCGAGATATGCCGGCTGACCGGGCTCACGCCGGCCACCGGTTCCCGCTACCTGGCCACCCTCGTGGAGCGGGGCTACCTTGCCGAGTCCCCCCGCAGCGGGCTCTATCGCCTGGGCCTCAAGACCGTGGATTTCAGCTACGCCGTCCGCCGCTACCTGAGGTTCATCGAGTTCTCCTACCTGCCGCTCAACCAGCTGAGCAAGGAGACCGGCTGCGACGTGTACATGACGGTCCTCGACGCGTTCACCTCGCTCGTCGTCGAGGAAATCGGGAACACGGCCGCCATGCGTATCAACTCTCCGTTCGGCCGCCGGCTGCCGCTCCACAGCACCGCCTGCGGCAAGGTCCACCTCGCCCGCATGCCCGAGGACCAGCGCCGGGCCCTGTACGCCCGCGGCAGTTTGGAGCGGTTCACCAAAAACACCATCACCGACCCGGCCAAGCTGGAGGCCGAGCTGACCACCATCCAGGATGACGGCGTCGCCTATGACCGTGAGGAGCAGCGCCTCGGGGTCTGGGTCGTGGCGGCCCCGGTCTACTCGGGGAGCGCCCAGGTGGCCGCGGCCGGCATCATCACGCCCGTCTCCCGCCTGCAGCCGGAAACGGTGCAAATCCACACCACGAAAATAATAAGCTGCACCGGCGAGATATCCCAGGTTCTCAGCCGGGCATTCTGACAGGAAGGCGCATATGACCAAGCTAACAGTAACCGGCAAAAAAATCCACGAGCCCGCCCGCGATACGGAGGTCTGCTACGAAGCGGACGTCGTCGTGGTCGGCGGCGGGCCGGGCGGTCACTCGGCGGCCATGGCGGCCGCCCGGAACGGCGCCCGGACCATCCTCATCGAGCGCTACGGCCACCTCGGCGGCATGGCCTCCGGCGGCATCGTCATCCAGATTCCCCACATGAGCGACGGCGGCAAGGAGCCGGTCATCGCCGGTCTGAACCTCGAGTGGCTGGAGCGTCTCGACGCCATCCCGGGCGGCACCCTCCGCCCGCGCATGGAGGACATCGGCTCGGACGACCCCGCCCTCGTCAAGAAGTGGTCCCGCTTCATGGGCAACACCGTCAACGGACGCATCAAGCACACCGCCTGGGTGGACCCGGAGCTGCTGAAGTGCGTCCTCAACGACATGGTCGAGGAAGCCGGCATCAAGCTCTACCTCCACTCCTGGGGCGTCCAGGCCATCGTCGAGGACGGCGTCGTCAAGGGCGTTGTCTTCGAGAGCAAGTCCGGCCGCCGGGCGGTGCTCGGCAAGGTCATCATTGACGGCACCGGCGACGGCGACCTGCTCCCCTCGGCGGGGGCGGCCTTCGACGGTGCCTGGGAGGAGGCCAACCGCTCCACTATGCTCGCCCTCGTCTTCCGCCTCGGCAACAGCGACTACCAGAAGCTCTGTGATTTCCAGGAGGCCAACCGCGAGAAGTGGATGGAGCTGATGAAGGAGATGGGCAGCGTTGCCGGCACCCGGCTGCTGCCGTTACCCTCGCCGCGGAACGACGTCCTCTGGGTCAACAACTGGATACCCGGCCTCGACTGCACCAACGTCGAGGACCTGACCA
>DAOUEG010000071.1:0-14890 GCA_034430495.1 Dehalococcoidales bacterium
CCGTAGGCAGCCGTCTGGCGGTAGATGGGCCGGCGCAGGTCGAACTGCTGGATGATGGCGCCGGGGCGGAGGTCGAAGTGCTTGTTGATAAGCTGGTCAATGACGCCGATGTCCACCTTCTCCGTCCCGAAGGCTTCCACGGAGACGGAGAGGGGATGGGCCCGGCCGATGACGTAGGCCACCTGAATCTCCAGCCGGTCCGCCAGCCCCGCCGCCACGATGTTCTTGGCGATGTAGCGGGCCATGTAGGAGGCAGAGCGGTCCACCTTGGTGCAGTCCTTGCCGGAGAAGGCGCCGCCGCCGTGCCGGGCGATGCCGCCGTAGGTGTCCACGATGATCTTGCGGCCGGTGAAGCCGGTATCCGAGACCGGCCCGCCGATAACGAAGCGGCCGGTGCCGTTCACGTAGTACTGCGTCTCGGCGTCGATGTATTTGGCCGGGATGACCTTCTTGATGACCCTCTCGATGACGTCCTTCTCTATCTGCTCATGGGTTGCGTCAGGGTCGTGCTGGGCGCCGATGACGACATTGACGACGCGCTTCGGCACGCCCTTATCGTACTCCACGGTGACCTGGGACTTGCCGTCCGGCCGGAGGTAGGGGATGGTGCCGTCCTTCCTGACCTCGGCGAGCTTGCGGCAGAGCTGCTGGGCGAGGGAGATGGTGAGGGGCATGAGCTCCGGCGTCTCGTTGCAGGCGTAGCCGACCATCATGCCCTGGTCGCCGGCGCCGATTTCGTCGAGGTGGCTGACGCCGGAGCTTTCCCGGGCCTCCAGCGACTTGGAGACGCCCTGGTCAATGTCCGTGGACTGCTCCTTGATGGAGACGATGACGCCGACGGCTTCCGAATCGAACCCGTACTCCGGCCTGGTGTAGCCGATGTCCTCGACGACGGCGCGGACAATCTTGGGGACGTCCACGTAGCTGCTCGTGGTGATTTCCCCCATGACGATGACGAGCCCGGTGGTGGTAGCCACCTCGCAGGCGACGCGGCCGTAGGGGTCCCGGGACATGATTTCGTCGAGGATGGCGTCCGAAATCTGGTCGCAGAGCTTGTCCGGGTGCCCTTCGGTGACGGACTCGGACGTCAAGACGTAGTTATCAGCCTTGTTGAAACTGTTGGACATGGTTCCTCCACATTTTCGGGGACTAGGTGCCTTCTTCCCAGCTGGACAGGTACTTCTGCTGCTCGGGCGTCAGCGTGTCAATCCGTACGCCCATCGCCTGGAGCTTGAGCCGGGCGACCTCGGTATCTATTTCCTGGGGCACGTCGTGGACTTTGACATCCAGCTTGCCCTGGTTCTTGACGATGTACTCCGCCACCAGCGCCTGGTTAGCGAAGCTCATATCCATGACCGACGCGGGGTGGCCCTCGGCGGCGGCCAGATTGATGAGGCGGCCCTCCCCGAGCAGGAAGAGGCGGCGGCCGTCCGCCAAAGTGTACTCGTCCACGTAGTCGCGGAAGCGGCGCTTGCCGGTGGACATTTCCTCCAGGGCGGGGATATTGATTTCCGAGTTGAAATGGCCGCTGTTGGCCATGATGGCGCCGTCTTTCATCGCCTCGAAGTGGTGCCTGTCAATGACATTCTTATCGCCGGTGACGGTGATGAAGATGTCCCCTATCTTGGCGGCTTCCAGCAGCGGCATGACGGTGTAGCCTTCCATGACGGCTTCTAGGGCGCGGACGGGGATGGTCTCGATGACGATGACGTGGGCGCCCATACCGCGGGCCCGGAGGGAGACGCCGCGGCCGGTCCAGCCGTAGCCGCAGACGACGACGTTCTTCCCGGCGAAGAGGATGTTGGTGGCCCGGGTGATGCCGTCAATGGTGCTCTGGCCGGTGCCGTAGCGGTTATCGAAGAGGTGCTTGGTATCCGCGTCGTTGACGGCGATCATGGGGTACTTCAAATCCCCCTTGGCGGCCATGGCCCGCAGGCGGATGACGCCGGTAGTGGTCTCCTCGGCGCCGCCGAGGACATTCGGGATGAGGTCCGTGCGCCTGGTATGGACGGTGGAGACGAGGTCCGCCCCGTCGTCAATGGTGACCTGCGGCTTGTTGTCCAGCGCGGTCATGATGTGCCGGTAGTAGGTCGCATCGTCCTCGCCCTTGATGGCGTTGGTGGGGATGGCAAATTCGACGAGCGCGGCGGCGACGTCGTCCTGGGTGGAGAGGGGGTTGGAGGCGCAGAGGACGAGCTCGGCGCCGCCGGCCTGGAGGGTCAGGCCGAGGTTGGCCGTCTCCGTGGTGATGTGGAGGCAGCCGGAGATGCGGACGCCCCGGAGGGGTTTTTCCTTCGCGAAGCGCGCCCGGATGAGCTTGAGGACGGGCATCTCGCGGTAGGCCCAGTCAATCCGCTCGCGCCCGACGCCGGCCAGCGTGAGGTCTTTCACATCGAAGTTTTGAGGGGTCATCAGCCAGTTCCTTCCATCCCCGGGGGTACCTTTTCATGGTACATCAAAAGGGGATGATTGACAATCGAATTATGTCGCAAAAACGTCGCGGAAAACCGGGCCGCCCGCCCGAAGCGGGCCTAGAGGATGCCCCAGTCCCGGTAGCCCTGCCGCAGGATTTCGCCGTAGGACGTGGAGGGCTTGGAGACTTCGACCCGGCCGCTCTTGACGTAGGTTACGACCTCGTGGGCCTGGCTGTCCTCGTCGTAGACGGTGACGTTCTGGCGCAGGTAGCCGGTCTCGTACCGGTCCAGCTTGCGCAGGTCCGCCTCCGACACCTCGTAGACACCGCCGCGGATCTTGTCCCCGTTGGAGCGCAGGATGGTGGCGGTACCGCCCATCCACTTCCGTGACCAGCCGCTGATAACGAGCCGGTAGTTGGGGAGGGTGGCCGGAAACAGCGGCCGGCTGTCCGGGCACCGCTCCTTCATCTGCTGCCGGGAGAGGTTGCTGCCGTAGGCAAAGTAACGCATGCCGTTCCTTCCCGCCCGTTACCGGGGCGCGTGATGGTGGTGCGCCGCGCCGTCCCCCTGACCGGGGTCTGCCGCGGTCTGTCAGCAGCCGGGCTCGCCGGGGTGGCCGCAGCAGCTCTGCCGCTTGCTGAACTTAATCCAGTTGTTGCGGAACACGAGGTACAGCTTCCGATGGAGGGGCATGGGGGCGGACATATTGGTGAAAAACGCTCGCAGGGGCATGCCGTCACCGCCTTTCGCTCGTCGTACCCCGATTATAGTACAAAGCCGCGGCGGAAGAAACTTGAGACCGGTGTCTCCGGTTGACAGGGTGGGCTTTAGATATTACCATGAACCTGAACGGTCGTTCGCATACTTAGGGAGATTCGGAGGAGCGTACCGTGCACCGGTTACTTTCCATCATACTGGCCGGAGGGATGGGCGAGCGCCTGAGCGTCCTGTCTCAGGAACGCGCCAAACCCGCGGTACCTTTCGCGGGGAAGTACCGCATCATAGATTTCACGCTGAGCAACTGCGTCAACTCCGGCGTCTATAACCTCATCGTGCTGACCCAGTACCAGCCGATGTCCCTGACGGAGCACATCGGCATCGGGGCGCCGTGGGGCCTCGTGCCGCCGGACCGCAACATCCGGCTCCTCCAGCCGTACCTGGCCCGCGAGGAAGGGCGGGACTGGTACAAGGGCACGGGAGACGCCGTGTTCCAGAACCTGGACCGCATCGAGAGCGAGGACATTGACGAGGTGCTCATTTTGAGCGGCGACCACGTCTACAAGATGGACTACGCCGGGATGCTGGAGTTCCACCGCGAGCGCGGCGCCGACGTCACCCTGGCCGTCACGCGGATGCCGGAGACGGACCTCCACCGCTTCGGCACGGTCGTCGCGGACGAGGACGGGCGGATCGTCCGGTTCCAGGAGAAGGTCAAGAACCCGCAGAGCAATTTAGTCTCCATGGGCGTCTACATCTTCAACCTGGGGGCGCTGCGCCGGAGCCTGGAGAACCGCAGCGGCCATGACTTCGGGCGGAACGTGTTCCCCAAGATGGTGACCGGCGGCAAGATGTTCGCCTACCAGTTCGACGGCTACTGGCGGGACATCGGCACGGTGGACAGCTACTGGCAGGCCAACATCGAGGTGCTGGCCATGTCCCAGTCCTTCCTGGCCGACGACGACTGGCCCATCTACACCAAGGAGGTGGAGGGCCCGCCGACGAAAATCGGCGACAACGCCACGGTGACCAACACGCTGCTCTCCCACGGCTGCAAGATAGAGGGGCGCATCGAGCGCTCCGTCATCTCGCCGGGGGTGCACGTGGGCGAGGGGGCCTTCGTCAAGGACTCCATCATCATGAACAACACGCACATAGGCCGGAACTGCGTCATTGACCACGCCATCCTGGACAAGGAAATCATCGTCGAGCCGGACACCCACGTCGGCACCGGCGAGGACTACCGGGTCAACCGGATGCACCCGGACATTTTGAACTGCGGCCTGACGCTCGTCGGCAAGCACACCGTCATCCCCTCCGGCTACAGCGTGGGCCGCAACTGCATTATCTACGACAACGTTATGGAAGGGGACCTGCCGCCCGCCGAGCTCAAGAGCGGCGAGACGGTGCGGGCCCGCCGCAAGCCCATCCGCTTCCGGGCCTGACCCCGCTCCGCCAAGAAAAGAAAGGAAACACCACCTTCATGAACGAGACCCTCACCGCCATCCACAACCGCCGCAGCCACCGGGCCTACCAGCCGGACGCCCTCAAGGAAGAGGACGTCAGGGCCATCGTCGAGGCGGCGGTCTACGCCCCGAGCGCCCGCAACCAGCAGCTCTGGCACTTCACCGTGGTCCAGAACCCGGCCACGCTCGCCAGGATGATGGACGTGGTCCGGGAGAACATCGCCAACTCGAACATGCCGTTCAAGGACCGCGCCAGCGACCCGAACTTCAACGTCTACTACCAGGCCCCGGTGGTGGTCATCTGCACCATCGCCGAGGATGCCGGCTGGCCGGAGCTCGATATCGGCGCCGCGGCGCAGAACATGTGCCTGGCAGCGGAATCGCTCGGCATTGGTTCCATCATGCTCGGCATGGGGGCGTTCGCGCTGGAGGGCGAGAAGGGCAAGGCGCTGGCGAAAGAGCTCGGCATTCCGGACAACCACCGCCACGTCATCTCCGTCTCGCTCGGCTACAAGGCCAACCCGGACACGCCGACGCCCCCGCGCAAGATGGACGTCATCAGCTACATCAAGTAGTCAGGTCAGGCCGGCCAGCCGTTCCAGCAGGTCCGCCACCTCCGCCGGGCTCTCCAGGTACCAGGGGGCGGCGGAGGCGGGCGAGGGCCCGCCCACGTAAACGCTCCAGCCGTCCGGGGGAACGACCACCTTGAAGGCGTCCTCATCGGTGACATCGTCGCCGAGGAAGATGGTGAGCATGTTCGCGGCGGAGAACTCCCGGGCGACCTCTGCGCGGATGGCGGCCACGGCCTTACCCTTGTGCCAGTCCACCGGCGGGCGCAGCTCCCAGACCTTCTTGCCCGTGGAGAGGCGCACCTTGCCGGCGGCCACGAGGGCTCCGGCCAACTCCCGGACGATACGCTCGACCCCGGCCTCCTTTTCTGGAGCGACGAGGCGGTAGTGGACGCTGAGGCCGAGGCCTTTGTTCTCCAGGACGACGCCTTCGATGCCGGCGAGGGCTTCCGCCAAACGGCCGCGCAGCTCCTGAAGGAGCGGCCGGGCCTGCTCCGCCGCCGGGTTGAGGTAGCTGTAGCCGGGCCCGTCCATCTCCAGGCCGTGGTTGCCGGCGTAGTAGAGGCCGCCGATGGCCACCAGCGATTCCACGTCCAGCAGCTCCCGCCCGCTGATGACGCCGACGGTAGCCTTAGGCACGCTGGCGAGCAGAATGAGGCGGTTCCGCATGTCCTCGGAGAGGACGGCGTCCTCCGGGCGGGAGACGATGGGCGTCAGGGTGCCGTCGTAGTCCGCCAGGACGAGGACGCGGTCGGCCGTCCGGCAGGCGCTTTCGAGTTGTTCCCAGGCGGTGAAGAGGTGCTCCATCAGGCGGCCTGCTCCAGCAGCCGCGCCACGATGCCCGCGCCCCATTTATAGATATTGTTCTCCCGCACCGTCTCGCGCAGGGCCCGCATGCGGTCGCGGCGGGCCTCTTCCGGCATCTCCAGGGCCTGCCTGATGGCGGCGGCGAAGCCGGCGACATCGTAGGGGTTGACGAGGAGCGCCTCCGGCAGCTCGGCGGCGGCCCCGGCGAACTCGCTCAGGAGGAGGACGCCGTCCTCGTCGCTGCGGGCAGCCACGAACTCCTTGGCGACGAGGTTCATGCCGTCGTCGAGGGAGCTGACGATGCAGAAGCGCGCCAGCCGCCGCAGGGCGTTGAGGGTCACCGAAGAAAGGTGGCGGGAAAGCGCCACGACCGGCTGCCAGACGGCGGTGCCGAAGGTCTCGTTGATGTCCGCGATGAGGCCCTCGATGCGGAAACCGAGGTCCTGGTAGGCGTCTATCTGCGTGCGGCTCGGCATGCCGGCCTGGATGAAGACGACGCTGCCGAGGTAATCAGGGTTGTCTTCCAGGAAGCGCCGGTAGGCGACGAGGCGCTCCGGGATGCCCTTGGTGTAGTCGAGCCGGTCCAAGCCGAAGCCGACGTACTTGCCTTCCAGCTCATATTCGCGGACGAGGTCCGACATGGCCAGTTCGACGGCGGGGTCGGCGGCCCGGGAGGAAATCGCCTCGAAGTCCACGCTGATGGGGAAGGCCTCGACGACCGTCCCGCCCGCCGCGGCCGGGCAGCAGCGCCCGGCGGCCTCTTTGAAATTCCGCCCGAAGGCCGGGACGTGGAAGCCGAGCAGGTCGGTACCGAGCAGGCCGGTGACGATGTCGTCCCGCCAGGGGCAGGTGCGGAAGACCTCCCATGGCGGCCAGGGGATGTGCCAGAACTGCCCCACGGTCAGGTCCGGCCGCCGTTCCTTGAGCAGGGCCGGCAGCAAAGCGAGGTGGTAGTCCTGCACAAGCACCACCGCCGGACCGCCGGCGGCTTCCTCCAGGACGGCCTCGGCGAAGACGCGGTTGGCACGGCGATAGGCCTCCCAGGTGGCCTCGTTGAAGGCGGGGCGGACGTAGGCGGCGTGGCAGAGCGGCCAGAGGGTCTCGTTGGCGAAGCCGAGGTAGTAGCCGCGGTAGTCCTCGTCGGAGAGCCAGACGCGGCGCAGCGTGTAGCTGGGGCCGTCCGGCGGCACGGCGACGCGGTCACCGGTGTCCACGGCGTCACGGTCAGCGTCCCCGGTACCGAGGGCCACCCAGCACCCGCCGGACGCCTGCATGACGGGGTCGAGGGCCTCGGTCAGGCCGCCGACCGGCCGGGACCAGGTGATCGTCCCTGCTTCGCTGGCGTGGACGTAGGGCTCCCGGTTGGAAACGACGATGAGGCGCCGCTCGCCGAGGCGCTGCCGCACCAGCTCGCCGAGCGCGTCCCGGTCCCAGATTCGTCCTTGCGGCATCATCGTGCTACTCCCCTGTCAGCGTAATCCAGCCCCCGGTAGCTGTCAAGACGCCGTCTCCCGGTGCCGGCGGGCCGGCTGCCACTTGCCGATGCTGAACAGCCGCGGAAAGAGAGCCTTGCGGATTTCCTCGACGGCGAAGAGGCTGCCGCCGGCCGCCAGGACGATGAGCCAGTCCCGCCAGGTGAGGGGCACGGTGTGGAAGCTGGCCTGGAACGGCGGCAGGTAGATGACGCAGACCTGAAGGGCCACCGCCACGCTCACCGAGGCCACCAGCACCCGGTTCCTCAGCAGGCCCAAGGAGAAAACCGTCCGCTCGTCGGAGCGGGCGTTGAAGGCCCGGAACCACTCAAAGGTAACGATGGTGGTGAAGGCTAGGGTGCGGGCCTCGTCAATGCCCTGGTGGGTGAACGCCCAGCGGAACACGATGAACGAGCCGAAGCCCATCATCAACGCCATGAAGAGGACGCGCAGCAACAGGCCGGGGAAGACGATGCCGACGGCGGCGTGCCGGGGCGGCTGGCGGAGCTCGTCGCCGGACTTGGGCTCGACGCTGAGCGGCAGCGCCACGGCGGTATCCGTGGCGACGTTGTTCCAGAGTATCTGGACCGGCAGCACGGGCGTCTGGCCGACGAAGAGGATGGAGAGGATGAGGGCCAGCAGCTCGCCGATGTTGGTGCTGAGCAGGAAGAAGAGGACGTTGCGGAGCCGGTTGAAGATGGCCCGGCCTTCGTCCACGGCGGCGACGACGGAGGCGAAGTTATCGTCCGCCAGGGTCATATCCGCCGCCTCCTTGGCGACATCCGTCCCGGTGATGCCCATGGCGATGCCGATGCTGGCGGCCTTCAGGGCGGGGGCGTCGTTGACGCCGTCGCCGGTCATGGCGACAATGTGCCCCCGTTTCTTGAGGGCGGTGACGATACGGAGCTTCTGGATGGGCTCGATGCGGGCGAAGACGGTGATGCCCTCCACTTCTTCTGCGAGGGCGTCATCGGACATAGCGGCCAGCTCGGTGCCGGTCACGGCGCGGCCCTCCGGCAGCCCGAGCTGCCGGGCGATGGACCC
Source organism: Dehalococcoidales bacterium (assembly GCA_034430495.1). GTDB lineage: Bacteria > Chloroflexota > Dehalococcoidia > Dehalococcoidales > RBG-16-60-22 > DAOUEG01. The sequence goes on from DAOUEG010000071.1 coordinate 8,490, forward strand.
GGCGGTGACCTGGTTATCACCGGTAATCATCATGACGCGGATGCCGGCGCGGCGGCAGAGCCGGACCGCCTCGCGGGCCTCGTCCCGGGGCGGGTCCGCCATGCCGGACAGGCCGACGAAGACGAGCTTTTCCCTGATGTGCTCTTCGTCGAGCTCGGCCGTCTCGTCCGGCAGCTCCACGTAGGCGGTGGCGATGACGCGCATGGCGGCCCGGGCCATGTCCGCGGCGGCTTCCTCTATCTCCCGGTGGTCCTCGCCGGAGAGGGGCACCACGCTACCGTTTTCCCGGCGGTGGGAGCTGAAAGCGAGCACCCGCTCCGGCGCGCCCTTGACGTAGGCGACCCGGCCCTTCCCCTCCGGGTGGAAGGTGGCCAGCACGGCCATGTAGAGGTTCTCGCTCTGGAAGGGTATCTCGTCGAGGCGGGGGTAGTCGCGGTCGAGCGTCCGGCGGGGCATGCCCGCTTTCTCGGCCGCCACCACGAGGGCGCCCTCGGTGGGGTCGCCGAAGATGCGCCAGGCGCCGTCCTTGTCCTGGCTCACCGTGGCATCGTTGCAGAGCGCGCCGATGCGGAGGTGGAGGTCGAGGTCGCTCTCCGCAGACGGGTCCACCGGCCGGCCGTCCCGCTCGAAGCGGCCCTCCGGGGCGTAGCCCTCGCCGGTGACGTCCGTCCAGCGCCGCCAGGTATAGGTACGGCGGACGGTCATCTGATTGAGGGTAAGCGTGCCGGTCTTGTCCGAGCAGATGACGGTAGCCGAGCCGAGGGTCTCCACGGCCACGAGCTTGCGGACGACAGCGTTGCGGCGGGCCATGAAGCGCATACCGAGCGCCAGCACCACCGTCAAGACGGCGGGCAGCCCCTCCGGGATGGCGGAGACGGCGGCGGCCACCGCCAGCAGGAAGACCTCCAGCCAGCCGAGGCCGCGCAGCAGCCCGACCGCCACCAGTATGGCGAGCACGCCGAGCAGCAGCACGACGAGGTACCGGCTCAGCTTGGCCATGTTTTTCTGGAGGGGCGTCGGCTCCGGGGGGACGTCCCGCAGCCCGGCGGCGATGCGGCCCATCTCGGTAGCCATGCCGGTGGCGGTCACCACCGCGGCGGCGCGGCCGTAGGTCACCACGGTGCCCGTGTAGACGAGGTTCTTACGCTCGGCGATGCCGAGCTCGCCGGAGAGGGGGCGGGGGTGCTTGTCCACGGCGACGGACTCGCCGGTGAGGGTGGCCTCGTCCACCTTGAGGTTGCTGGCGCTGACGAGGCGGCCGTCGGCCGGGACGCGGTCACCGGCGCCGAGGAGGACGACGTCGCCCGGCACGAGGTCGGCGGTGGGGACTTCTTCCTGCTGTCCCGCGCGGCAGACCCCGGCCCGCGGGGCGGAGAGCTTCTTGAGGGCTTCCATCGCCTTCTCGGCGCGGGACTCCTGCACGAAGCCGATGGTCGCGTTGAGGATGAGGATGCCGACGATGACGTAGCCGTCAGTGAAGTGCCCGACGACGAAGGAAATGATAGCCGCCGCGATAAGCACGTAGATGAGCGGGCTGAGGAACTGGGAAAGAAACGCGACGACTGGGGAGGTCTTCTTCCGCTCCTCGAGCTGGTTCGGGCCGTACTCGGCGAGGCGCTCCGCGACAGTATCCGGCGCCAGCCCGTCTTCACCGGAACCGAAGGCCGCCAGGGTCTCTTCCGCGGTGCGCTGGTACCAGGGTGCTTCCATCGCCCCTCTATCCTACCATACGGGGCGGCGGCGGACTAGAGGCGGCGGCGCAAGCCGCCCTGTTTGGCAGGCTGGGCTGCGGTGTGGTAAAATAAGCACCAGGCGCGTATAATAGTGTTCTAATGCGCAGCATATCCGTCCCGGACTTCCCGTTTCGGGACGGAAACACAGAAAAATCTTAGTTTTGCGTGAACCATGATGGAAAAGAAACCACAGTTGCTGTCCGGTAACGAGGCCATCGCCCTCGGCGCGTACCACGCCGGGGTCCAGACAGCTTCCGCCTATCCCGGCACCCCGAGCACGGAGATACTGGAGAACCTCTCCCAGTTCAAGGACATCTACGCGGAGTGGTCCCCCAACGAGAAGGTCGCCATGGAGGTGGCCCTGGGGGCGTGCTACACCGGCGCGCGGGCCATGGTCTCCATGAAGCACGTGGGGCTCAACGTGGCGGCGGACCCGTTCATGGCGGCCTCCATCACCGGCGTGGTCGGCGGGCTGGTGCTCGTCTGCGCGGACGACCCGCAAATCCACAGCTCCCAGTGCGAGCAGGACAACCGGCACTACGCCCGGCTGGCCAAGGTGGCGCTGCTGGAGCCGGCCGACAGCCAGGAAGCCTACGACCTGATGGGCTACGCCTTCGACATCTCCGAGCGGTTCGATACGCCGGTCATGTTCCGCACCACCACGCGCATCTCCCACTCCAAGTCCGTGGTGAACGCCGACCGCGAACGGAAGGTGAAGCAGGCGCAACCGGCCTTCCACTACAACCAGAAGAAGTTCGTCATGCTGCCGGTCAACGCCCTGCCGCGGCACGTCCTCATGGAGGAGCGGCTGGCCAAGCTGGCCGAGTACAGCGAGACGTTCCCCATGAACACCATCACCTGGAACGACAAAAAGCTCGGCATCATCACCAGCGGCATTTCCTATAACTACGCGAAGGAGGTCTTCCCGGAGGCCTCCGTCCTCAAGCTGGGGATGAGCTGGCCGCTCCCCAAGAACCTTATCAAGGAGTTCGCGGCGGGGGTGGAAAAGACCGTCGTCATCGAGGAGCTCGACCCCTTCCTGGAAGAGGCCGTCAAGGCGCTGGGCATCAGCGTCACCGGCAAGGAGGTCTTCCCGCTCGTCGGGGAGCTCAACACGCGGATCGTCTCGGAGCGGAGCGCCGGCGCCGGGCTGCTGCCGGCCTCGGAGCTGGTGGAGACGCTCGACCCGGCCGCCGGGCTGCCGCGGCGGCCGCCGCTGCTCTGTCCGGGCTGCCCGCACACGGCCGCCTACTTCACCCTCAACGTGCTCGGCCAGCGGAGCAAGCTGCTCGACCCCAAGAATACCGGGCCGCAGGAGCCGAAAATCGTCATCACCGGGGACATCGGCTGCTACACCCTCGGCGCCTACCCGCCGCTCAACGCCCTCGATACGACGGCCTGCATGGGGGCCGGCATCGGCCAGGCCATCGGCATGGAGAAGGCCGGCGAGCAGCACAAGATAGTCGCCGTCATCGGCGATTCCACCTTCCTCCACTCCGGCATGACCGGCCTGCTGGACGCGGTCTACAACCAGGCCCACATCACAGTGATGATTCTGGACAACCGCACCACGGCCATGACCGGCCACCAGGAGCACCCCGGCACCGGCAAGACCGCCCAGGGCGCGGAGACCTACGCCGTGGACCTGGAGAACGTGGTGCGGGGCCTCGGCGTGGAGGACGTCCGGGTGGTGGACGCCTTCAACGTGAAGGAGCTCCGCAACAACCTCAAGGCGGCCATTGACGCCCCGCAGGTCTCGGTGGTCATCGTCCGCGGGGCCTGCGCCGTGCAGAACAAGCGGCGGGAGCACCCGCGCAAGATAGCTACGGAGAAATGCGTCCAGTGCGGGTACTGTCTCAAGCTGGGCTGCGGGGCCATCCAGGTCATTGACGGGCAGGAATACATTGACCCGGCGCTCTGCGCCGGTGACATTTGCGGCGTCTGCGAGCAGCTCTGCCCGCAGAAAGCCATCTCGATTTAGGAAGGGGCCATGACGGTAGCGACGAAAGAAATGGACATCCTCATCACCGGTGTCGGCGGCCAGGGCGTCATCCTCGCCAGCGACGTCATCTGCGAGACGGCGCTCGGGGCCGGGTTCGACGTCAAGAAGACGGACACGCTCGGCATGGCCCAGCGCGGCGGCAGCGTCACCAGTCACGTGCGGCTCGGGTCGAAGGTCTGGTCGCCCATCATCCGCGACGGGGACGTGGACCTGATGCTCTCCTTCGAGAAGCTGGAGGCGGCCCGCTGGGGCCACTACCTCCACGAGGGCAGCGTGGCCATCGTGAACGACTACATGCAGCCGCCGCTGTCCTGCGGCCTCGGCCAGGAGACGTACCCGCCCCAGGCGGAAATCGAGGCCGCCCTCAAACGGCGCACCGACCAGGTTTATTTCGTGGACGGCAACGCCCGGGCCAAGGAGCTCGGCAACGTGCGGACGCTCAACATCTTCATGCTCGGCTGCTTCTCGGTGTTCGCGCCGCTCGAAGCGGACGTCTGGCGGGAGAGCATCCGCCAGCGGCTGCCGGAGCGGCTGGTGGACATCAACCTGAAAGCGTTCGACCTGGGCAGAAAGGAAATCGAAGGTGTCGGTATCTAACCGCGTCAGGAAGGGCATGGAGGTCGGCTCCTGGATCCGGCGGATGTTCGAAGAGGGCATCAAGATGAAGCAGGAGTTCGGGCCGGAGAACGTCATTGACCTCTCGCTCGGCAACCCGGTCATGGACCCGCCGCCGGAGTTCTTCCAGGCCATCCGGGACCTCGTGGATAACCCCATCAAAGGGCAGCACGGCTACATGGAGAACGCCGGCTACCCGGCCACCCGCCAGGCGGTGGCGGACCAGCTCACCAGGGAGACGGGCGTCAAACTCACCTCCAAGAACATCATCATGGCCTGCGGGGCGGCCGGGGCCATCAACGTGGCCCTCAAGACCATCCTCGATCCCGGCGACGAGGTCATCGTCTTCCTGCCGTGGTTCGTGGACTATTTCAACTACGTGGAGAACCACGACGGCGTCGTCAAGGTGGTGCCTTCGGACGAGAACTTCCTGCCCCGGCTGGACGAGCTGGAAAAAGCCATCAACGCCCGCACCAGGGCCGTCCTCATCAACTCGCCCAACAACCCCACCGGCGTCGTCTACGGCGCCGACCTGATGACGAAGATGGCCGACATCCTCCGCAAGAAGGAGGCGGCGCACGGCCATCCCATCTTCATCGTCAGCGACGAGCCGTACAAGAAAATCATCTACGACGGGCTCACCTACCCCTCGCCGCTGTGCTTCCACAAGCACAGCATCATCGCCACGTCCCACTCCAAGGACCTGTCCGTGGCGGGCGAGCGCATCGGCTACATCGCCCTCCACCCGGAGGCGACCGACCACGACGACCTCATCGTGGGCTTCACCTTCTGCACGCGGACGCTCGGCTTCATCAACGCCCCGGCCTTCATGCAGAACGTGGTGCGCGGGCTCCAGGACGTCTCCATCAACGTGGCGGAGTACCAGCGGCACCGGGACTTCATCTACAACAACCTGAAGCGCATGGGCTACACGGTCAACAAGCCGCAGGGGGCTTTCTACATCTTCCCCAAGACGCCCATCGAGGACGATGTCGCCTTCGTCCACGAGCTCCAGCGGGAGCACCACGTGCTGACGGTGCCGGGCGTGGCCTTCGGGACGCCGGGGTATTTCCGGCTCGTCTACTGTGTCACCGGCGAGCTGCTGGAAAAAGCTATCCCGGGCCTGGAAGCCGTGGCAAAGAAGTACGGCCTGATGCGATAGGAGGCCACCGTCCGGCCGTTGCAATGGGTAAAATGTCTGTGGTATACTTGCGTGGGTAGCCGACCGGCCTTCCTCGTGAGCCGGTAGTGCCCTACCTGAACCGGGTATATCGCCATATCAAGTAGTTAATCAGGGGCGCATTTTGCTGGCGAATTACGGAACAATCGGGCTCTTCCTCATCGTGGCCGTCCTCTTTGCCCTCTTGATGGTCACCATCCCCATCCTCCTCCGTTTCGCGAAAATCGTCCCGAGCCGCCCCAATCCCACCAAGAGCAGCATCTTCGAATGCGGCGTCGAGACCATCGGCAAGACGTGGGTGCAGTTCAACTTCCACTACTACTTCTACGCCCTCATCTTCCTGGCGCTCGATGTCCTCGTCGTTTTCCTGTACCCCTGGGCGGTACAGCTCCGGGCGCTCGGCGCCTCCAGCCTCATTACCATCGCGGTGCTCGTCGGCATCATCCTGGTGGGATACCTGTACGCTTGGAAGAAGAAGGTCCTTGAATGGAAGTAAGCAACTACCGCGAGCCTATCTATTCGCCGGATGAAATTGACCTCCACGAGGGGCAAATCATCGAAGACCTCAAAAGCTCCGCGGTAGAGCCCATCCCGGACCCGGACGCCTGGCTGGAGCAGGAAGACGTCAAGCGCAACCTGGTGCTGACGACGGCCGACTGGGTCATCAACTGGGCGCGGCGCTCGGCGCTGTGGCCGGCCATCTGCTTCCCGGCCTGCTGTGCCTTCGAGTTTATCGCCGTCAACGGGCCCCGCTTCGACCTGTCCCGCTTCGGCATGGAAATCCTCCGCGCCTCGCCCCGCCAGGCGGACCTCATGATCACCGCCGGGACGCTCACCTGGAAGATGGCCCCCAACGTCAAGCGCATCTACG
>DAOUEG010000072.1:0-16028 GCA_034430495.1 Dehalococcoidales bacterium
AAAAGGCTGGCGGAGGGGGCGGGATTCGAACCCGCGGTCCGCCAGAGGCGGACAACGGTTTTCAAGACCGTCACCATAAACCGCTCGGACACCCCTCCGCGGCTGGCTCTATTATACCCTAGAATGACCAAACTGGCGAACGGTGCGGTGCTCTTGACAACCGCCGCCGCCCACGGTATAACGGGACTACCACGGTGGTCCGCCGGAAGCGGGCCGGGGGAGGTCTCTATGAGCAGCCATCCCTACGACTACAAAATCCTCGTGGAATACCTCACGCCGGAGCAGCCGGGCATCGACCCCCACTATTCCCATCTCGAAGACCAGGAGGGTCTCACCGCGTCCCTGGCGGAGGTCATCGCGCACCTGCCGGAATCGGTGCCGGACGGCTGGGAGGTGGTCTCCCACGACCTGACCGCCGCCCGGAGCACCATTATCCTGACGGTGCTGCTGCGGCGGAAGCGCGGCCTGGCGACGGCGCCGGACTAATCGGCCCGGCGGATGGTCGAGGCGCCGGAGATATCGAGGTTGCCCATCTTGGGGTTGCCGAGGTAGGTGACCACCGAGCCGTCCTTGAGGGTGGCGTCAATACGGTCCGTCACGGCAATAAAGGCGGTGCTTGCCCCGCTCAGGGCCACCTTGACGGCGGTGGCCGGCAGGTCCTTGAGGTCGGCGGTGGAGGCCGACGAGCCGTTGATTTCCAGCTGCGGCGCGCTCCCGTCCAGGTTGGCGGAGCTGGCGCCGCTCAGCTTCAGCTTGAACGAGGCGGCGCTGAGGCTGCCGGAGACCCGGCTGGCGCCGGAGAGCTCGAAGCTGGCGCTATCCAGGCTGTCCGTGCTGATTTCCGCCCGGCTGGCGCCGGAGAGGTTGAGGTCGAGGGAGGCCGCCCCGGCGAACCGCGCCACCGTCGCGCGGGAGGCGCCGGACAAGGTGAGCTCGCGGAGGGCGGGCAGCGTGATGGCGGCCCGCTGGGTGGTGTTGAGGTAGGTGTTGCCGTTCTCCAGGCCGATGTGGAGGGTATCGCCGCGCTTCTCCACGACGAGGTACTCGAACACGGCCCGGTCCACGCTCACGTTGATGCTGTAGTCGTCCGCGGGCCGCACGTCCACGACGAAGGCGTTCGAGATATCGAGGCGGGAGAAGTCCGCGAAGTCGAACTGCCAGCTCGTCACCTCGCCGGCGTCGGTGACGGTGACGCCGCGGTTGCAGGCCGCCAGCCCGGCGGCGATGACGAGCAGCGGGACGAGCAGGGCCAGCCGGAGCAGGTGCTTCGTCATGGGCCGGCTGCTTCCGCGGGGACGCGCCGCAGCTCGAAGATATTCTGGACCTCGCAGTCCGGGCAGGAGACGCGCATGACCTCCGGGTCCTCCTGCCAGGGGAAGACGCCGCCGGCGGCCATCGTCATGGCCCAGGGGTAGACGGTATGCCAGGCGGAGCTGCACATGCCCGCCGGGGTGAAGTAGTCGTAGGTCCACTGCTGGCCTATCCGGTGGCCGGCGTGGCAGGGGCGGTTGTTGGACACGAGGGTAATCGTCACGGTATAGCTTTCGGGCATGCGTTCCCTCCCGTGGGGCGATTCGGCACCATTATAGCGGATGGCAGCCGAAAGCGCCATGCCCCGGGAGCCGGCCCCCGGGGCACGGACGGGTCGTGACGAATACGGGGCGTCAGGCGGTGGATGTCTTGCGCATCATGCCGAGGGACACGATGACGAGCGCGATGCCGATGACGATGTTGACGTACCCGAGAATCTGGGTCAGGTTGGCGAGGCCGACGTTGGACCGGGCCAGGCCGAGCGACGTCCGCTGCAGGGTCAGCCAGACGTAGCCGCTGCTCGGGTTGCCCTGCTGGATGGCGGCGCCTTCCTGCTGGGCCATCTGCATCTGGGCGCTTTTCACCTGGTCGTACTGGGCATCGAGGTTCGCGAGCGTGAGGGGATTGATGGACTCGGCGACTTCATCCCGCGCCGGACCGGAGTTAATGACCAGGATGATGCCCATCACCAGACTTGCCAGGCCGAGAATGACGACAATGATTGCGAGAACTTTCATGCGGGCCAACCCTCCTTTGCCTACCTAGAAGTACTAGGTACGTAATATTTCTAGGTATCATAGGCAAAAGACGGCGTCCTGTCAAGAGGGGGGGCGCGGCAGCTTCGCCGGATGGCTAACCGATGCGGTCCGTCCCCATGAAAGGCCGCAGGACCTCCGGCACGGTGATGGAGCCGTCCACCTGCTGGTAGTTCTCCATGATGCCGATGATGATGCGCGGCAGGGCGAGGCCGGAGCCGTTGAGGGTGTGGACGTACCGGGGCCGGGCGTCCTTCTCCGGGCGGTAGCGGATGTTGGTGCGGCGGGCCTGGAAGTCCGAGCAGTTGGAGCAGGAGGACACCTCGAGCCACTCCCGGCAGCCGGGGGCCCAGACGTCAATATCGTAGGACTTGACGGCAGTAAAGCCGAGGTCGCCGGTGCAGTGCTCGAGGACGCGGTAGGGGAGCCCGAGCCGCTGGCAGACGTCCTCGGCGTCCCGGGTGAGCGATTCCAGCTCGGCGGCGGAGGTCTCCGGCGTGGTGAACTTGTACATCTCCACCTTATCGAACTGGTGGCCGCGCTTGATGCCGCGGGTGTCCTTGCCGGCGGACATCTTCTCCCGGCGGTAGCAGGGCGTGTAGGCGCAGTAGCGAATGGGGAGGTCCCCGGCGGCGAGGATTTCGTCCCGGTGGAGGTTGGTGAGGGGTATCTCCGCGGTGCCGACGAACCAGACGTCGTCCTCGACGTCACGGTAGATGTTGTCATCGAACTTGGGAAGCTGGCCGGAGCCCCACATGCACTCCTGCTTGACGATGGAGGGCGGATAGATCTCCGTGTAGCCGTGCTCGCCGGTGTGGACGTCCAGCATGAAGGCGATGACGGCGCGCTGGAGCCGGGCGCCGAGGCCGCGCAGGACGTAGAAGCGGGAGCCGGAGATCTTGACGCCGCGCTCGAAATCAATGATGCCGAGGGTCTCGCCGAGGTCCCAGTGGGGTTTCGGCTCGAAGTCAACCTCCGGCGACGTGCCCCACGTCCGCACCTGGACGTTCTCGTCCTCGCCCTTACCGACGGGCACGTCGTCCCGGGGCAGGTTGGGCACCTGGAGGAGGAGTTCGTTGAGCCTGGCGTCGAGGGTGCGGACCTCTTCCTCGAGTTTTTGGATTTCACTCCGAAGTAGACGGCCTACTTCCCTTGCTTGTTCGGAAGTCAGAGTGTTATTGGAGATAGAAAGTTCTGCGAAAGCATCAAAATCATTAAGGAATAATCTCAAATCTTGAGTGAGTTTATTTGGATGGGACACAATATTCCGCGATTGCCGTAGGTTGTCCAGCTCGCCGACCTTTTTGCGGCGCTCCACGTCCACTTCCAGTATCTCATCCACGGGGGCGGTATCGTGGCGGTCGGAGACGGCCTGGCGCACCTTATCCGGGTTCTCACGGATAAATTTAATATCAAGCATGGCCGCACCTCATCTCTCAGTCGTTTCGCGGTCCTCGGCCCAGGCGGCGGTGCCAATCTCCCGGCGGCGGCGGAGGTCTTTTTGCCGCTGTGCCAAGGAGGCGTCCGCTTCCTCGTCGGTCATATTGGGGTCGCGCATGCTGAGGAAAATATCATGGCAGGGGAAGTCCCGGCACTGGCCGCAGTGCTCCAGGCCGGAGCGGTTGACGGCGCAGTTGTAGAGGGCGCAGTGCTCCATGCCGAACCGGGCGGCCCAGAAGGGTTTGCCTTCGATGTAGCCGCAGCCGGCGCACGTCTCCGGGTAGAACTCGCAGTCCCCGCAGTAGAGGCCGCAGGCGGCGGCCAGCCTGATATCTCCGGCCATGTTACGCCTCCTAACTTTCCTCTCCCTTGACGGGAGAGCTCAGGTGAGGGTGAAGACCCCGGTCGAGCGATCGTTGGATAGTATATAAAACTCCGTCCATGTTCTCCAGCACATCATTGTTCCAAAAACGCAGGATACGAAATCCCTGGCTCTCCAGCCACCGGGTCCGGACTTTATCCTTTTCCCGGGTCAGCGACTGGTGCTGGCCTCCATCAACCTCTACTATGAGCTTTTCCTCGAAGCTGACGAAGTCAGCGATGAAGTCCCCGATAGTCTGCTGCCGCCGGAATTTGACCCCTCCCACCTGCCGGTTCTGCAGTTTGAACCAGAGTACCTGCTCCGCTTCCGTTTGTCGTCCACGGAGCCGCCTGGCGAGTACCGTTCGGTCATCTTTCATCGCGTTGAGCCCCCTCACCTTAATCCTCTCCCACGGAGGGGAGAGGAGACGGGAAAGGGGAGAGCCTTCCTCCCGGTCTTATTCAGAATACGGACCTTTAGCCTTTCTCCTTTAATTGCGGGAAGAGGATGACCTCGCGGATGGAGGTCTGGTCGGTGAGGAGCATGACGAGGCGGTCAATGCCGACGCCGAGGCCGCCGGTGGGGGGCATGCCGTACTCGAGGGCGGTCAAATAGTCCTCGTCAATGGTCCACTGCTCCGGATCGTCGCCGTGGCGGCCGCGGGCCTGCTCCACGAAGCGCTCCCGCTGCTGGACGGGGTCGTTGAGCTCGCTATAGGCGTTGGCAATCTCCAGGCTCCCGCCGACGACGACCTGGAAGCGCTCCGCGACGCGTTCCTCGCCGGGCCTGGTCTTGGCGAGCGGCGACATGGAGACGGGGTAATCGTAGACGATGGTCGGCTGGATGCAGCCGGGGCGGACGTGGTTTTTCAGCATCTCGTCCACGAGCTTGGCCCAGTTGAGGTCGGGCGGCGCTTCCAGCCCCCTGGCGCGCAGGCGCTCGCGCAGGCCGTCGGCGGTGGGGTAGCTGGCGTAATCAATGCCGGTGTACTCCTTGACGGCGTCGCGGAGGGCGATGCGCCGCCAGGGCGGCGCGAGGTCAATCTGGTGCCCGCCGTAGGTGATGGTCGTGGTGCCGAGCACCTCCTGAGCGACGGCGGCCACCATCTCCTCCGTCATCACCATGACGTCCCGGTAGTCCGCGTAGGCCTGGTAGCTCTCCAGCAATGTGTACTCCGGGCTGTGGGTGGTGGAGATGCCCTCGTTGCGGAAGACGTGGCCGATCTCGTAGACCTTATCGAAGCCGCCGACGACGAGCCGCTTGAGGTGGAGCTCCAGGGCGATGCGGAGGAAGAAGTCCCGGTCGAGCGCGTTGTGGTGGGTAATGAAGGGCGCGGCGAGGGCCCCGCCGGCGTCCGGGGCGAGCACGGGGGTTTCCACTTCCAGGAAGCCGCGCCCGTTCATGAAGCGCCGCACCGCGGCCACGACGCGGCTGCGGGTCACGAAGAGGTCTCTAACGTCCGTGTTGGCGATGAGGTCCAGGTAGCGCTGGCGGTAGCGGGTCTCGGTATCGCTGAGGCCGTGCCACTTCTCCGGCAGGGGGCGGAGGGACTTGGAGAGCATGGTGAAATCCGCCACGGCGACGGTCGGCTCGCCGGTGCGGGTGCGGATAACGTGACCCTCGACGCCGATGGTATCGCCGATATCGAGGTCCTTGAAGAGTTCTTTCTGGGCGTCGCTGAAGTCCGCGTTGCGCATGAGGAGCTGGATACGGCCGACGCCGTCCCGGACATCGAGGAAGGAGCTCTTGCCCATCTTGCGCATGGCGGTGATGCGGCCGGCCACGCGGAGCGGCTTTTCGCCGGGGGCGGGCACGCGGTTGGCGGGGCGGCCCTCCGCGGCGGCGGTCTTCTCCTCCGCTTCGAGGAGGGCGACGGCCCCGGTGGTGGTGTGGGTGCGGTCGTAGTTGTTGGGGTACGGCCTGACGCCGCGCTCGCGGAGGCGGGCGAGGGTCTCGCGACGCTGCTGGTTGATATCGTCCAATCGTGATGGCATGGCGGTTCCGCTCTCTTCCACTGCGCCGTCCCCGGTTTCAGGGGCGGATGCTCTATTATAAGGGGTAAACGGCGGCATGGTAAAGCGAATTTTGTCGCGTTTTCAGGGGGCGGTCTGGCCGCCGATGTCATTCCGAGGGAATCCCGATGAAACCGGAAGGATCGAAGAACCCGGCTTTTCACGAAGAATGACAGGACGCCTGACCGCGGCTCCGGGGAGGTTGTTGACGGCGACCGGAAAGGAGTATGATGGTACGAAATCGGCCCCATTCACGACGTTGACGGGTACGGCGCGGCCGTACCGGGAGGAGGGTCCATGACAGGCTACGGTCATCTCATCAAACCGCTCGGCTTCAAGGGGACACGAGGCCGGCCGAAGAACTACTACGAGGCCAACAACACCGGGAAAGAGACGGCCAACATCGCCCAGCTCAACGGGCACGACCACCTGGAAGGGCTCGGCCTGAGCCTGACCTGGGAGTACCACGACGGTCTCGGCCGCTGGTACGGCGAGGACCAGCCCCACGCCCATCGGTACCCGGAAATCCAGTTCTTCGTCGGGCTGGACACGGCCGCCATCAACTACCTGGGGGCGGACGTGGAGTACTGCCTCGGCAACGACCTGGAGGCGTACCGTTTCAGCGAACCGACCGTCGTCGTGGTGCCGGCGGGGGTGCCCCACGGCCCGGTGACCACCACCCGCATGTACAGCCCGCGGGGGTTCGCCTGCTACCGGGTCGGCCTCACCGACACGCCGGAGAAGGCCCCGGCGGGCCTGGCGTCCGCCAAGGGTAAAACCCTGGCGCGGCTGGTGAAACCGCTGAAAGACGCTATCATCATCCAGCGCAAGAAGCTGCTGGTGCCGCCGTCGGCGGGCACGGGGCCGAAGATGCAGCTGGGGCCCGGCAACGCCGACCACCTGGCCTGGTTCCACGGCAAGGACCTGGAAGGGCTCTCCGCCACCATGGACTGGGGTTTCTTCAGCAGTCCGGGGCTGTGGCACCGTGGCGTCGGCGCCCACGTCCATCCCGCCGGGGAGGCGCTCGTTTTCGTGGGGACGGACCCGTCCCGCCCCGGCAGTCTCGGCGCGGAGATAGAGATAGACATCGGCAAGGAGCACGAGCGGCTCCGCGTCACCGAGCCGTCCGTCGTCGTCATGCCGGCCGGGGTGCCGCACGGGCCCTTCGTCACCCACTGGGTGGACCGGCCCTTCGCCTTCTTCTCCATCAATCTGGGCGCGGACCCGGGCATGACGTGGGTCGATTAATCATCGCGGAGGAATGAAACGATGGCAAGCGGAAACTACGCACACCTGCTGAAACCATTGAAGATAGCGGAGATGCCCAGCGCCGGGAACATGTTCCGGAACACCGGCAACGCGGACGTCAACCGCTGGCTCAACGGCCGGGACCACATGGAGGGCGTCAAGCTCAACTTCTCCTGGGGCTTTTACACGGGGCTGGGGGACTGGCACCCCGGCATGGACCCGCACGTCCACCCGTACCCGGAGTGCCTCGTCTTCGTGGGGCTGGACCCGCACCGGCCGGAGTACCTCGGGGCCAAATTGCAGTACTGCCTGGGCAAGGAGCTGGAGATACACCCGTTCGACAAGCCCACCTGCGTCGTCGCCCCGGCGGGGTTCTACCACTGTCCCTCGGTGACGCTCGACGTGAGCAATCCCATCGGCTACAGCTTCTTCATCATCTCGCTCGGCCCGGACCCGACGAGCCGCTGGCTCGGCGACGGCGTGAGCGAGGCGCAGATACAGGCGCGGATGGGCGCCGCCGCCGCGAGCGGCCGCCGTCCGCCGATGAACTCCTCCTTCGGGAAGAAGCGCGTCCACGTAAGCGAGGACACCGTCTCCCACGGCAACCTCTACGACGACTACGTGGTGACGATGAAGCCCAACACCTTCAACGGCCACCGGCTCTCCAGGGAGCGGCAGGCCGTCTACGGGGAGATGGCGGGCGGCGACTGGAAACCCGGTCCCGGCCTCAACGAGGACGCGGTCTGGCTGTTCGGGCAGGACCTGCTCGGCATGAAGGTCAACTTCTGCTGGACCATCCACACGCAGCCGGGGGCCTGGATGCGCGGCCCGGGCAAGGGCGCCCACGTCCACCCCCATGACGAGGTGCTCGTCTTCGCCGGGACCGAGCCGGCGGACATTGACTACCTCGGCGCGGAAATCCAGATGGACCTGGGGGCGGAGCACGAGCGGCACATCATTGACAAGCCGACGGCGGTGGTCATCCCGGCGGGGACGCCGCACAATCCCATCGTGACGCGGTGGGTGGACCGCCCCTACGGCGTGCTCATGATGTCGCTCGGGGAGAACCACGAAACGAAGTACGTGGACTAGCCGTCCGCGGGTCCCGAAGGCTTTTCCGGCGGACGGGCGAACTGCGCCATCTGGTTGCGGAGGGTATCCAGCCAGGTAGCGGACTTCACCTCGCGCTCCAGGTGGTAGCGGAGCAGCTGCATCAGCAGCCCCTCTATCTCCCTCAGCAGGGGGGCTTCCAGGCGGACGCGGGACGAGGACGTGTAATCGTTCCCCTGCAAGTAACGGAGCACCTTCTGCGCGTTGAGGGAGACCTCCTGCCCGAAGCCCTGGGCGGCGTGACAGGAGGGGCAGAAGAGGCCGCCGGACGGCGGGGTGAAGAAGTTGACCTCGGGCTCGAGGGGCTTGTGGCAGACGACGCACTCCCGGAGCTGGGGCCGGTAGCCGGCCGTATCGAGCAGGTGTACCTCGAAGTAGCGCAGGACGAAGTCGGGGTCGTCGCCGTCGGAGAGGCGGGAGAGGGTGGCGACGAGGAGGTCGAAGAGGGGTGCGTTCTCCTGGTGCTCGGCGGCGAAGTAGTTGACGAGCTCGGCCACGTAGACCCCGCAGGCGGTGAGCCAGAGGTCGCTCTTGAGGGGGAGGAAGGCGTGGATGGTCTGGGCGCCGGTGATGGTGGCGATGCTGCGGCCCTTCGCGAAGCTCACCGTGCTGTGGGTGAGGAGCTCGAGGTGGCCGGCCATCCTGGAGGTGGTCTTGCGGAGGCTCTTGCCGAACCCCTGGGTCTTGCCGAGGTCCGGCGTCATGAAGGTGAGGATGGTATCCGCCTCGCCGAGCTTCGTCTTTTTGATGACGACGGCTTCCGTCTGGTAGTTACGGGGTTCAGGCATGATTATTCCGGGGGACCTCACCCCCTGTATCCCTCTCTCCTGACGAGGCGTGCCGCAGGATAGGGGGAGTCATTTTTCCGAGAGGGACGCAGTCCCTCTCAACTCCCGGCTTTTTCCGCCACGAAAATCATCTCCGGGGAATCGTCCCGGAACGGGGAGCGGTCGAAGTTGCCATAAAGTTCCACCACGCGGAAGCCGCACAGCTCGAGCAGGTGCTCCACCTCGTAGTGGTAGAAGTAGCGCATGGGGAACGACTGGACGAGCCGCTCCCGCCGGCCGTCCGGGCAGGTGACGTCGTAGAACATCTCGATATCGTTGTACTGCGCGGCGCGGTGGAAGCCGGTGATGCGGCTGGCGCGGCTGACGGTGCGCCCGTCCGGCAGCGGGGTTTCCGGTATGTCAACGCGGGCGGCGCCGAAGTCCGGCGGCTCGGTCAGGTAGGCGGGGTTGGGGTGGAAGACATCGAAGACGAAGCGGCCGCCCGGGGCCAGGTGGCGGCGGACGCCGGCGAGACAGGCCCGCTGGGCCGCGACGGTCAGGAGGTGCTGGAACGGGCGGAAGGGGATGGTGATGAGACCGAAGGTACGGCCGAGGTCGAAGTCTGTCATGTCCCCCTCGACGAGGGTGACGCGCTCCCGGACCTCCTCCGGCTCCTGTGCCAGCTTGGCGCGGCAGACGTCCAGCATGGCGGCGGAGAAGTCCAGCCCGGTAATAGCGCCGCCGGCGCGGGCGCAGGGGATGAGCACGCGGCCGGTGCCGCAGGCCACCTCCAGCGTGGCGCCGCCGGCCTCCCGGTGACAGTCCACGTAGAAGGCGATGTCCTCCCGTTTCGTACGCGCGAAGGCCACCTCGTAGGTGGGGTCGTAGAACTCCGCGGTGAACTTGTAGAGATTGAAGCCGCCCTCGTTGTCCATGCTCCAAGTATAGGGGAGGACGCGAGGGGGCGCAAGAGACCGGCCGTTTCAGCCGGTCGGGGTGCCGAACCACTTCGGCGTGGCGGCCCGGTAGTCGCGGTAGGCCTGGCCGAGGCGCTCGCAGCAGGCCGTCTCCTCCTTGGCGGCCTGGTAGCCCTGGAGGAAGTAGGTCGCCACGGTGACGAGGAAGAAGAGCCAGGACACGGCGGCGATACTGACGGCCAGGTAGACGAGCAGCATGGAGAGGTACA
This sequence comes from Dehalococcoidales bacterium, assembly GCA_034430495.1. Taxonomy (GTDB): domain Bacteria; phylum Chloroflexota; class Dehalococcoidia; order Dehalococcoidales; family RBG-16-60-22; genus DAOUEG01. The sequence goes on from DAOUEG010000072.1 coordinate 10,191, forward strand.
TGGGATGGCGGGAATAGCGGTAAACGCCGGTGGAAAACGGCCGGCCGGGGGGCGTAGCGGCGACGGCGAGCGAAGCCAGGACGAGGACCGCCAGCCCGGCGGCAAAGACGCCGAGTCCCACCCAGACCCAGGCGGTGCCGGTGCGGAAGGGAACGAAGACGGAGAGGATGGTGGCGCCGACCCAGAGGCCCTGGGTGAGCCAGCTCATGATGACGTCACGGCGGTCCCGGTTGACGTCCGGGGCGTGGCTGGTGCGCTCGGCGAGGTGCCCGGGGAGGATGACGACGAGCAGCCACTGGAGCGGGAAGACGAGCATGAAGAGCCAGCCGTTCCAGACGCCGGGGGCGAGCGAGGGGTTCCAGTCCACGGGACAACCTCCTCTGCGTAATGGGCGGGGACTAGACCTGGGAGCGGCCCTCGAAGGCGCGGGTGAGGGTGACGTCGTCGGCGTATTCCAGCTCGGTGCCGTAGGGCAGGCCGCGGGCGAGGCGGGTGACGCGGATGCCGAGCGGCTCGATGACGCGGCTCAGGTACATGGCGGTCTGCTCGCCCTCCAGGTTGGTGTTGGTGGCCAAAATGACCTCGCGGACGGTGCCGTCCTTCAGTCTGTCGGTGAGCTCGCGGATGCGGATGTCGTCGGCGCCGACGCCCTCGGCGGGGGAGAGGGCGCCGTGGAGGACGTGGTAGAGGCCCTTGTAGACGCCGGTGTGCTCGATGGCGACGATGTCCTGGGGCTGCTCGACGATGCAGATGAGGCCGGCGTCCCGCTGGCCGCTGGCGCAGATGGGGCAGGGGTCGTGCTCGGTGACGTTGTAGCAGACCGAGCAGAGGGCTATCTTCTCCTTGAGGGTGGTGATGGAATCCGCCAGCTCGCGGGCCTGCTCCGCCGAGGCGCGGAGGAGGTAGAAGGTGATGCGCTGGGCGCTCTTGGGCCCGATGCCGGGCAGCTTGTTGAACTCCTGGGCCAGCCGGCCGATGGCGTCTCTGGCGGGGGGTTCCTGGTTATTTTTCATCATATGCGTTTGAGCCGTCATTCCGAGGGAGCGGAGCGACCGAAGAATCCGGGGGCGGTCAGGGGAACGCCCCTCCCCCCACCGGGATCCTTCGTCCGCCTCAGGCGGGCTCAGAATGACATAATCCTACATTAACCCCGGAATATTCAGCCCGCCGGTCAGTCCGCCCATCATCTTCTGGGAGGCTTCCAGGGCCTTGGCCTGGGCCTCCTTGACGGCGGAGAGGACGAGGTCTTCCAGCATCTCCACGTCCTCCGGGTCAACGACGTCCGGGGAGATCTTCACCGAGAGGATGGCCTGCTGGCCGTTCATGGTGACGGTCACGGCGCCGCCGCCGGCGCTCGCCTCCACGGTGAGGTTAGCCAGGTCCTGCTGGGCCTTCATGAGCTGGGCCTGGAGCTGCTGGGCCTGCTGTAACATGCGTCGGTTCATGCTTCCTCCGTATCCACGACCTGGGCGCCGCGCTCCAGCGCCGCCTTGACGAGGTGGTTGTTCTCGTGCTCGTAGACGCACCGCACCGTGCAGGCGCGTCCCAGGAAGTTGCTGATTATCTTTTCCGCGTTCTTCTGGTTGTCTATCTGCTCCATCTTCTCTTTCAGGAAATTGTACTTGAAGGAGAGGACGATGCAATCCCCTTCGATCCTGACCGGCTTGGAGCCGCTCCGCAGCAGCGCCGCGGCCGGGGTCTTGGAGAGGCCGGCGGGGGCATCGTTGACCATCTGTATCCATTGGCCCCGCAGCTGCTCGATGACGTCCCCGATGGCCGCCGGTTCCGGCTCTTGCTTCGCCGGGGCGGGTCCGGCCTGCGGCGCGGGGTTACGCTTCGGCTTTTCGGCCACGGGGGCCGGTCCCTGCTGCGGCGGGGCGGCCGGCCGGGTGGGTTCGGGGCCGGTCCGGGCGGCCTGCGGCGGCGGCGCCGGTTCCTGTATGGCCGGGGCCGGTTCCGCGGCGGGGAGGGCGGTATCCACGATGGCGAGCTCCAGGGGCAAGGTGGAGAAGGTATCGAGCTCGCTATCAAGCTGGCCGAACCGCTTGACGGCGGCGAGCACCCTCGGCAGGGTGGCGCGCCCGGCGAGCTCCTTGAGGGCGGCGGCTTCCTCGGCGGTGAGGTCGGCGGCCCGGGTCGAGCCGGTCCTGGCGAGCAGGAGCAGCCGCAGGTACTCCACCGTGTCCCGGTTGAACTGGCGCAGGTCGAGGCCGTCCGCCTGGACGGCGCTGACGATGCCGACCCCGGCGGCGACGTCCCCGTCCACGATGGCTTTCACGAGGTCGCGGGCGCGCTGGTCGCCGGACATGCCGAGCAGGTCCTGCACCTGCCGCAAAGTAATGCTGGCGCCGTAGAAGGTGTTGAGCTGCTGGAGCAAGTTGAGGGCGTCCCGCATGGAGCCGGTGGCCGCCTTGGCGACGAGGTTGAGGGCTTCCGGCTCCGCCTCGATGCCTTCTTCCCTGCAGACGAGGCTCAGCTCCGCCACGATGTTCGCCTGGGTGTGGCGGTGGAAATCGAACCGCTGGCACCGGGAGAGGATGGTAGGGAGCAGCTTGTGGGGCTCGGTGGTGGCGAGGACGAAGATGACGTGGGGCGGGGGCTCTTCCAGCGTCTTGAGGAGGGCGTTGGAGGCCTCCTTGGTGAGCATGTGGACCTCGTCAATGATGTAGACCTTGCGGCGGGCCTGGTTGGGCTGGTAGTTGACCTTCTCCCGCAGGTCGCGCATCTCGTCAATGCCGCGATTGGAGGCGGCGTCCACTTCGATGACGTCGAGGCAGCGGCCCTCGGTGATGTCCCTGCACATGGCGCACTCGTTGCAGGGCTCGCCCCGGCCGCTGGTGAGGCAGTTGACCGCCTTGGCGAGCATGCGGGCGGTGGTGGTCTTGCCGGTGCCGCGGGGCCCGCAGAAGAGGTAGGCGTGGGAGATGCGGTCGTTGGCGAGGGCATTGAGGAGGGTGCGGGTGACGTGTTCCTGGCCGAGCGTGTCGCTGAAGGTCTGGGGGCGGTACTTGCGGTAAAAGACTTGTGACGCCATACCCGCTATTATACCGTAAATCGGCGGGATGACCAACCGCGCGGCGAGGCGGGAGCGGCCCTTCGCCACAAAAAAAAGCCCCGCCGAGAGGCGGGGCTTCGGGTTCACGGTCGGGTTACGGTTACTGGAGCAGGGAGGGGATGTCCTTGGAGGCGTCGTCCAGCTCGCGGAGCCGGCCCTCGGTCTCCTCCTGCCGCTTCTTGAACTCGGGGATGAGGTCGGTGGAGCGGGAATAGTAGTCGCGCACCTTGGCGACGTCGCTGAGCTCGGAGAGCAGAATGGTGACGTCCACCATGCCGCGCTCGCGGGGGTAATCGCCGTTGCGGATGATGGCCTCCGGGGCGATGTCGCGCATGTAGTCGCCGATCTCCTTGACCATGTCCATGTTCATTTCCTTGGCCGGGCCGGAGACGAGGTACATGGCGCGGCGGGCGTCCGCCGGGTTGCACTTGAGGGAGAGCTCGCTGATGGCCTCGTCCATGGCCTGGATGCCCTTCTGGATCTCGGTGCCCTTCTTGCGGAAGTCGTTCTTGACGCCGGGCCACTTGAACATGGGGGCGTCCGTCTTGCCGTAGCCGATGACCGTCCAGCCGGTGACGGTCTGGGTGATATCGCCGGCGTCAATGAGCTTGGCGCCGATGTACTTGGACTTCTTCTCCTCGCCGGCGCAGAGCAGGTTGTAGAAGGGCTCGGAGATCATGCTGTTAATCTTGGAGAGGTTGGTCTGGATGGAGGAGTCCTTGCGGACGTAGCGCTGGTTGTCCACCAGAAAGACGGCGTCCGCCACGGAGTAGCAGGACTTGAGGCAGGTGGCGACGTTGTAGACGGTGCGCTCCTCGGTGGATTCCTCGTGCTCGAAAGGCAGCACGAGCAGGTTCCAGATGGGCTTGTCAATGTAGCGTTCCTTGAGGTGCTGGGTGAGGACGGAGATGGCGCCGGAGCCGGTGCCGCCGGCCGTCCCGGCGATGAGCAGGAACGCGTCCGTATCAAAGAACTTCTTGGTGGTGCGGATGGCGTCAATGACCTTGTCCGCGTCCTCGCGGGCCACCTCGGCGCCCACCTCGTTAATCTTGCCGACGCCGTGGCCGCCGGTCTTGCGGCTGCCGATGAGGATGCGGTGGCGGTGATCGTTGCTGATGGCGGACAGGCCGCTCAGGTCAGCCGCGTCCGTATTGACGGCGAAGCATCCGGTCACGATGGTAATACCGCGCCGGCTCTTGGCTCTGCTATTCATGCGGGCAAACTCATCGGCAATTCTGCCGCCACATTGCCCGAGACCAACAACCACGAGTTTCATGATTCACCTCATGCGCCCATTTACGTTATGCCATTTTTACCACAACCGAGGCTCATTGTCAATCGAAGTACGTAACCGCGTAACTCCGTATTTTAGTACTACCACGGGGAGGATTTCGTAGCTGACCACCATGCGGCGCTCTGGCAGGTGCATTGAAAATGTGGCATACTGGGTCTATAATGGGCTATGTTGAATCTGGCAGCCCCTGAAGAGCAGGTACCATGAGTCCGGACACACCCCCCAACGTGGAAGGGAACATCAGCAATTTCGAGAAGGCGGTCCAGCGGGCCGAGGCCCTGAGCCGCGCCGCGCGCCAGGCCGCCGAGCGTTCCACGCAGACCGCCCTGGAATCAGCCCGACAGGCCGAGATCATGGGCGAAGAGGCCAGGGTGACCGCGGAGAACGCCGCCAAGGCCGCCAAGCAGGCCGTGGAGCGGGCGGAAAAGCTCGTTGCCGAGGCCCAGGAGCGCGCCAACGAGACGGTGCGCATCGCCAAGGAGGCCATCGCCAAGGCGGAGGAGGTCGCCCGCCGGCCCCAGGAGACGGCGGACAACATGTCCAAGGCCTTCGAGGCGGCCGTCGGCCGGGCGGAGAAGATAGGCCAGGAGGCCATGCAGGCGGCGGAATCCGCCCTCGTCCTCTCGCAGGAGGGGTTGGCCCGCGTTGACGAGCTGAGCCGCGAAGCGCGCAGCATCGCCGAGAACGCCCGGGAAACGTCCGGTGACGCCGTGGGCCAGGCCGAGGCCGCCGTGCGCACGGCCCGTGACACCGCGGAGGACGCCACCCGTGCCGCGAAGGAGGCGGCGGCCCGCGCCGAGAAGCTGGCCCGGGAGGCGAGGGAAATAGCCGAGGCCACCAACAAGACGGCCCGGGACACCGTGGCCAGGGCCGAGAAGACGAGCAAGACCACCCGCGAGTCCGCCGAGGTGGCCGCCCGCGCCGCCGAGCAGACCGCGTCCCGTGCCGAGACCATCAGCAAGGTGGCCCGGGAAGTGGCCGAGGCCTCGCAGCGCGCCTCCCATGATACCACGCTCCGCATCGAGGCCCTGGGCCGCGAGGCCAAGCAGGCCAGCGAGGCCACCCAGCAGGCCGTCCAGGCAGCCACCCAACACGCGGACGAGATAGCCAAAGAAACCCGGGAGCTCACCGCGAACGCCATCAAGACGGCCAAGGAGACCTCCGAGGCCACCATCAGGGAAGCCGGCGAGAGCCGCGCCCGGGTCGAGGCCGTGGCCGCGGAAGCCACGACCAACGCCAACGAAGCCGCGGCGCGGTTCCGGGAAGCGGTCGCCCGGGTGGAAGAGCTCGCTGCGGCCACCAAGGAAGCGACCGAGACCTCGCTGGAGAACGTCCGCGAGGCCGCCGCCAAGGCGGAGCAGCAGGGGGCCGAGGCGGTCGCCGCCATCGAGGCCGCGACCCAGCAGGCCCGGGAGTCCGCCCAGACGTCCGAGCAGAACGTGCGGGAGGCGGCGGACAACGCCGTCGCCAGCGCCCAGCAGATTACGGA